>NZ_QGAA01000014.1:0-164143 GCF_005233485.1 Pseudomonas sp. CFBP13509
CCGAACTCAGCAGTGAAACGATGCATCGCCGATGGTAGTGTGGGGTTTCCCCATGTGAGAGTAGGTCATCGTCAAGATTAAATTCCGAAACCCCTGTTTGCTAACGCAGACAGGGGTTTCGTTTATGTAGAAGTCCATGAATTTCATCGGCACGTTGCTAAAGCAACGCTCCGGTACACAGAATTTCTTGACGACCATAGAGCATTGGAACCACCTGATCCCATCCCGAACTCAGCAGTGAAACGATGCATCGCCGATGGTAGTGTGGGGTTTCCCCATGTGAGAGTAGGTCATCGTCAAGATTAAATTCCAGAACCCCTGTCTGCTCATGCAGACAGGGGTTTTGTCGTTTAGAGGGTTTATGAACTCTGTAAGCGAGCAGCAACTACGCCTACCCAACTCCAAAATCATGTTCATGGCACTGACCTGCTTTAAGAGCACGACGCAGGTAGTAGGGAAGAATTTTTACTTCTAAATCTTGTACGACAACCT
Organism: Pseudomonas sp. CFBP13509; assembly: GCF_005233485.1. Taxonomy (NCBI): domain Bacteria; kingdom Pseudomonadati; phylum Pseudomonadota; class Gammaproteobacteria; order Pseudomonadales; family Pseudomonadaceae; genus Pseudomonas; species Pseudomonas sp. CFBP13509. The sequence goes on from NZ_QGAA01000014.1 coordinate 493, forward strand.
TTGGTCGGTTTCCTACGTAAAAGGGCGATTCATCCCACAATTCCCTAAGCTTTCCTTCAGCTTGGCCGAAAGCCTGATGAGCCATGCGTGCACCGAAATAGAGCGGCCCGAGACGCCGCCTATACCGTTACATGGAATGTTCCTCTCGGCACGCTCACCCCCATTTGGCAAAAAGAAGTCGATGAAATGAATCTCAAATTCAGTCATAAAATTCTGTTGGCCGCGTCAGGCGTTGTGGTTCTGGCCTTCGCGTTATTCACGCTTTACAACGATTACCTGCAGCGCAGCACCATCAAACAGAATCTGGAGTCGTCTATCCAGCAGTCCGGTGAGCTCACCGCGAGTAGTGTGCAGAACTGGCTTAGCGGTCGAATACTGGTGCTCGAAAGTCTGACGCAAAACGTTGCCCATCAGGGTAGTGCTGCTGATCTTCCAGGGTTGGTCGATCAACCGGCGTTCACCTCGAACTTCCAGTTCACCTACGTTGGCCAAACCAACGGTGTGTTCACCCAGCGCCCGGACGCAAAAATGCCTGACGGCTACGACCCTCGTCAGCGTCCCTGGTACAAGCAAGCCGTGGCTGCGGATAAACCCATGCTCACGCCGCCCTATATGGCCGCCGTGGGTGGGCAGATCGTAACTATCGCTATGCCGGTGAAAAAGAACGGCGAGTTGCTCGGCGTGGTCGGCGGAGACCTGAGCCTGCAAACCCTGGTGAAAATCATCAATTCGGTGGACTTCGGCGGCATCGGCCATGCGTTTCTGGTCAGCGGCGACGGCCAAGTCATCGTAAGTCCTGACGAAGACCAGGTGATGAAAAACCTCAAGGACATCTACCCAGGCACTAACGTCCGTATTGAGAAAGTTAATCAGGACGTAGTTCTCAAGGGCCAGGATCGCATCCTGTCGTTCACACCTATCAGTGGCTTGCCCGGGGCAGATTGGTATATCGGCCTGTCGATTGATAAAGACAAAGCCTACGCACCGCTGGGCAAATTCCGTACGTCTGCATTGATCGCCATGCTGATCGCCGTAGTCGCGATTGCCGTGCTCTTGAGCCTGCTAATTCAAGTGTTACTGCGGCCCCTGACCACCATGGGTATTGCCATGCAGGACATTGCCCAAGGTGAGGGCGACCTGACCCGCCGCTTGACGGTCACCAGTAAAGACGAGTTCGGTGAAGTGGGCAGTGCGTTCAACCGGTTCGTGGAGCGAATCCACGCCTCGATTTCCGAAGTGTCTTCTGCAACACGTCAGGTGCATGACCTGTCTCAGCGTGTGATGGCGTCATCCAACGCCTCGATCATCGGTTCTGATGAGCAAAGCGCACGCACCAACAGCGTGGCCGCCGCAATCAACGAACTGGGGGCTGCCACCCAGGAAATCGCGCGTAACGCCGCCGATGCTTCACAGCACGCCAGCGGTGCCAGCGAGCAGGCTGATGATGGGCGTAAAGTGGTCGAGCAAACCATCCTGGCAATGTCGGAGCTGTCGCAGAAAATCAGCCTGTCCTGCACTCAGATCGAAACCCTGAACGCCAGCACCGACAATATCGGCCACATCCTTGATGTGATCAAAGGCATCTCCCAGCAAACCAACTTGCTGGCACTGAACGCTGCGATTGAAGCAGCACGTGCCGGGGAAGCCGGACGCGGGTTTGCCGTGGTCGCCGACGAGGTGCGTAACTTGGCTCACCGTACCCAGGAGTCGGCTGAGGAGATTCATAAAATGATCACTTCGCTGCAAGTGGGGTCGCGTGAAGCAGTGACCACCATGAATGCCAGCCAGACCTCCAGTGAGGAAAGTGTCCAGGTGGCCAACCAGGCCGGTGAGCGCCTGGTCAGCGTAACGCAGCGAATTGTCGAGATCGACGGCATGAACCAGTCCGTCGCTGCGGCCACCGAGGAACAAACTGCCGTGGTGGAAACCCTCAACGTCGATATCAACCAGATCAACCTGCTGAACCAGCAGGGCGTGACCAACCTCAACGAAACCCTGAAAGACTGCGATGCGTTGTCGCAACAGGCCAATCGGTTGAAGCAGCTGGTCGATAGCTTCAAGATCTGAGCCGCTGAGTGTACGAGTAGGAGCGAGCCGGTTCGCTCCTACTGCTTACCCAGCAAGCGGCGAACATTGTCCAGCGCGCTGTCTGCGAAGCCTTGCACAAACTGCTCAAATCCTTCCTGTGCCGTCTCCAGGGGGTCGGCAATGATAGTCCAGGTTACCTTGGAGCAGTGTGCTCCAAGCGCTTCCACTTTGATTGCTGCCCACAACCTGGCCACGCCCAGGGTGTTGTAGATCGTGGTCCAGGTCATGTGCATCGCTTGCTCATCCCGGCTATTGAGTTGTTCTACGACGCGGTTGCCATCGCGGAAAAATTTCGTGCGTAAAGCGCCCACTCCGGTGCCGGTCATTTCGATATGCGTCAAGGAAGGGATGAACGCATCGAAGCCTGCAAACTGCCCCACTATGTTCCATAGACGGTTGGCATGGCAGTCGATCACCACAGAGGACACTATCGGCTGGCCGCTAGGGTTATGAATTAACGTATCGGGTTGCAGCGGTTTCATGAAGTTGTCCTGAAGCGGTTCAAAGAAAGCCGATGGCCTTGAGGTAGTTGCAGCCTTTACTCAGCAGTGCCGGGTCTTTTTCGGGGTATTGCTCACCCATCTGCTGAACGCCGCGTTGCGCGTTGTCATGGAGGATCATCGAGGTGTCACCGATGTCTTCATCCAGTCGATCAAGGTAAAACCCGAGTACACCAAACATCGCATTGTCCTGGCTTACCGTTCGCAGCGCCTGCTGCCAATGCGCAGTACTGACCCGCTCGAACCGGTGGCCCACCCGGTTGAATGCATCCAGGTAGTGCTCCCAGCTCAGTGGTTGCGGGTTATGCAGGTTGAATACGCTTCTATCGGCTTGAAAGCGATTGCAGTGGAACGCAATGAAGCGAGCCAGAAAGTCCACGGGCATCAGGTCGAAATTCAGGTCCAACCTCGGCAGCAAGCCCAACTGCAGCGACCCCTTGAGCATCAACATCAGGCGATTCTTTTGTGGCTGGCAGATACCGTTATGGCTGTTGAAGCTGATATTTCCAGGGCGATGGATGTTCACCCAGGCTCCTTGCTCCACTGCACGTCCCAGGACCCGCTCGGCGACCCACTTGGACAGGTTGTAGCCATTTCGGATGTACAGCGGCAGGGTGGCTGCCGCCGGAGCTTCGAGCACATGCCCCGTCGTGCCGATGCTGCTGGCGGCCGACAACGTCGATACAAAGTTGAAGACTTTCTTGCAGCGGGTTTCGCACAGGCGCAGGCATTCGAATATGGGGTCGACGTTGTCCCTGGCCAGTGAGGCGTAGTCCAGCACGTGGTTGACCCGTGCTGCGTTGTGCACCAGCGCGCCAAAGTCTGCGGCGAGTGCGTCATACGCGTCACAGGCCAAACCCAATCGCGGCAGGCTGACATCGGCGGCGAATACTCGTACGCGGCTCAAGTCCAGATGTTCCAGTTGGTAGTCACGCAACGCCTGGGTAAAACGAGCCATCGCAGGACTCCCCGGCAAGTCACGCACCAGGCACGCCACCTCGGTGGCACCGGCGTTCAACAACGCCTCGACAATATGGACGCCGACGAAACTGTTGGCCCCCGTCACGATCACCTTGTGCGGATTGCCTGCGCGGTCCCCTTGCAACGGATTGATTTCCCACTCCCGTTGAGCGTCCATGGCCGCTTGGGCAGAGGATGCGTCTGGCAGTTCACCATCCTCCATCAGCGTTGCGAGCGTACGAATAGTCGGTACTTCAATGAAATGGCTCAACGCGAAACTACGGCCAAATTGCTCGCGAACGCGCAACAACAGCGTCGACAGCAAAATCGAATGGCCGCCCAGTGCAAAGAAGCTTTCATCGATGGGCAACTGGCGGGTGGGCAAGCCCAGCAGCCCACCCCAAAGGTCGCTCAATCGCGCTTGAAGCGGCGTATGCGCGGCGCCGGGAGTGGCCTGCAAAATGGGGAGGAAGGGGCGCGACAGCAGCCCCTTGCGGTCGACTTTGCCGTTGTCGCTGTGCGGCATGGCTGGCAGTTCCACCCAGAAACCAGGTTGCATGTAGTCCGGTAGCCACTGGCGCGCATGCTGCTGCAAGGCCACCAGCGAAGCGTTGAGTTCGGGCTGGGCGACAAAGGCGCAGATCCTGCTTTCATGGTCGATCACCACGGCCAGCTCGCGATACAGCCTGTTGCTGCGCAGGCATTGTTCAATCTCCCGGGGGTCGACCCGAAAGCCGCGGATCTTTACCTGATCGTCGCGACGCCCACCCAGCACAATCCCTGCGGCGGTCCACTGCGCGAAGTCGCCGCTGCGGTAGGCCCGCAGCCTTTGGCCGCCCGGCACCAGCAGTTCGACGAACGGGCTGTCAGCCTGCCGCGGCGCATTCACATACCCCAGGCTCACTCCGGGCCCGACGATGTACAACTCGCCCATCACCTGTTCATCCACTGGTTGCAGATCGTCATCGAGGATCAGCACCTGGCTATTGGCGATGGGGTAGCCGACATTACGATTATTGTCATCGGGGGCGAACGTCCGGTGCGTAATCAGTACCGTGGTTTCGGTGGGACCATAGAGGTTGTGCAACTGACACCGTCCTGCCAGCCGCTCGATTACATGGGGTTCGCAGGCATCGCCACCGGTGAGCAGATGCGTTAGGCCGAGGGGGGGATCCGGCGGCAGGATGTTGAGCAGCGCAGGCGGCAGGAAGGCATGAGTGACGCGTTGTCGGCGGAGCAATTCCACCAGTTGCCCAGGGTCGCGTCGCTGCTCCTCACTGGGTACGATCAACTCGGCGCCGGCAATCAGGGCGGGGAAGATTTCGATCAATGACGAGTCGAAACCCAAGGGCGAAAACTGCAGGACGCGGCTCCGTTCATCCAGTTTCATGCAGGACCCGAACCAAGCGGTGAAATGCGCCAGGTTACCTTGGCTGAGCAGCACACCCTTGGGCTGGCCCGTACTGCCCGATGTATAGAGCACCATGCACGGCATATCCGAGCAGGGGCGATCGTGCATCAGCGAGGATGAGGAGTTGGCGTTGTGCGCCTCGACTGTGCTGACATCCAGTGAAATGAAACACTCCCGTAATGGATGTTGGCCGGCATCCAGCAATACGTGGGCCCCAGCGTTTTCGAGCATGGCCCGATGGCGTTGTGTGGGTTGATCAGGTCCCAGTGGCAGGTACACCGCGCCACTGCCCAGTACGGCAAGAATGCTGGCATACAATTCCACGGATTTTTCCAGGCATACACCGATCACCGGTGGCGCCTCAAGCGCCTCCAGCAGCGGGCGCAATCGCAGCTGAATCGCCATGGCCTGTAGGTGCAGTTGGCGGTAGGTCACGGTGTGCCCCGCAATGTTCAGCGCCGGCCGGACGGCGAACAGGACAAGGCTGGCCTGCACCCGTTCGATCACCGGTACCTGGGCTTCCTGGATCAGGGCAGGGTTTGCCGTACGATTGAATCGATGCATAAATGCCAACGGCTCAAGCCCGTGCAGGCCGTGCTCGGGCCAGTCAGTGGCAATCGCGCGTGTAGAGAGAGACTCGGGGTCACGTGAGAAGCCACTGACTAGCAGTGCGACCCAATCCACCAGCGCGGTTGTTGCCTGCCGACGCAATCGCTGGCCGTTGCCACTGGGCTCCTCGGCGATGTCCAGCACGGCGAACAAGCGTCGGCCATGGTCATAGGCGCGCACTTGCAGCGCAGACAACCCACCGTCGCTCAACGGGCCAATCCCCAGGCGCAGACTTATACAGGTGGTTTCGCCCACGTCATCCGGCAACGGCAGGCTGCCGTCTTCAATCCACAGGTCGGTGGCCTCATCCCCTGAAACATGGCCGTACTGTTCCAGCATTGGCCTGATTTCGCCCAGTGCCTTGCTTGTGCCGCACCAGCCGATGGTCAGGCACCTCATGGCGACACCGACAGGTAGTCGCTCAGCACCTGCCCCACACTCGGCGTTTGCAGCAAGCCGCTGTGTTGCAGGAAGCCCATGATATTGCCCATCAACGGGTGCTGGCGGGTGATGGGGAACGCCAGCGCTGATATTTCATCGCGCAGCACACCGCGCAGGCGCTCGCTGATGTCCAGGTGTTCGATCAGGCGCAGGTCGAAGTTTTTCTGCAGGTCGTTGGTCAGGTAATGCGTCAGGAATGTCGGCAGTACGTGAGCGATGCTGTCACGGTCATCCGGGCTCGCGGCTTGCCAGTAGATGCGCACCAGCCGCGTCCAGAACTGCGCGTGGCGACCTTCGTCAAACAGGTGGTCGTCCATCAAGCCTCGTATGGAGGCCTTGACACTGCGGTCCTTGGAAAACGCTGCGACATCGTGGGTCACGGTGTTTTCGGCGATGGCTACGCCAATCAGCTCCACAGCGTCGCTCAGGTGTTCCGGAGCCTGCGCCTGCGCCGCCGGCAGCGCGCGACTCAGTTCGATATGCCCGGGCAGGTCAATCGGTTGTATGCCCGTCATTGTGACAGTCTGTTGCATGAAATCCAGGGCCACCAAGGCGTGGTAGTCCTCGTCCACCACAACCGTCATCGCATCAACGCGACAGGCAAGCGGGAAGGGCAGCGAGAAGCGATTCTTGGCAATGCTGCGCGCGGTCTTGTCGACGATTTCGGTTTCGAAAATCACCACATCGTGGATGAACTTATAGAAGCTTTGCACCAGCACGAAGTCGCGCCATTGCGAGCAATGTTCCATGAAGGTCGCGTTGAGTACCAAGGGCTGACGGCACAGTGGGTAGATCAGCTTGTCGTCGTCTTCCAACAGGCGACGAGGGCGGGTTCGGATGGTGGCGCGGCGTTCCCAGTCGTCGGCGATGGTGGTGTATCCGGCGGTATTCATGGGTGTACCTCGTGCAGCGCGGCGCGCACCTCGTCCCAGAACGTGATACGGCTTTCTACGGCGGCAAGGGCTGCGTCATGGGCCTGTTGCGGATAAGCCGGGTCTGCACCCACCAGGCGTTCGAGCAGTTCTTCAGCTGCTGGCCCGTGATGCTCAGTGTCCAACTCGATGTGGCGCCTGAAGTAGCCACACAAGGCTGGTGCCTGGCGATGGATGAGCGTATCGGGCTGCAGGAGGTGTTCGAACATACTTGGGATGACACGCTCACGCCCATGAAGGAATGCAGCTGCTACGCAATGGGTAGGGGCTTGCAGCGCAATGTGCAGCGTGGCGCTGACGAAGCGCGCGGCCCCAGCAGGAACATCGGCCATGCGCAGGGCCGTGCTTGCTTCCACGCCCTGGTGCTGCAGTGCAATGAAACGGTGTATCGCCGAGGTGCTGGCGCCGACTTCGACCATGGCTTCCAGGTACCACTCGAAGTGGCTGCAATGGCCTTGCCTGGGGTGTGAGTCTGATTCTTCGCCCAGCACAATCTCATTGATCAAGCGTGCTGCTTGCGGGTCGGCCGGTGGCAGCCAGGGTAGGCGAGTGCAGGTCAGGTCCTGCTGCAGGCGTTTGGTGAGCGTCATGAAGTCCCAGACAGCGAATACATGGTTTTCCATGAATAGTCGTAACTTTTCCAGCGAAGTTATTTCCAGAAATAACGGATGGCTGCACAACAGCCGTTTTCTTTGTTCCAGTAAAGGTGGGTACATAGTTGATGCCTATAAATTATTGCGTCGCCGCTAAAACAACGTTGGGCTTTTGTATGCCGCAAAAAGATAAGAAAGATGTAAACCAGGCTTTGCGCGCACGCGCGCTCACGCAAGTGGGACTGCACGGTCGAATTAAGTGGCTGGTTTAGTGATGAAAGATAATAAGCGGGTTAAACAAGTTGGCGAGTATATGAATGCATTAGATGTTTTTCTAAATAATATAAGCTGTCGGTAACTTACTTTATAAGAGTGGGAAGTTTCTTCTGCGCGGGGCGCTACTTGGCCAGGTAGGGCACCCCGCAGTGCTCGACGGGCAAGCCGAGCGACCTGACGCCTTGTTAGAGCGTCTTCTTTGCGGCGGCGTCCAGGTCATTGAGATAGGTTGTGATCACTTCCATCCCGCGCATCAAGTGATTACGCAGCGTCAGGATGCTTTCCTCGACCTTCTTTTGTGCCACCAGGTTCAGCAGTTCACGGTGGTCTTCCTGGGAAGTCTCGCCCAGCCCCATCGCCTCGAGGTTGAAACGCAGGAAGCGCTCCTCCTCATTCAGTCCGTGCTCCACCAGCTTGAGCAGCCGCTGGTTGGGGGCCTTGCCATACAGGGTCATGTGGAACAGGCGATTGAGACGGCCAATCTCGGTGTAGTCTTTTTCCTGTTCCAGGGCACAGATGAGCGTGTCTGCCTCGGCGATATCGGCTTCGGTCAGCAAGGGAATCGACAAACGCAGCGCTTCAGACTCCAGCAACATTCGCAGCTCATAGGTCTCAGCCGAATTGTCTTCGATCAACGGTGCAACCACGGCGCCCTTGTGGGTGACTACATGCAGCAGTGACTGGGCCTCCAACTGACGCAAGGCTTCACGCACCGGCATGCGGCTGACCCCGAACAGGCTGGCCAGCTCCTGCTGGCGCATGGCGGTACCGCAGGGCAAGCGGCCATCAAGGATGGCATTGCGCAAGGTTTCTTCAATCACGGAGCGAGCAAGATGGGCGGGAATAGGGCCGGTGATCTTGATGCTGTTCAACGGGTTCGGCTTCTGCGTCACGGTTACGCTATCCTCCTTATTAAAATAGGGGTGCTAATTGGATCCAATGCACACTAGAGGCTGCCCATAGGGCTTGTCAAACGGGCACGGTTTCGGCTTGTAAGCGTTTCAACGCGCGGCTCCGGCGGCCCACGCGCGGGTTTTGCCGAGTCTGACACGCCACTGACGTGTTGCGACATTACCGCATATAGATATTCTTTAACGGTATTTAAATTGCCGTTCTTATATCTATAAAGTCACTCTCCTGTCTGACCGGGAGTGAACTCATGTCCGCCACCTCTACTGTTCCAACAGCGACCCTTGCCGCCCAAACGTTCGAGATTCGACCACTGCCCGGCAGCGTCGGTGCCGAGATTGTCGGCCTGGATTTGTCCCGGCCAGTCAACGACCAGGATTTCGCCCGCATTCATCGCGCGCACCTGGATCACCACGTCGTGGTGTTCCGCGACCAACGCATCACCCCCGAACAACAGATCGCTTTCAGCCGCCGCTTTGGCGTCCTGCAGATCCACGTGCTCAAGCAGTTCCTGCTGGCCAACCACCCGGAAATCCTGATCGTCTCCAACATCATCGAAAACGGCCAATCCATAGGCCTGGGTGACGCAGGCAAATTCTGGCACTCGGACCTGTCCTATAAAGAGCTGCCGAGCCTGGGCTCGATGCTTCACGCCCAGGAGCTGCCGTCGGAAGGCGGAGATACCCTGTTTGCCGACATGCACAAAGCCTGGGACCAACTGCCCGAGCACCTGCGCAAAGCTGTTGAAGGCCGCAGTGCCGCGCACTCTTATACCGCGCGCTACAGCGAAACCAAATTCGAAGGCAACTGGCGTCCGACGTTGACGCCCGAGCAGCTTGCCCAAGTCGCGGAAGTGGTTCACCCCATCGTGCGCACCCACCCGGAAAACGGCCGCAAGGCGCTGTTCGTCAGTGAAGGCTTCACCACCCGCATCGTCGGCCTGCCGGAAGACGAAAGCCGCGACCTGCTGGCCCAGCTCTACGCCCACAGTGTGCTGCCGCACAACATCTACCGCCACCAATGGCAGCCCCACGACTTGGTGTTCTGGGACAACCGCTCGCTGATCCACCTGGCCGCCGGTTGCCCGAGCCATCTGCGCCGCAAACTGTTTCGCACCACCATCCAGGGCGACGCGCCTTTCTGATTCGGAGCATGACCATGTCCAGGAAAACCCCATTTGCACGGCTGGCCGCGACCGTCGGCCTCGGTGTCAGCCTGTTGGCCGGCAGCCTGGTGGCGCCGACGGCTGCGCAGGCCGAAGGCGAGATCCGCATCGCCGAACAGTTCGGTATCGTCTACCTGCTGCTTAACGTAGTGCGCGACCAGAACCTGATCGAAAAATACGGCAAGCAGGAAGGTCTCGACATCAAGGTCGACTGGACCCAGCTGTCCGGCGGCGCAGCGGTCAACGACGCACTGCTCTCCGGCTCGATCGATATCGCCGGTGCCGGCGTCGGCCCGCTGCTGACCATCTGGGACCGCACCCATGGCAAGCAGAACGTCAAGGCCGTGGCCTCCCTGGGCAACTTCCCCTACTACCTGGTCAGTAACAATCCCAAGGTCAAGACCATTGCCGACTTCACCGACAAGGACCGTATCGCCGTGCCGGCGGTGGGCGTGTCGGTGCAGTCGCGCTTCCTGCAATACGCCGCCGCCAAGCAATGGGGCGACAAGGAATTCAATCGCCTCGACAAGTACACCGTCGCCGTCCCGCACCCGGATGCCACCGCTGCCCTGATCGCCGGCGGCACCGAACTGACCGGGCACTTCTCCAACCCGCCGTTCCAGGACCAGGCCCTGGCCAACCCTAACGTGCATGTGGTGCTGAACACCTACGACCTGCTGGGGCCGAACTCGCCAACGGTGCTGTTCGCCACCGAGAAATTCCGTAACGACAACCCGAAGACCTACAAGGCATTTGTCGAGGCGCTGACCGAAGCCGCGCAATTCGCCCAGAACGATAAAGGCGCTGCGGCCGACACTTACATTCGCGTCACCAAGGCCAAGATCGACCGCGCCGAGTTGCTGAAAATCATCGACAACCCTCAGTTCGAATTCAGCGTCACGCCAAAAAACACCTACCCGCTGGCGGAATTCCTCTACCGTGTCGGCGCCATCAAAAACAAGCCTGAATCGTGGAAGGACTACTTCTTCCAGGATGCCAAGCCCCTGCAAGGAAGTTGAGATGAACGCGCCCTTGCAAGGCCACACGGCCAGCAACCTGCACACCGCCGCACCATTGCTGGCGGTGGATAACGTCAGCCTGGAATACCGCACCCCCGAGCGCGTGGTGCGCGCCACTCACCAAGTCAGCTTCGAGATCGACCCGGCGGATCGCTACGTGTTGCTCGGCCCATCGGGTTGCGGCAAATCCACACTGCTCAAGTCCATTGCCGGGTTTATCAAACCCTGCGAAGGCGAGATCCGCCTGCTGGGGCAAAAGGTCGAACAGCCGGGCCCGGACCGCATCGTGGTGTTCCAGGAGTTCGACCAGCTGCCGCCGTGGAAAACCGTCAAACAGAACGTGATGTTTCCGCTGCTGGCGTCGAAAACTTTGCCGCGTCGCGAAGCCGAAGAACGGGCGCTGCACTACCTCGACAAAGTCGGCCTCTGCGCCTTTGCCGACGCTTACCCGCACACCCTTTCCGGCGGTATGAAAGCCCGCGTGGCCATCGCCCGCGCCCTGGCCATGCAGCCGAAGATCCTGCTGATGGACGAACCCTTCGCCGCCCTCGACGCCCTGACCCGACGCAAGATGCAGGAAGAATTGCTGCTGCTCTGGGAAGAAGTGCGCTTCACCCTGCTGTTCGTCACCCACTCCATCGAAGAAGCGCTGGTGGTGGGCAATCGCATCCTGCTGCTGTCGCCGCATCCGGGGCGCGTGCGCGCGGAAATCCACAGCCATCAATACGACTTGCACAGCCTCGGTGGCGTGGAGTTCCAGGCGTCGGCGCGGCGGATTCATCGCCTGTTGTTCGATGAAGCGCCCGAGGCCGAACGTGAGTTGGGTTTCGCCGACATCCGCATCGCTTACTAAGGGGACAACCCAATGCGCCAGGAATACGAAATCAACCTTGAGCCGCTGCTCAGTGTCCCCATTGAACGCGAACTGCCCCTGCGCCAACGCCTGTGGCAGCAAGGCTGGCTGCGCAAGGGCCTGATCCTGATCGTGCTCGCGATCCTTTGGGAAGCCGTCGCGCGCTACCAGAACAACGACCTGCTGCTGCCGAGTTTCCTGCAGACCTTTCACGCGCTCTATGACGGCCTGCTCAGTGGCGAACTGCTGGGCAAGGTGAGCATCTCGCTGGTGGTGCTGATCAAGGGCTACCTGATCGGTATCGTGCTGGCGTTTGCCCTGACCACCCTAGCGGTGTCCACGCAACTGGGCCGTGACCTGCTGAGCACCCTGACCTCGATGTTCAACCCACTGCCGGCCATTGCGTTATTGCCGCTGGCGCTGCTGTGGTTCGGCCTGGGCCAGAACAGCCTGATTTTCGTGCTGGTGCATTCGGTGTTGTGGGCGCTGGCGCTCAACACCTATTCCGGGTTTCTCGGTGTGTCCGAAACCCTGCGCATGGCCGGTCGCAACTATGGCCTCAAGGGCATGCGTTTCGTGTTGTTCATCCTGATCCCGGCGGCACTGCCGTCGATCCTCGCCGGGCTGAAAATCGGTTGGGCCTTCGCCTGGCGCACACTGATCGCCGCCGAGCTGGTATTCGGTGCGACCAGCGGCAAGGGCGGTCTGGGCTGGTACATCTTCCAGAACCGCAACGAGCTGTACACCGACAAGGTATTCGCCGGCCTGGCGGTGGTGATCCTGATCGGCCTGCTGGTGGAAAACCTGGTGTTTGATACCTTCGAGCGGCTCACCGTGAAGCGTTGGGGCATGCAGCGCTGATACACCCAGCCTGCTACGATTGCGGCCAGCTCACTCCCGACTGATCACGAGTGCTTGGCATGCAACTACCCGACATGAACCTGTTGGTCGCCCTCGACGCCTTGCTCGACGAGGGCAGCGTGGTGGGCGCCGCGCGGCGGATGAACCTCAGCCCGGCGGCCATGAGCCGTACCCTCACACGTATTCGCGAAGCGGTAGGCGACCCGATTCTGGTGCGCGCCGGTCGCGGCCTGGTGCCGACGCCCAAGGCCTTGCAGTTGCAAGGCCAGGTGCGCAACGTGGTGGAGCAGGCGGCGTTGCTGTTTCGCTCGGCGGATCAGGTTGATTTAAGCACCTTGCGCCGTCGCTTCAGTGTGCGCGCCAATGACTTTTTCATCGGCGTGTATGGCGGTCGGCTGTTTGACACCATGGAGCGCATGGCGCCGCTGTGCGAGCTGTGTTTCGTACCCGAAGGCGACACCGATGATGAAGCGCTGCGTGAAGGGCGGCTGGACCTGCGCGTGAGCAACACCATGCCGGTCACCCCGGAAGTGAAGGTGCAGAACCTGTTTTCCACCACCTTCGTGGGCCTCGCGCGGGAGGACCATCCGTTGTTTGACGACGAGATCACCGCCGCGCGCTTCGCCAGCTATTCCCATATCAGTATCTCGCGGCGTGGCATCGCCCGTGGGCCGATCGACACCGCGTTGAATGCCCAGGGCCTGGAGCGGCGGGTGGCGATGATCGCCCCGGGGTTTCACGGTGCGATGTTCATGTTGCCCGATTCCGACCTGATTCTGCCGGTGCCCAAGGAAGCCCTGTTGAGCGCCAACCGCTTGAAGCTGCCACTGCGCGCGTTTGCGTTGCCGATCTCGCTGCCGACGTTGGTATTGGCCCAATCCTGGCACCCGCGCTTCGACAAAGACCCGGCTCATAAGTGGCTGCGCGAGACGATGCGTGAGAGCTGCCACGCCACCTGGCTGGAAGCTCAACCCACCTAAACATCAAGCGTACACAGGGCAAATGTGGGAGGGGGCTTGCCCCCGATTGCGTTGGATCAGATAGAAAATCTGTGTCTGGCACACAGCAATCGGGGGTAAACCCCCTCCCACATGTAGATTTGTGCCGGTTTCAGGATTGTGTGTGGTGCAGTTATAAGCTGCCAATAAGTAACTTTTTGTCATGCATGTGCCTGATTAAACTGCTCGGGTATTTCTAATCCCGAGCTGCCTGTTCATGACTTCCCTCGCTGCCCCCACCCTTGCGGCCGCAGCCAGACCCACCGCCATCACCCCGCCTGTATTTGGCCCGCGCATCATCATCGGCCTGGTCGGCGTGTTGCTCGCGGTGCTGGTGTCCGGCCTCAACGAGATGGTCACCAAGGTGGCCCTCGCGGATATTCGCGGCGCGCTGTACATCGGCTTTGACGAAGGCACCTGGCTGGTGGCCGCGTACACGGCCACCTCCGTGTCGGCCATGGCCTTTGCGCCCTGGTGTTCGGTGACGTTTTCCCTGCGGCGCTTCACCCTGTGCGCTATTGGCTTGTTCACCGCACTGGGGATCCTGTGCCCGTTTGCGCCGAACTACCAAAGCCTGCTGCTGCTGCGTACCGTCCAAGGCCTGGCCGGCGGTGCCTTACCGCCGATGCTGATGACCGTGGCGCTGCGCTTCCTGCCGGCCAACGTCAAGCTGTATGGTCTGGCTGGCTACGCACTTACCGCCACCTTCGGGCCGAGCCTTGGCACGCCATTGGCGGCGCTGTGGACTGAATATGTCGGCTGGCAGTGGGCGTTCTGGCAGATCGTCGGGCCGTGTCTGTTGGCCATGGCCGCCGTGGCCTACGGCTTGCCGCAAGACCCGCTGCGCCTGGAGCGCTTCAAGCAATTCAATTGGCGCGGCCTGTTGCTCGGCTTTCCGGCGATCTGCATGCTGGTGATCGGCATTCTGCAGGGCAATCGCCTGGACTGGTTCGAGTCGGGCCTGATCACCTTCCTGCTGTGCGGCGGCAGCGTGCTGCTGGTGCTGTTCATGTTCAATGAATGGTCGCACCCGATGCCGTTCTTCAAGTTGCAGATGCTCGGCCTGCGCAACCTCGCGTTTGCCCTGATCGTGCTGGCAGGCGTGCTGATGGTGCTGACCTCGGTGATCATCATCCCCTCGAGTTTCCTCGCCCAGGTCCAGGGTTATCGCCCATTGCAAACCGCGCCGGTGATGCTGCTGATGGCGCTGCCGCAATTGATCGCACTGCCGCTGGTGGCGGCGTTGTGCAACCTGCGCTGGGTCGATTGCCGCTGGGTCCTGGGGATCGGGCTGGGGATGTTGGTGCTGTGTTGCGTGGGCAGCGCGCACCTGACCTCGGCGTGGATTCGCGACGATTTCTACGGCCTGTACCTGCTGCAAATCTTCGGGCAGCCCATGGCCGTGTTGCCGCTGTTGATGCTCTCCACCGGCAGCATTCAACCGGCGGATGGGCCGTTCGCCTCGGCCTGGTTCAACACCGTCAAAGGCCTGGCCGCCGTGATTGCCACCGGCGTGCTGGATGCGCTGACCACCCAGCGCCTGCACTTTCACTCGACCATGCTGGTGGACCGCCTGGGTAACTCGCCGCTGGCCGACGGCGATGCGCCGGGCCTGGCCCACCGCCTGCACGAGCAGGCCGTGGTGCTGACTTCTTCGGATCTCTATTACGTCATGGCCGCTGTCGCGGTGGCGTTGATCCTGCTGATTTTCTGGATGCCCACGCGGATTTTTCCGCCTCGCGCACCGACCTAGCCACAAGGACTTCCCATGAAACGCAAAGACAAAATCGCCGTCTCCGTTATCGCCGTGTTTGCTGTCGGGGTGCTGGTGTACCTGGTCGCGCCCGGCCTGTTGGGCAACAAGCGCCAGGCCACCAACGACGCCTTCGTCGCCGCCGATTTCACCCTGGTGGCGCCACGTGTGGCGGGCTTTATCAAGGAAGTGCTGGTGGAAGACAACCAGCGCGTCAAGGCCGGCCAACTGTTGGCGCTGATCGACGACCGCGATTTTCGCGCCGCCGCCCAGGCCGCCGACGCCGACACCCTGGTCGCCCAGGCCCAGCTGAAAAACGCCACCGCGACCCTGGAGCGCCAAACCTCGGTGATCGCCCAGGCCCAGGCCACCGTGGCGGCAGACCGCGCCGAAGTGGCCTTCGCCGAACATGAACTGAACCGCTACAACCACCTCGCCGGCGTGGGCGCGGGTACCGTGCAGAACGCCCAGCAAGCCAAGACCCGCATCGACCAGGCCAACGCGCGCCTGGCCAACGCCACCGCGGTGCTGGCGGCCGAACGTAAGCAGGTGGAAATCCTCACGGCCCAGCGCGATGCAGCCGAAGGTGGACTCAAGCGTGCCCAGGCCGCGTTGGAAATGGCCAGCTATCAGCTGTCCTACACGCGCATCGTCGCGCCGGTGGATGGCATGGTTGGTGAGCGTGCGGTGCGGGTCGGTGCCTATGTGACCCCTGGCAGCAAGATCCTCGCGGTGGTGCCGTTGGCCGAGGCCTACGTGGTCGCCAACTTCCAGGAAACCCAGCTGTCCCATATGCACGCGGGCCAGGCCGTGCAGGTGCGGGTCGACAGCCTCGACGGGGAGTTGCTCAACGGCCACCTGGAGAGCCTCGCACCGGCGACGGGTGTGACCTTCGCATCGGTCAAGCCGGACAACGCGACCGGCAACTTCACCAAGGTGGTGCAGCGTATCCCGGTGAAAATCGTCCTCGAACCCAACCAACCGCTGACCGAGCGCCTGCGGGTCGGCATGTCGGTTGAAGCCAGCGTCGACACGCAGCCGGTCAAGCAGCGTGAGGTGGCCCAGCAATGAGACACCTTGCCTGGTTCACCCTGAGTGTTATCAGCCTGAGTGCCTGCACTGTCGGGCCGGATTTTCAGCGCCCGCACACGCCGCAAGCCACGCGGTGGAGCGAACCTCAAGGGCGACAAGCCGCCAGCCGAGCAGTGAGTGATCCGCTGCAAGAGCGCTGGTGGGACGTGTTCCACGACGAGCAACTGTCGGCCCTCACTCGCCGCGCGCTGACCGATAACCTCGACCTGAAGCTGGCCAGCAGCCGCCTGCAACAAAGCCGTGCGGTCCGCCAGGTGACCACCGCCGAGCGTTATCCCACTGTCGACGCCACGGGTGCCTACCAGCGCAAACGCAACAGCGGCAAAGGCTTGAACGACCCCTCCGGCGAAAACGGCCGTTCCGCGTTCAACCAGTGGGACGCGGGGTTCTCGGCGTCTTGGGAGCTGGACTTCTGGGGCCGCGTCAAACGCGAAACCGAAGCCGCCGATGCCACCCTGCAAGTGGCGGAAAACGACCGCCGCGCCGTGCTGTTGTCGGTACTGGCCGAGACCGCCCAGGACTACATCCAGCTGCGTGGCGTACAGAACACCCGCGCGGTGACCGAGCAAAACCTCGACGTCGCCCGCCACAGCCTCAAGCTCTCGCAACTGCGCCTGGCAGACGGCGTGGCCACCGACCTCGATGTCGCCGAAGCCGCCGCCCAGGTCGCCGCCATCGAAGCGCGGCTGCCGGATCTGCAGCAACGCCAGGACCAGTTGATCAACGCCCTCAGCCTGTTGATGGGCGAGCCACCCCAGGCTCTGCACGCGCAATTGTCCAAGGACGCCGCCGTACCGCAGGCCCAACGCCAGGTCGCCATCGGCCTGCCGTCGGAGCTCGCCGAACGCCGTCCGGATATCCGCCAGGCCGAGGCGCGCCTGCACGCCGCCACCGCCAGCATCGGCGTGGCCAAGGGCGATTTTTACCCGCGTATTACCTTGTCCGGCAGCCTCGGTTCCCAGGCCATGCAACTGTCGGATTTCGGCTCCTGGGGCTCTCGTGCGTTTGCCTTCGGCCCGCAAGTGAGCCTGCCGCTGTTCAGCGGCGGCCGCCTGCAAGGCATGCTGGACCTGCGCGAAGCCCAGCAACAGGAAGCGGCCCTGGCCTACCAGCAAACGGTGCTGCGTGCCTGGCATGAAATCGACGACCAACTGACCCGCTACAACGCCAGCCAGCTGCGCCGCGACAGCCTCGCCGAAGCCGTGCGCCAGAACCAGATCGCCCTGACCACCGCACAGCACCAATACGTTGAAGGCGTGGTGGATTTCGTCAACGTGCTCACCGTGCAAAGCGCGCTGCTGGCCACGCAGGAGCAGTGGGTCGAGAGTTCTACCGGGGTGTCGTTGGCGATGGTGGGGTTGTACAAGGCGTTGGGGGGCGGGTGGGAGTCGGTCTACCCAGTGGCAATGGCTCAGCATTGAAATTGGAGTATCCGATGTAGGACCGTTCTTGATTTTTGCTGCCTTAAACCTTGGTGAACCTTGATCGTTAAGCTTTCAGTCCGATTATTACCTGTGAGTCTTTCCGATGTCTGTCATCGAAAACCCCTACGCGCCTCCACAAGCTGAT
The DNA here is from genome assembly GCF_005233485.1 of Pseudomonas sp. CFBP13509. Taxonomy (NCBI): domain Bacteria; kingdom Pseudomonadati; phylum Pseudomonadota; class Gammaproteobacteria; order Pseudomonadales; family Pseudomonadaceae; genus Pseudomonas; species Pseudomonas sp. CFBP13509. The sequence goes on from NZ_QGAA01000014.1 coordinate 18,522, forward strand.
CTGCGCACTCCAGTCTCCGCCATCCAACCTACATTCTTCGTGGTCGCGCCGCGCAAGCTGGTCCTGATGGTGTTGCTGTCCCAAGGTTTTTATCTCTTCTACTGGTGTTACCAGCAGTGGGCCTGCTATCGGCGGGCTACTGGCGCAAAGGTGTTGCCGCTGGTGCGAGCGTTCTTCTCGGTGTTTTTTCTGTATTCGCTGGTGATGAAAATCAGGCAGAAACTGGCGCTTGACGGTACGCCGTACCGCTGGTGGCCGCGAGCCATGGCGCTGGGGCTTATTGCGTGTGGGTTGTTACCCTTTACCTACGTTTTTTTCGTCACCGCCATGACGGCAATGAAGTTGAGCGTGTGCTTGATGATCGTGCAGGTAGCGCTGTTCGTGCAGGTGCAAGGCGCGGTGAACCTGATCGAGGGCGACACAGATGGCGAGGCGAACAATCGCCTGACTTGGGCTAACGCAATCTGGATCGTTATCGGGCTGGGCATGTGGAGCTTGGGCTTTATAGGGGCGTTTCACGAGCAAGGGCTGTCGTGATTGTCCTCAGGGCGCAGTGTTTTTTAAGACTGCAAAAGCATAAAGATGACAACGTCTTGCGTTGAACAACCTTCCTGTAGTTCCAGGCTGATCAGTTTGAACAGGATGACGATGTCTTGACTTTTCATGGGGCTCCAAAAGCGAGTGTCCTCTGTCCGCGGACAGAGGACACTTTCCTGCACAGGGTTGACACTCATGTCAACGGTTTTGCAAAAACACCACATACCCCCGAAACCACTCACTCCCCTGCAAATACCCCGGCTCCTCCCACTCCCCACCCTGAATCAAACCGATCTTGAACGGTAGCCCCATCCGGTTCATCCGTGGCAAATACGCCGCGTAATCCGGAATGCTCTGGCGGCCCTGATAGGTCTGCACCACCACCTCATCCACCACGCCTTTGAGCTGGCTGATGGCGGTGGGGTCGGCGTTGCTGCTCCAGTCCATCAGGCCGGTGATACTCAGTTTCAGATCGGCCGGCAGGCGCTGGCGCAGGTCGCGCAGGAAGTCGGCGTATTCGTGCAGGTATTGGGTGCGGGCGTCGAAGTCGATCTGGATGCCGACCACTGGGTTGCCTGCGTCGCGCCAGCGTTGTACCTGGCCGAGCAGTTGGGTATAGACCTGTTCGGGCCAGTGCAGGGTGTGGGCGCGGTAGACCACCCAGACGTCGCCGCGGGTGAGGCGCGGTACGCTGATGCCTTGGGCGATCAGCTGCACACCGCGCTGGGGCGCGCGGCGGGTGGCGTTGATCTGGCCCTGGAGGATGTACAGGGTCTTGGCCTGCTTGAGTACCGGCTGCGGCGTGACGCCGCTCCACAGCCAGAAGGCGTCGTAGTCGCGGGCATCGACGGCACCGAATGCCGGGCTTGCCAGCAACAGCAAGCCCAGCCACAGGTGTTTCACCAGTAATACTGCAGCGATTTGCCCCACTGGGTGTCGGCGAAACCACTTTTCAGCTGGCGGAACCAGGCTTTGCGCACACCGGGTTCGACGTCCTTGCCGCCACAGCTGTTGTAGCCGGCCGGCGCGTAGCAGTTGATGGCGCGGAACAGGGCGTAGGCCTTGTCGTTTTTCGGCGCCTTGGCGTTGCCGATGACCTGTTGGTAACCGTCGAGCCGCGAGAAGGTTTCACCCTTGAAGTCCGAGGCGGTGCTGCCCAGGCTGCCGGCGGCGCGGGCCTGCTCCAGAGGCATGCCGTCCAGGTTGTTGCGCAGGATGAATTCGCCGAAGCAGTTCAGGGCCTGGGGGTTCTTCGCGTCGGTCTGCAAGGTCGCTGCGGTTTGCGCGATGCTGGGGCAGGCGTAGCCGGATTCGGCCTTGTCGCCGTTCCACTGGAACAGCTTAAGCGTCTGGCTGGCGCTGTAGACATAACCCAGGCTGGTGCCCAGCTTGTCCTCGGGGGCCTGGGCCGGCAGTTGCTTGAGGTCCTCGGCGAACGTGGCGAACTGGCCGCGCAGCAGGTCTTTGTAGAGCAGCACGAATTGCGCGGTCTGGCGTTCCAGCGGATCGCTCGCCTGGGCGATCTGCTGGCGCAGCAGTTCAGGCCCGGCAACGTTGCGCAGCAGGATGTAGCGCACCTGCCTGGCACTGATCGGCGAATCGCTGGCGAACACCTTGGCCAGTTGGCCGCTGCGCTCGTAGTTCATGGCCAGTGCCAACTCCAACTGGTCGCGTTGCAACGGCAGCTTTGCCAGTGGCAACAATTGCAGCCACAAGGCCTCGGCGCCTTTCCAGTCTTGCTTGGCTTCCAGGGCCAGGGCGCGCAGGGTCTGCTGGCTGAAGGCGAAGTAATTCAGGCTCGACGGCACGCTTTGCGGCAACTGCTTCAAGGCAGCGTCCGGTTGATGCTCGATGTACAGCGCGCACACAGCCAGCAGGTAGTCATAGAACTCTGGCTCGCTGGCGAACGCGGCCTTTTGCTTCTCGAGGTCGGCGCGGCTGAGGGCTGGCTGGTTGCCGCCGCGCATCACCATCAGGTCGCTGACGAGCTGAATCATCGGGGTCTTGACGGTATCGCTGTTGACCATCAACAGCTTGAGGTCAACTTCTTCTACCAGCTCATCCTCAGACACATTGCGCTGTTCGTCGGTGGCCGTCAGTGCCCAGGCGAACGCGTCGGCGAGCTGGGTGTTGTCATCGGCCAGCCAGTACACCCGGCGCAGCAAACCGTGGGCCGAGGCCGCGTATTCGCCCTGTGGGTAAGTTTTCAGGTAGGCGTTGAAACCCTGCTCGGCCGTGGCCAATGCGGGCTTATCCACACGGTCCAGGTGCGGTACGCCGTCTTCGTCATAGGTGTTGGCCTGGGCCTGGTTGAGCGCTGTGCGGGCGGTCATGTACAGCGCGGTTTCCTTCAGCCACGGCGACTGTGCACTGCCGACGCCAGCAAAGCCTTGCGCGGCCTCGGCGAAGCGGCCGCTGTAGAAATCGGCGGCGGCTTGCAGGTAGGTGCGAAACAGTTGGCCGCCGGCTGACTGGATCTGCTGCGCTTCGGCGATCACCGGGCCATCCCAGGTGCAGGTGGTGAGCAGTTGCAGCCGCGCCTTTGCCAGCAGCGCGCGCTCGTCCGCCGGCATGTCGGCCTTGACCACTTGGCGGATAAACGCCGTGGCGCTGTCATCGTCGTTGCTGCGGCAGCGGCTGCCTTCGCCATTGAGGAACGCTTCGCCAGCGGTTTTGTATTCCTCGCGCTTGATACCCAGGGGCGTCAGCAGGGTGTCGAGTTCGGCAGTAGGCGAATCGTCCGAGTCGGGCTCAGTCTCTGCGCTGGAGGCAGCGGCCAGGCGATACACCGGGAACGGCACCGGGCCGAAACCCTGGGCCAGGTCATCTTCGCTCAACGCTTTGGGCGCCAACGGCGCGGCCTTTTTGTCGGCCAGCAACAGGCGCAGGTTGGCCCGGCTGTCATTGCCTGGGCTCAGGAACGGCACGTTGTTACAAGGGTCCAGGCTGTCACGCGAGACACGCCAATCGGGGTAGCACGAATCGTCGGAACTGGCCTGGGCCTGCTGGGAAATACCGGCCAGCAGGGCCAGTGCGAGGGGAGATAGAAAACCGATGCGCATGACGTGTCCTTGATCCTGGGTCCTTGGAGGGCGGCAATCATAACGTGTTCCTACGCAGGCTTCGGTGAAGCCCTACACAAATTGCTGATTTGTCGGGCGGGAATAGTGGCAATTAAATCTTGCTGCCCTAGACTGCGGTGATCTTCAGGGAGAAGCATGCGCATGACGCACCTACGTAAATGGATGTTAAGTTTTTCCTGTGTGCTGGGTGTGGCAACCATGGCCATGGCCGACGATCCGCTGTTGGATCATCCCTCCACAACGACCGCCGCCAGCACCGACAGTGAAGCCCGTGGCGTATTGCGTGCCCGCGACCAGGCAATGCTGGCCAGCGAATTATCCGGGCGCATTGTCGACCTGCCGTTCAGCGAAGGCGAGTCGTTCAAGAAGGGTGACACCCTGGCGCGCTTCGATTGTTCGGCCTACCAGGCCCAACTCAATGCGGCTTCAGCCGCCAGCCGTGGTGCCGGTGAAGAGCTGGCCCATAACAAGCAATTGGCCGCACTGAATTCCGTCGGGCGTTTTGAAGTGGCCCGCGCCGAAGCCAAGCTCACCGAAACCCAGGCCCAATCCCAGGTCTACCAGGTGCAGGTCAAGCGCTGCAGCGTGCTGGCGCCGTATGACGGCCAGGTGGTGCAGCGCAAGGTCCAGCGTTATGAAAGTGTTTCGGCGGGTGCGCCGCTGCTGGAAATCGTCGACAACCGCAGCCTGGAAATCCACCTGCTGGTGCCGTCGCGCTGGATGGGTAAGCTCAAGCCCGGCCAGACCTTCAGCTTTACCCCGGATGAAACCGGCCAGGCGTTCAACGCCACCGTCAAACGTCTCGGCGCCCGCATCGATGAAGGTAGCCAGACGCTCTTACTGGTTGCCGCTGTGACCAATGCTACCGGGTTGATGGCGGGCATGAGCGGTACCGCCCACTTCGCGCAACTGCAATGAACGCCCCGATGCCGGGCAATACCGAGCGGGTATTCGCCCAGTTTCTGGCGCTTGAGCACCAGACCCGTGCCGCCCGAACCATCGAGCAGTTGGCCTACGGCCTGGTCAACGACGGTCAGCCGTTGTTCGGCTATCGCCATGCGGCGCTGCTGATCGCCGGCAAGGTGCGGGCGGTGACGGCGGTGAGCAGTGTCGACCCGAATGCGCCGTTTGTGGCGTTCGTCGAGCAGGCCGTGGCGCAATTGCACAAGCAGGCGCTGAGCCAGGACGCACGGGTGGTACCGGCCGAGCAATTGAGCGCCCAGGTGCAGGCCGACTGGCAAAGCCTGTCCGCCGGCCATGTGTTCTGGCTGCCCTTGATCGACCCGCAAGGCCGCGTGTTCGGTGGTTTGTGGCTGGCGCGGGACACGCCGTGGAAACCCGCCGAGCAGGTGTTGCTGGCGCAGTGGGGCGATACTTGCAGCCATGCCTGGCTCGCCCTGCAACCGCGCCAGCCGTGGCGGCTGCGCCTGACCCGCAAGCGCCAGGTGCTGGTGGGCGTTGCGTTGTTGCTCACGCTGCTGATCCCGGTGCGCCAATCGGTATTGGCGCCGGCTGAAGTGGTGCCGCTGGCCGGGCAGGTGGTGGCAGCGCCATTGGACGGGGTGATCGCCGAATTCCTGGTCAAACCCAACCAGGTCGTCAAGACCGGCGACCTGCTGCTGCGTTTTGAAAGCACCACCCTCACGGCTCAGGCCGATGTGGCCGCGCGCGCCCTGGGCGTGGCCGAAGCGGAACTCAAGGCCAATGCCCAGCGTGCCTTTGCCGATGCCGAATCCAGTTCGCGCATCGACCTGCTGGCCGCGCGGGTCGAGCAAAAACGTGCCGAACGTGACTATGCCCGCGAGTTGCTCAAGCGCAGCGAAGTGCACGCCGAGCGCGACGGTATCGCGGTATTCGCCGACGCCGAACGCTGGACCGGCAAACCGGTGCAGACCGGCGAGCGCCTGTTGCAGATCGCCGACCCGACCCAGGCCGAATTGCGCATTGAACTGGCGGTGGGCGATGCGATTGCGCTGGAGCCGCACGCCCAGGTCGCGCTGTTCCTCGACAGCGATCCGTTGCAGCGCCATCTCGCCACCCTGCAACGCGCCGCCTACGAGGCCCAGCCCACTCCGGGCGGGCAATTGGCTTATCGCCTGGACGCGCAGTTCGATGAAGCGCCGCCGCGTATTGGCCTGCGCGGTACCGCGAAGGTCTTTGGCGAGCGCGCGCCGCTGGCCCTGTACCTGTTGCGCCGACCGCTGGCGGGTCTGCGCCAGAGTGTGGGCCTGTGACGTGCCTGCCCAAGCTGCGCGAAGACCTGCAACTGTCCAGCGCCGGCGCCGCGCTGGATGGTTCGCCGCGCTGGACCCTCGCCGATCCGGTGCGCGGGCGCTATTTCAAGCTCGGTGCGACCGCCATCCGCCTGTTGCGCCACTGGGCCTTGGGCGACCCGGAAAAAGTCCTGCAAGCCGCCAACCGTGAGCCGGGCCTGCCCCTGGGCGGCAGCGAGGTAGATGAACTGCTGAGTTTTCTACGCGCCCACGACCTGATCGCCGCCCTCGACCCCGAACAACGGGCCAGCTACCTGTATAAAGCCGCCGCGCAGAAACAAAGCCTGGGGAAAGTCCTGCTGCACCAATACCTGTTTTTCCGCATCCCGCTGTGGCGTCCGGACGCTTTTCTCAACCGGGCATGGCCGTGGCTGGCGCGCTTCGGGCCGGGCCTGTTGCGCTGTGGTTTGCCGATCATCCTGGGGTTCGGCGTGTTTCTGGTCGCGCGGGACTGGCAGCGGTTCCTGGCGACCTTCCCGCACCTGTTCAGCCTGGGGGGCGCCCTGGCCTTTGGCACCGCGTTGTTTTTCGCCAAGCTGTGCCATGAGTTCGGCCATGCGTTCATGGCCAAGCGCGCCGGCTGCCGGGTACAGAGCATGGGTGTGGCGTTCATGGTGATGCTGCCGATGTTTTACACCGACGTGAGCGACGCCTGGCGCGTGAATGATCGCCGCTCTCGCCTGATGATCGGCGCGGGCGGGGTGATGGCCGAATTGTTGCTCGCCTGTGTCGCCCTGCTGGCCTGGTCGCTGTTGCCGGACGGCCCGGCCCGCACGGCGGCGTTCATGTTGGCCAGTGCCACGTGGCTGACCACCCTGGCGATCAACCTCAACCCGTTCATGCGCTTTGATGGTTATTTTTTGATCAGTGACCTGTGGGGTGTCGATAACCTGCAAGGTCGCGCATTCGCTCTATGCCGCTGGCGCCTGCGTGAGTGGCTGTTCGGCTACGGCGAGCCGGCGCCGGAGCCCTGGTCACCGACGATGCAACGGCGCCTGCTGTGGTGGGGTTACCTGGCGTGGTTGTGGCGGGCAGCGTTGTTCCTGGGGATCGCCTTGGCGGTGTACCACCTGTTTTTCAAACTGCTCGGGATCTTCTTGATGCTGGTGGAGTTGGTGTGGTTCATCTTCCTGCCAATCTTCAAGGAATGGCGCGAATGGTGGAGCCGGCGCAGCCAGGCCTATGCGCCGAGGGTGCTGCTGACCGGCCTGGGGTTGCTGTTGATCCTGCTGGCGCTGGTGGTGCCATGGCGCAGCGCCGTGGAACTGCCGACGATGCTCGAGGCGGGACGCGCCAGTGCGCTGCATGCGCCTGTGGCGGCGCGGGTCAAGGGGTTGAAGGTCGTCGATGGGCAAACGGTGAGCCAGGGCCAGGTGCTGATTGAGCTGGAATCCCCTGACCTTGATGCCCGGCAAAGTATCGTGCGCCGCGAAGTGGAGATCCTGCAGTTGCAGATGCGCCGCCAGGCGGGGCGCAGTGAAACGGCGGCGGACGCGGGCATCAACGACCAGCGACTGTCCCAGGCCCTGGCCGAGTACCGTGGCCTCGCCGCGCAGCGTGAGCGCCTGCTGTTGCGAGCGCCCCATGCCGGCATCGTGCGCGATGTGCTGCCGCAGTTGAGCGTGGGCCGCTGGCTGTCACCCAAGGACGCGCTGGCGCGGGTGGTGGCGGACGGCGCCCGTCTGCGCGGCTATGTAGCTGAAGCCGAGTTGTGGCGCGTGGCGCCGGGGGCGACCGGGCGTTTCATCGCCGATGACCCGATGCACGCCGCCATCGCGGTGGAATTGACCGACATCGACGCCAACGGCGTGGCCTACCTGGATCAAGAGGCGCTGACCTCCGACCACCATGGGCCGATAGCCGTACGCCGTGACGAAAACCAGCGTCCGGAGCCGGTACAGGCCCAATACGGCGCTCGCTTGAAGAGTGTGCAACCGATCCCGACACCCCATCAGCCGCTGCGCGGTGTGGTGGTGTTGCAAGGGCGCCGTGAGTCGGTGCTGGGTGTGGCCTGGCGACGGGTGGCAGCGTTGGGGGTTAGGGAAAGCGGGTTCTGACAGGAGTGGAACGCAATGTTGAACAAGGAAGGCGCGTTGGCGCTGGGTCTCTCGGTGCGCCCGTCACGCAGTATCGACGAGCCGTTTTTGCACAGGCTTTACCGCTCGGCACGCCCGGACTTGCAGTGGATCGATGGTGAGCAGGCCCTGGTGGAGGAGGTCATCGCCCAGCAGTTTCAGGTTCAGGAGCGCGGCATGGGCGAGCACTTTCCGGGTGCGCTGCATTACGTGATCGAGAAACTCGATACCCCCATCGGCGCCTTGAGTGCCGACTTCGGGCCCAATGAAATCCGCGTGTTGTACCTGGCGTTTATCCCCGTCGCCCGAGGCCGGGGCTTTGGCCGGGCAGTGCTGCAGGGCGTGCAGCAAGCCGCACAACAGGTGTGTTGCCCGGTGGCCACGGTGGTCTGGGCGAGCAACCCTCATGCGCGCCAGCATTACCTGGCGCTGGGGTTTCGGGAGGAAGAAGCGACGCCTGCCGCTCAGCGCTTGGTGTGGTACCCGTCTCAGTTGAACACGATGCAGAAATAACCGCGTTGCGCGTCACGGCCCATGGCGGGCTCGCGGGACACAAACACGTGTTCCAGGCAGGTGTCCGCCAGTGACAAACGGCACAGGCCATCGACGAAGTCGGTAGGCTCCAGGCTGTTGAGCAACACACTGAACGCCTCGCGAGGGCTGCCGGGCATGCTCGCTTGCGGGGCATCGTTCAAGCGCTGGATCTGGATCGGCAGCGCCGAACCATCGGGCAGGTACAGCACGCTGGTGCGGTTCAGCAGCGGCCGAAAATGTTCCGGGGTGACCAGGTTCAACATAGGAGGCTCCGCGTCAGAAGGGCCGAGGCCTGTAAGCCTCGGCCCCGTGCAGGTGTCAGCTGCGTGATGGAAAGATCCCGTTCAGGGCAATGCTGAAGTTGATCGCCAGGAACGGATTCATCGACCCCATGGGCAGGCCTTGGCCCGCAGGCGCGAGGGTTCCCGTCACCGTGGAGGCGACGCCCTTGAGCGGTACCGGGCTGACGCCTTGTTGGTCGGAGTAGATCGTGGCACTGCCCGGTCCAGTGCCGGAAGCACCGATAAACGCGTTGGTGGCGGTGGGCGCCGTCACTGGGTTGCTGGCGACGCTGGTCAGCTGCACCGAGGTGCTGATGGCGAGCGCTGTTGCATCGTGGGTGTGGGCGGGCAGGTTGGCCAGGGTGGCCGTGACGCTTTCGGTGCCGGCGAATTCGCCCGTGACCCGTGGCGACAGCCCTGCACCGTTGCCTTGGCCGATGGGTAGCCGACCTTGCAGGTCCGGCAGCTTGAATGTTTGCACGCCATCGCCGCCGTAGGTGACGCCTATCAGGGCGAACAGCGTTTGGAACTGGCTGAGCGAAAGGGTCTGACCGGCGCACAAGGCCCAGTCTCGTGGGGCGAAATTAAACGCAAAGGGTTGGATGGTACCGATGAATACTTCCATGAATCGTTCATCCTTGTATGGGCTTTACGGGGTGTGACGCCAATCTGATCGGGCGTCACCGCAGAGCGTAGACGCAGCGCTCGCTCGCTGCCTGGCGCTTTCGAAACAGCGAGCGAACCGGGGGCTTTTGACCTAGAGTGGCGACTGTTTGTGCATGCACGGGGTTTGCCCTGGAAACAGGCAATGGCAGGGGAATTGAGGTGCGACGGTCTGTGGTAGAGCAAGACGAAAAGGCTGCGGCCATTGCCGCGTACAACGGCGCCTGGGCAGGCGCCGGATGGCTGAGCCGGCTATGGTGGTTGCCGATCCTGGCGCTGGCCATGGCCGTGCGTTTTTATGGCCTGACGGCGGCGGCGATCTGGGGCGACGAAGGTTCCAGCCTGCTGCTCAGTGAATACGCCTTGGACGACCTGTGGTTTCACGCCGCCCATGATGTGCACCCGCCGCTGTATTTTTTCATGCTGCGCGGTTGGATCGAGCTGTTTGGCGATGGGATCTGGTCCATACGCAGCATGAGTGCGCTGCCCGGCGTGGTGGTCGTGGGGCTTGGCGTCTGGCTGACGCGCCAGCTGTCGACCCAGCGTGCCGCTGTATTGGCCGGTGTACTGCTGGCGCTGATGCCCACGGCGGTGCGCTATAGCCAGGAAGTGCGGATGTACTCGCTGCTCGGCGTGTGGCTGCTGGCCGCCACGCTGGCGCTGGTGTATTGGGTGCGCCAACCCGAACGCAGCCGCTGCCTGGTGGCCTACGTGTTGCTGATGGCCGCCGGTTTCTACACCCATTACTTCACCGCGTTGTGCGTGCTGGTGCATTGGGCGTGGCTGGGCGTGCTGTGCACGTCCCAGCGGCCTGGCGAGCGCCTGATTCTGCGTCGGCAGTGGTGGCTGGCCAACGTGGCCATCGTGCTGTTGTACCTGCCTTGGCTGCCGAACCTGCTGGGCCTGGTGCAGCATGTCGATGAACTCAAGGTGGGCGGCGATATAGGCTGGGAAGACCCGGTCAGCCTGCTCTCCGTGCCGTCGATGATCTGGCAGTTTCTGCTCCAGGATGAGGGCCTGGGCATTTGGGCGCCGCTGTTCTGGCTGTTCCCGTTGCTGCTGCTGGGTGTAGTGGGTGTTACGGCCTGGCGTGATCGCGAGCGTTATCGTCCGGCCAGCCTGTTGGCGCTGTTCTTCCTGTTGCCGCTGTTACTCGTCTACGGCGTGTCGTTTATCTCCCCGGTGTTTATCGAGCGTTACCTCACCGTATACGCCCTGGGCTTGCCGATTCTGGTGACGATAGCCATCGACCGCTTGCCCTCGCGCCTGTCTCTGCTGGGGGCGGCGCTGTTCGTGCTGTTGGTCGGTGTGGAACTGCTGGGGCTGAAGAACAACTTCACGGTGGATGAACATGACCAGTTCAACGGCCCAGTGGAGTTCGTCAATCGCAACTACCAGGAAGACGACCGCATCGTTCTCAGTGACATGCTGTGGTACCTCAGCTACGTGTATTACGACCAGACCGACGCCCAGTTGCAGCTCTACACCCCGCCCAAGGCCGATGGCACGCCAACCCGGCCGAATGCCTACGGCTTTGGCACCCTGGTGGACCAGGACGGCGGGCGCATCTACCTCGACCGCTTGTCGGATTTGCCGGCCGATACCCGGCGTGTCTGGCTGATCAGCAGCAACGAACAGCCGGACGAATTTGCGCCGCTGCCAGCGGATTGGCGACTAGTCAGCCAACAAGACGGCGGCGGGGCGAGGGCGCGTCTTTATGTGTTGTGCCGCGGCCCCGAGCCCTTGCGACCGGAAGGTTGCCGCTAATACCCATTCGTTATGAAAGGAATATCAAAATGGTGGCCACTGCGTCCTAGTGGTGCGTGCAATCTTCAACTACTCTTCGGCGACAAATGGATGTTGTCCTACAAAGTGGTGAACGGATGCAGTATCACTTTATCTCCGGCTTGCCGCGTTCCGGCTCGACCCTGCTTTCTGCGATCCTCTTGCAGAACCCGCGTTTTCACGCCGGCATGAGCAGCCCGGTAAGTCCCTTATTCAATGGGGTGCTGGCGCAATGCAGCGCCGGCAGTGAGTTCGGCTCGGTAATCGATGCCAGCACTCGCCGCCGTTTGTTGCGCGGGCTATTCGACGCCTATTACGCCAACCAGACCTCCACCCCGGTGGTGTTCGACACCAATCGCCAGTGGTGCGCGCGCATGCCCGCGCTGCATGACCTATTCCCACAGGCCAAGGTAATCGCCTGCGTGCGCAACGTGGCGTGGGTCTTGGACAGCCTTGAACGTCTGTACCGCGCCAATCCGTTCGAGAACACCAAACTGTTCAATGACGATGACGAGCGCAACACCGTGTACAGCCGTTGCGAAACCCTGGCCCAGCGTAATCGCTTGGTAGGCTTTGCCTGGACGGCGCTCAAAGAGGCGTATTACGGCGAGAACGCCGAGTCGTTGCTGATCGTCGATTACGACTTGTTGAGCCAGGCCCCGGAGCGCGTGATGCGGCTGGTGTATGAGTTCATCGGTGAACCGTGGTTCGAACATGATTTCAATCACCTGACCTACGACGCACCGGCCTTTGACGAGGCGCTGGGGCTTGCCGGCCTGCACAAGGTCAAGCCCAAGGTCGCGCCGCAGGCCCGGCGAACCGTGTTACCGCCGGACCTGTTTGAAAAGTATGCCGCGTTGTCGTTCTGGCGCGATGGGTCTGCCAGTGCAGCCAATGTCATTCGTATGAAAACCGACGCCGCGATCAGCTGATTGCGGCTTTTCTTTTTTGCGTGTTCAAAGCGTTCGAGTCCAGGTGATCGTCATGTGGTGGAACAAAGGCAAATCGCGGGTAATCGAGGGGGCACACGCCCTGGCATCGCCAATGATTATGTTCCTGGAGCCGCGAATGCTGTTCGACGGTGCGGTGGCGGCAACCGTGGTCGATGCCGCGCAGCCGGATGCCCAGCCTACGGCCGAGGCGGCCAAGCCCCCCTCGGCGGATCAGCCGGTGGACACGCACGCGCCCCAGGGCCAGGTCGATGCGACCCATGCGGCGGTGCCGGGCAAGAGCGTGCTGTTCGTCGACTCACGAGTCAAGGATTCCGCCAGCCTGCTCGAAGGCGTGGCGCCCGGTACCCAGGTGGTGCAACTGGATGCGACCAGGGACGGTTTGCAGCAGATCGCCGACTACCTGGACAGCCACCAGGGCGTCAGCTCGGTGCAGATCATCGCCCACGGTAACGCCGGCGATTTGTGGTTGGGCAACAGTTACCTGTCGGCGGATAACGTCCAGGCCCGCAGCGAGGTGCTGGCGCAGATCGGCCAGGACATGAACGTCGGTGGCGATATCCTGATCTATGGCTGCTACACCGCCGAAGGCGAGCGTGGCTTGAGCCTGGTCGATTCATTGGCGCAGTTGACCGGCCGCGACGTGGCGGCGTCAACCGACCGCACCGGCCTGGGCGGCGACTGGGACCTGGAAATCGCCACGGGCAATATCGAAAGCGCCAACGTGTTGTCGGCCAGCGCCATGAGCGAGTATCAATGGGGCCTGGCCACTTGGACCGCCACTAACAATCTCAATAGCGGCGTGGGTTCCCTGCGCGCGGCGCTGGCGTCTGCGCAGAACGGCGATATCGTCACGTTCAACACCAGCATGACCATCGGGCTGACGTCGGTGCTGGTGGTCGACAAGAACGTCACTATCGATGGTGACCTCAATAACGACAACGTGGCCGATGTGACCTTGGATGGGCAATACCGCACCCAGATCATCAACGTGACGGCGGGTACCACGGCCACTCTCGATGGCCTGGTCATTACCCGGGGCATGGTGGCAGGCAACGGTGGTAACGGCGGTGACGATGCACTGGTGTCCAAGGGCGGTGGTATCTACAACGCCGGCACCTTGACCCTGCGCAACGTTACGGTCACCGCCAACGCCGCTTCGGGCGGTGGCGGCGGTGGCGGTGTAACGCCGCAATATGCCGGGGGCGGCGGCGGCGGCGGCGGCGCGATCACCGGCGGCACCGGCGGCAGGGGCGGCGACACGCTCAACTCCACGGGCTCCAATGGCACGGCGGGGCAGGGCGGTGCGGGCGGTGGTTTCTTCAACATCGGTGGGCGTGGCGGTTCCACCACGGGGGGCGCCGGCGGTGCGGCGTATCCGGGTTATAGCACCGGTTCGGCCGGTGGCACGGCCACCAGTGGCGGATTGTCCATCGGCGGTGGCGGTGGCGGTGACGGGTACGACAACTTCGGTGGTGACGGCGGTGGTGCGGTGGGGGGGATCTACAACGACACCGGCGCGACCCTGCGGATCATCGGTAACTCGGCCATCTCCAACAACGTCGGCGCGGGTGGCGGCGGTGGGGGGGGCGGGGCCGGCGGCAGCTATCTCCAGGCAGGCGGCGCGGGCGGCGTCGGGGTCGGCGCCATCTGGAACAAAGGCTCGATCCTGATTACCGCCGCCAACTTCGCGGCACTGGCCGGCAACATTGGCGGCAGTGGCGTGGGGGGGACGAGTGCGGGCTCCGCGGGTGTTTCGCCGTCTTCGGTGGCCAACGTCTACGGTGACGGCGGCACCATCAACACCAACTATGTGCCGGACGAGACGCCACCCACCGCGACCGTCGTGGTCGCCAATACCAACCTGAACTCCGGCGGCACATCGCTGGTGACCATCACCTTCTCCGAAGCCGTGACCGGCCTTACCGCGGCGGACCTGACCGTGCAGAACGGCAGCGTCGGGACCTTGACCAGTGGCGACGGCGGGATCACCTGGACGGGGACGTTGACCGCAGCCGGTAACATCGCTGACACCACCAATATCATCACCCTGAACAACACCGGCGTGGCCGACTTGGCTGGCAATGCCGGCGTGGGCACCACTGACTCGAACAACTACATCGTCAACGATACCGTGGCACCCACGGCGTCCATCGTGGTCACCGACACCGCCCTCAGGATCGGCGAAACGAGCGTAGTGACCATCACCTTCAGCGAAGCAGTCAGCGGTTTCACCACCGCCGACCTGACCGTTGCCAACGGCTCAATCAGCGGCCTGAGCAGCAGCGACGGCGGCATCACCTGGACGGCCACGCTGACGCCGGACGCGGCTATCACCGATGCCACCAATCTCATTGTCCTGGATAAAGCCGGCGTGGCGGACCTCAGTGGCAATGTCGGTGTGGGTTCTATCAATTCCAATAACTATGCCGTCGACACGCAACGCCCGACTGCCACCATCGTGGTGGCCGACAACGCGCTGAGCGTCGGCGAAACCTCGCTGGTGACCATCACCTTCGGCGAAGCGGTGACAGGCTTTACCAGCGCCGACCTGACGGTCGCCAACGGTACGGTCACCGGCCTGAGCAGCGGCGACGGCGGTATCACCTGGACCGGCACGCTCACGCCGAGCGCCAGTACCAGCGATACCAGCAACCTCATCACCCTGGATAACACCGGCGTGAGTGACGCGGCGGGCAACGCTGGCAGCGGCACCACCGACTCCAACAATTACGCCGTCGATACCCAGCGCCCGACTGCCACCATCGTGGTGGCCGATACCGCGCTGACAATCGGCGAAACGTCCTTGGTCACGATCACCTTCAGCGAGGCCGTGACCAGTTTCACCCTGGCGGACCTGACCGTTGCCAATGGCTCCCTGAGCGGGTTGAGCAGCAGCGACGGCGGTATCACCTGGACCGCGACGCTCACGCCGAGTGCCAGCATCAGCGATGCCACCAACCTGATCGTCCTGGCCAATACCGGTGTGGCCGACGCGGCCGGTAATGCTGGCAGTGGTACCACCAACTCCAACAACTACGCTGTCGATACCCAACGCCCGACTGCCACCATCGTGGTGGCCGACAACGCGCTGAGCGTCGGCGAAACCTCGCTGGTGACCATCACCTTCAGCGAAGCGGTGACAGGCTTTACCAGCGCCGACCTGACGGTCACCAACGGTACGGTCACCGGCCTGAGCAGCGGCGACGGTGGCGTCACCTGGACCGGCACGCTCACACCGAGCGCCAGTACCAGCGATACCAGCAACCTCATCACCCTGGATAACACCGGCGTGAGTGACGCGGCGGGCAACGCCGGCAGCGGCACCACCGACTCCAACAATTACGCCATCGATACCCAGCGCCCGACTGCCACCATCGTGGTGGCCGACACCGCGCTGAAGGTCGGCGAAACGTCCGTGGTCACTATTACCTTCAGTGAGGCGGTGACCGGTTTCACCCTGGCCGACCTGACCGTCGCCAACGGCTTGATTTCGGGCCTGAGCACCAGCGACAACATCACCTACACCGCGACCTTCACCCCAAGCGCCGGCACCAGCGATGCCACCAACCTGATCACCCTCAATAACACTGGCGTCGTGGATGGGGCGGGCAACGTCGGCAGTGGCACCACCGACTCCAACAATTACGCCGTCGATACCCAGCGCCCGACCGCCACCATCGTGGTGGCTGACACTGCGCTGAGCGTCGGCGAAACCTCGCTGGTGACCATTACGTTCTCCGAGGCGGTCAGCGGTTTTGACAATTCGGACCTGAGCGTCGCCAATGGCACGTTGAGCGCGGTCAGCAGCAGCGATGGCGGCATCACCTGGACGGCCACGTTCACACCTAGCCTTGGGGTCACCGACGCGTCCAACCTGATTGTCCTGAACAACACCGGGGTCAACGATGGGGCGGGTAACACCGGCACGGGCACGACCAGTTCCAACAACTATGCCATCGACACCAACGTGCCGACGGCGACCATCGTGATTGCCGATTCGTCCCTGAGCATCGGCGAAACCACCTTGGTGACCATCACCTTCAACGACGCGGTGAGCGGTTTCGACAACAGTGACCTGACCGTCAGCAACGGCACGTTGAGCAACGTGGCGTCCACCGACGGCGGCGTCACCTGGACGGCCACGTTCACACCGAGCGTCAGTACTTCCGACACCACCAACGTGATCACCCTGGACAATACCGGCCTGATCAACGGCGCTGGCAACGCAGGCGTGGGCACCACCGATTCCAACAACTTCACGATTGACACCCAGCGCCCAACCGCAACTATCTCCGTGGCTAACAACAACCTGGGCATCGGGCAGACCACCACGGTGACCATCGGCTTCAGTGAAGCGGTCAGCGGTTTCGATCTGTCAGACCTGAGCGTGGCCAACGCTGTCTTGTCCAACCTGGCCAGCAGCGATGGCGGTAAAACCTGGACCGCCACCTTGACGCCGACGGCGGCCATCAGCGATGCCACCAACCTGATCGTGCTGGATACCAGCCTGGTGAATGATGCAGCGGGTAACGTCGGCAGCGGCATCGTAATTTCCAACAACTTTGCGATTGATGGAGAGCGGCCGACCGCGACCATCAGCATAGCCAACCCCAGTCTGACAGTCGGGCAGACCACCACGGTGACCTTCACCTTCAGCGAGAAGGTCAGCGGCTTCGAGCTTGATGACCTCAGTGTGGCCAACGGCACCTTGTCCAACCTGGCCACCAACGACGGCGGCAAGACCTGGACTGCGACCCTGACACCCACGGCGAATATCAACGATCCGAGCAACTTCATCACGTTGGATTCCAGCCTGGTGGTAGACCTGGCAGGCAACGCTGGCAGCGGTTTTGCCAACTCCAACAATTTTGCGATCAACACCATTGCGCTGACGGGCGACCCCCTCTTCCGTGTCACCGTTCCGGTTGCGCCCCAGGATGCGCCGAACCAGCCGTTGCAGCCGATCATCTTCGGCCGTCCGGGTGGCGATCTGGGTTCGCCCCTCGGTTTCCCGCCACTGTTCGAGCAACGTGAGATGGGTGGCGGCTTGCCGCCCATCGGCAGCATTTTCATCAACAACGGCGCGTCGTCGCCCAGCTTTATCGCCCAGGTGTTCAGCACCGATGGCAGCGGGGACGGCAGTGGCCAGGGTTTCCTTGGCTTCGGCGGCGGCGACGGCGGGGTGTTTGGCTCAAGCACGTTGTCGGGCCTGTTCAACCGCGACACCGGTGGCAGCGACTCAGGCTTCAAAGCGTTCGACAGCCAGTCGATCAAGGGCGGCGGCGATGCGGCCCAAGGCCTGCGCGGCGTCTTTGGCGCACCGACCCTTGGCCAACAACTGCAACAGATCAACGAGAGGGAGCATCGCCAGGTGATCGATCTGGCACACGCACTGCAACAAGTCGGCATCAGCGAAATGCAGGCTTGAACCTACTTAATTTCGGCGCAGGAACAGGGGCAGTACAAGGATGAATACACGTCATAAGTTGTTCGGCGCCAGCATGCTGGTGCTGGCGATCAGCGGTTGCGCGGTCACCAGTGAGCCGATTGAACGCAGTGTCAGCGAGCAACGTGCCCGCAATGATCTGCACGGTATGTACACGGGGCAGGAACCCCTCAGCGGCCCGCTTACCTTGCACCAGGCCATGGCCCGCGCGGTGAAATACAACCTCGAAGGCCGTTTGAAAGTAATGGAAGAAGCCTTGGCCAAGCGACAGTCGGACCTGTCCAGCTTTGACATGTTGCCGCGCATGGCGCTGTCCGCCGGCTACGCCGGGCGCAACAACACCAACGCCTCCAGCAGCCAGAGCGTGCTCACCGGCACCCAGTCCCTGGAACCGTCGACCTCCCAGGACCGCGACCGCCGTGTGGCGGACTTGACCATGGTGTGGAACGTCCTCGACTTCGGCGTCAGCTATATCAGTGCCAAACAGCAAGGCGACCAGCGCCTGATCATCCAGGAGCGTCGACGCAAGGTCATCAACACCATCGTCCAGGACGTGCGCTCGGCCTATTGGCGAGCGGTGGCGGCCGAGCGTCTGCTGACACAGATCGACAGCCTGATGGTACGGGTCGACCAGGCCCAGACCGACAGCCAGAACATGAGCGAACAGCGCATCGGCGACCCGGTCCAGGCCCTTGGGTACCAGCGTTCGCTGATCGAAGCCACGCGCCAGTTGCAGGAACAGCGCCGCGCCCTGTCCCTGGCCAAGACCGAACTGGCGACCTTGATCAACCTGCCCATGGGCACCGACCTGAAACTGGCCACGCCGGACGATTACGTGGTGCCCCAACTCAAGGTCAACCTGGCGAGTCTGGAACAGGAAGCCCTGGCCAATCGTCCCGAACTGCGTGAGCAGGACTACCAGACCCGTATCAGCGCCGCCGAAACCCGCAAAGCCATGCTGCGCCTGCTGCCGGGCCTGGAGTTCTCCGCCGGCGGCCACTACGACAGCAACTCGTTCCTGGTGGACAACCGCTGGGCTGACTACGGCGCCAAGATCACCTGGAACCTGTTCAACGTGATCTCCGCCCCGGCCGCCATCGACGTCGCCAAGGCCGGTGAAGAAGTCGCCACCGCCCGGCGCCAGGCCATGTCCATCGCGGTATTGGCGCAGGTGTATGTGGCCAATGCCAACTTCCAGGATGCCGTGCGCCAGTTCAAGACCAACGAACAACTGGCCAATATCGACGGGCAAATCCTCACCCAACTGCGCAATCGTCACGAGGCGGCGGGCCTGGGCGAACTCGACCTGATCCAGGGCGAGCTCAACACCCTGCAAGCCGACCTGCGCCGCGACCTGGCCTACGCTGACCTGCGCAACGCCTACGGCCAGATCTTCGCCAGCGCCGGGCTCGACCCGCTGCCGGAGCAACTGGACTCCGACCGCGTGCAAAGCATCGCCACTGCCCTGGCCAGCCGTGAATCGGCCTGGGCTGCCGGCAACATCACCGCACCGGTGCCGCGTGCCGTCGCCCAATAACCTGGTGGCGCCGACGGCGAGCATCACCCGCCGTCAACGCGAGGCGCGCAACGGCCATCGCGGTGTGGCGATCCTGCTCACCGGCTTGCCCGCCTCGGGCAAGTCGACCCTGGCCCAGGGCCTCCAGGCCGCGTTCTTCGAACACGGCCGCCAGAGCATCGTGCTCGACGGCGATGCCTTGCGCGTCGGGCTCAACAAAGACTTGGGCTTTGCCGACAGCGACCGCCTGGAAAACATCCGCCGCGCCAGCGAACTGGCGGCGCTGCTGGTGGACCACGGGCAGATCGTGATCCTGGCGATGATTGCGCCCCTGGTGCAGTTGCGCGAGGTCTTCGCCGAGCGCCTGGGGGCCGACTATCGGGAAGTGTGGTGCAGTGCCTCGCTGGCGGTTTGTGAGCGGCGCGACCCCAAAGGTCATTACGCCCGCGCACGCAGGGGCGAGCTACCGGGGTTTACCGGCATTGGTTCGCCCTACGAGCCACCGCCCCACGCTGCGCTGGTACTGGATACCGGCGTGCTGTCGGCACCGCAGAGCGTCGAGCGGTTGTTGGCCTGGCTGGCGCCTGAACTAGACTCTGGGGAATCATCTTCTTAGGAGTCCGCCATGGAGTCGCCTGTGCACAGCTTGCCGTCACTGTTCAAACAGCTTGGGCTGCCGGATGACCCGGTCAGTATTGATCAGTTTGTGGCGGTCCACTCGCCACTCAAGCCGGATCTGAAATTGGCAGATGCGTTTTTTTGGACAGACAGCCAGAAAGCGTTTTTGCGCGAGGAAATTTTGGACGATGCGGATTGGGCGGAAGTGGTGGATGAGTTGAATCTGATGTTGCGGGGTGGGCGAGGGGTGTAAAAAAATTAGAGAAATCGCGAAAACTTGAAAAAATCGGATGAGGGTTGAAAAAAACTGGGCTTTAATCGCGTAAGTGAACTTTTTTTGAGGTTGCGCGATGTCTTTTGTTGGTTATGCCCATCTCCATCAATCCCTCGGGTTAAAAGCCATTGCGCCTACCCGGGCCGCGATGATCAAGCCAGTCACCCGGATCTCGATCATAGGTGATTGCCTCGCGGTTCCTCAGGCTGTTGCGCCCGTCACTGGCTCAGTGCTCGACCATATTCTTTTCGCCCTCAAACACGAAGGTATCAACCTTGGCATTCTGGCTCAGGCGCTTGAAACCGTCAGCGCAGACCAGTTATTGAACGAGCTGGATAAGGCACCTAACGGAGTATTTATTCGCAAGGTCTGTTACTTATGGGAAGGCCTGACCCTTCAGCAGCTCAATTACAGCAAGCCGATCAATAGCCGCGTTTCTCCCTTGTTTGACCCTCAACGTTACGTGACGGGACCGTCAACGCGTAATTCCCGCTGGCGCATCGACTTTAATGGGCTGGGCTCTTTGGCTTATTGCGCGACCGTAGAGCGGACGCCGGAAATTGACGCTTTACTGAGCTTCGACATCCTCGGCCGTGCCAAATCCTTCATGGCCACCCTCCCACCCGAAATGATGGACCGTGCCATCCAGTGGGCCTACCTCCACGAAACTCGCGACTCGTTCGCCATCGAAAAAGAACAACCCAGCGAAGAAAAATCCCGCCGCTTTGTTCATCTGTTACGCCAGGCTCATGAAGGCCGCTTGCTGACCGAGGACTACCTGGTAGACCTGCAGAACAGCACCGTCTCCAACCCCTTCGACAAAGCCGTCGCGTTTCGCTATGAGCAGAATCATCTGCACAACGGCCTGCGCGGTGCGGCGGGCGTCAGCTATGTTCCTCCAGCCCCTGAGCTTTGCCAGGAACTGATGGAAGAGCTGATGGCCTTCGCCAATCAGCCAGTACGTGAGGTCGACCCCCTGGTAGCGGCGGCAGTTACTGCGTTCGGCTTCGTATTCCTGCACCCGTTTATGGACGGCAACGGGCGCTTGTCGCGCTTCCTGATCCATCAGACGCTGTGCCATTACGGTGCACTGGAAAACGGCCTGCTGCTGCCGGTGTCCGTCGCGATGAAGCACGAAGAGCAAGCCTATCTGGCGGCACTCAAAGCCTTTTCCCAGCCGACGCGGGAATTCTGGAACGTTACGTGGCTGGACGGCGACCAAATGGCCTTCGACTTCATCGGCCACCCCTCGATCTACCGCTACTGGGACGCCACCCACTGCGTCGAATTCACCCTGCAAATGGCCCGCCGCGCGCTGGAAGTGGAACTGCGTGAAGAAACCGAATTTCTCGACCGCTACGACCGCGTGATCAAGGCCGTGAACCAGCGCTTTGATGTGCGCGGCAGTGATCTGTCGAAGCTGGTGATGATGTGCCTGGATAACGAGGGCAAGGTTTCCAGGCACCGACGCAAGCAGTTTCAGTACAGCGTGTCGGAGGAGGTGTTTGAGTTTATTGAGCAGGAGGTGGGGGATGCTCTGCGCGACATTGGGAAATTTCCTATCGACTAAAGGGAAGTGGACGATAGTGGCGGGTGTGAGGGAGTCGCTATTAACAGGCGCTAACTCCCTGCTCTGGACACAACATGAAACGCCTGGTCCCACGCGACGAAATTGAAAATTATGAACTCACAAAAATCGAGAGTCCCTATTTTGCGGGAATAAAAGTGCGAGAGTTTTTTCGCGCCCCGTATGCGCTGCCCGGGATGAGTGAATTGCTCAGTGAGTGCGGTCTTTCTCCCGCTTGCTGCTCCGCTGAAAAAGACCAACGGCGGGTTTTGGATAAACTGGGAGCCGGTGAGTGGTTGTTTGTGATGGACTATCCCTTTCTCCCCTTAAGTCGCGAATGTCGCATCAAATATGGACATCTAATGGGGCGCCGACTGTATGTTGGGCCTGGCAAATGGGAGAAGGTAAGCATCAATTACGACGGAGTTAAAAATGCCGCGATTCTCGCCGCTAATCGGTTAGTTTCAGCAGGTGATGCGGGGAGGGTATTTCTCTCGGATGGAAAAGATCTCGCGAACACCACTAGAGTTATGACTCAACGGTGGGTAAGGCTTGATAGTCGAGATGATCAACTTTCCCACAGATCAGTTGAGCGTCGATATGGAGAGCTGCGGCATATAAAACAACGTTATCTGGAGAGCGATGACAACTGGCAGGTGGGTGGTAAGTCGTGGCATTGGCAGCCTGTAACACCGGATGTGGCCTATGAATACAAGGAAGCAGGAGAATGACGCGCAAGCATGTTTTTTGGTTTTGGGGAGCCATGGATGCCCTTTATCTGATTCGGTATGCAGTGGCCAGCGCAATAGAGGGAAGGATTCCTTACTTAAGCGATCTTGAAAGTGCTTTATGGGTGCTGCGTGATCAAAGTGTCGTGCAGTTATATATGTTCGGCTTTGCCATGCTGCTGCAAGTTTCCATCGTAATCTCGTGCGTACTGTTCTTTCTTGGACGTGAACAGGTGAGGTGGGTTACTTACCTTCAAACACCCTTGCGATTGGCTTTTATTGTGCCTTCTGTTTCGCTGTTGCTGGTAGGTGCGCAGTTTGTCCCTAACTACAACGTGGTGTTAATGGCTGTGTTAGTGATTGTTTCTGAAGGAATCAAGGTCTGGAGCGTATGGCGATGGTGCAAAAAATCCTGACCGGTCAAGGGGCCTGGCAACCCATGAAGTCTGTTGCACAGCCTCCACCATCCCCCCTATAGTTCGCCCCGTCGCCGCATATCGGCGATCGGATTTGGCGATCCGCGTTCTACGAAGCGTTACAGCGTTCAAATTCCGTGCTGCTCCCTCGGGCGAAGGCACGAAGTTTTATGGCGGCTGTGCGCGGGAGATCTTCGGATCTGCCGGGTTTCGTAGATTACCGGTTCGCCAACCTGCGTACAGCTGCCACCCTTTCTCGTTTGGCGACGAGGAGCGGTGATTTTGAACCCAATCTTCGAGATTTCACTCATGGAACAATTTTCCGCGTTCAAATCCAACCCAACGAGCGTTCCCGTACTGGCCTTCAACACCTTTGCCCCCTCGCATTTGCTCCATGAAACGGCGAGCAGTCGCATCCGTATCGGCACTGAGCTGTTGGAAACCCTGACCGCCAAATCTGACAGCCAAAACCTCCATCACCTGGTCACAGCCGCACTGGTTTCGCTGCGCGATGGCCTGGACATGATGGGTGAAATCCAGCGCCGCCTGGATGCCCAGGCCGCACAGCAATCCTGACGCCGACATCGATCCAAATGTGGGAGGTCCCACTATCTCTTCGACGTAGCGCTGTCGCGCAGCAAACTGGGACCCTGTGGCGAGCGGGCTTGTCCCGCGTTGGGGTGCGAAGCAGCCCCAAAACCAGGCGCAGAGGAGTGCCTGATACACCGCATTCGTCTTCATCAGGGGCGCTTCGCACCCCAACGCGGGACAAGCCCGCTCGCCACAACAGCCCTATCTGCCGGGCGTTCAGCGTTGAGCCGAAGTTATGTAGATACCTATGGCTATCGGGGGGGCCTCCCACATTCGTCCTGCGGTGTTGCCACTGAATCGCTCCACCCATCCGCTAAATTGTTTCAAAACTTGACGCAATCCGATCCTTCCACCATATTGATAGTTAGCAAACTAACTGTATGCGAACTATCCAGTGCCTCAATCCCTCGAACACCTCCAGATGAACCTCAGCAGCAGCATGGTGGTGGGCGCCCGTAACTGGCGCAAAATCTGCCAGAGCACGCTGGTGAGCTATGGCATCTCCGAAGCCTGCGCTGTGCCGTTGTTGATGATCGGTCGCCTGGGCGACGGAGTGCATCAGGTCAAAGTAGCCCAGGCCTCCGGGATGGAAAGTCCTTCGCTGGTGCGCCTGCTCGACCGGCTGTGCCATGACGGCTATGTGTGCCGTAGCGAAGACATTCACGACCGCCGCGCCAAGGCCCTGAGCCTCACCGAGCGTGGTCGCGAGTTGGTGCAGGCGGTGGAGGTGCAACTGGTGCGCCTGCGCCGCGAAGTGCTGGCGGACATTGCGACCGCCGACATGGAAGCGGCACTGCGTGTACTGCGGGCCTTTGAGGCGGCGACGCTTTGAACGGATTTTTTACCGGTTTTCCGCCCGCCCGTGACTGGTTCTATGGGGTTCGTACCTTCGCCGCGTCGATGATCGCGTTGTACATCGCCATGCTGATGCAAATGCCGCGTCCGTATTGGGCGATGGCCACGGTGTATATCGTCTCCAGTCCGTTTGTCGGCCCTACCAGTTCCAAGGCCCTGTACCGCGCCATCGGCACCTTGATGGGGGCGGCGGCGGCGGTGTTTTTTGTGCCGATGTTCGTGCAGTCGCCGTACATCCTGGTGGTGGTGATCGCACTGTGGACGGGCACCTTGCTGTTCCTCTCCATGCACCTGCGCACTGCCAACAACTATGCCTTGATGCTGGCCGGCTACACCTTGCCGCTGATCGCCCTGCCGGTGGTGGATAACCCGCTGGCGGTGTGGGATGTGGCCGAGGCGCGGACCGAGGAAATCTTCCTCGGCATTGCGGTCGCGGCGGTGGTGGGCGCGATGTTTTGGCCGCGGCGGCTGATGCCGGTGTTCGATGGCGCGGTGGCCAAGTGGTTCAGCGACGCCCAGGTCTACAGCCAGCGCTTTCTTTCCCGCAATGTGCAGCCGGAAGAAGTCAGCGCCCTGCGCGGCGGCATGGTCGCCACCTTCAATACCCTTGAATTGATGATCGGCCAGTTGCCCCACGAAGGCGCGCGGCCGCAGACGGTGCGCAATACCAAGGAATTGCGCGGGCGCATGATCCACCTGCTGCCGTTGGTGGAGGAACTCGACGATGCGCTGTATGCCGTCGAACAGCGTGCGCCGCAGTTTCTCGAGCAGTTGACGCCGCTGCTGGAAGCCACCCGGCAGTGGCTGGAAAACACCACCGAAAGCGCACCGCTGGAACGCTGGCGCGCCCTGCGTGAACAGGTCGACGCCCTGCAACCCCAAGGCGAAGCGCTGGACGAGCGCCACACACTGCTGTTCTCCAACGCCCTCTACCGCCTGGGCGAGTGGATCGACCTGTGGCAGGACTGCCGAAGCCTGCAAGCCGCCATCCAGTGCGAAAGCCAGGACACCTGGCGCGCCGTGTACCGTCACTGGCGCCTGGGCCGGCTCACGCCGTTCCTCGACCATGGCCTGATGCTTTATTCGGCGTTTTCCACCGTCACCGCGATCATCGTCGCGTCGGTGCTGTGGATCCTGCTGGGCTGGACCGATGGCGGCAGCGCGGTGATCCTGGCAGCCGTGGCCTGCAGTTTTTTCGCTTCTATGGACGACCCGGCGCCGCAGATCTATCGGTTCTTTTTCTGGACCGCCATGTCGGTGCTGTTCGCCAGCCTCTACCTGTTCCTGGTACTGCCCAACCTGCACGATTTCCCGATGCTGGTACTGGCGTTCGCGGTGCCGTTCATCTGCATCGGCACGCTGACCGTGCAGCCGCGTTTTTACCTGGGCATGCTGCTGACGCTGGTGAACACCTCGTCGTTCATCAGCATCCAGGGCGCCTACGACGCGGACTTCCTCAACTTCGCCAACGTCAACCTGGCCGGGCCCGTGGGCCTGTTGTTCGCCTTTGTGTGGACGTTGATCGCACGGCCCTTCGGCGCCGAACTGGCGGCCAAGCGCCTGACCCGTTTCAGCTGGCGCGACATCGTCGGCCTGACCGAGCCCGCCACCCTGAACGAACACCGCTACCTGGCCGTGCAAATGCTTGACCGCCTGATGCAGCACCTGCCACGCCTGGCGATGATCGGCCAGGACACCGGCATCGCCCTGCGCGACCTGCGCGTGGCGCTCAACCTGCTCGACCTGCTGGCCTATTCGCCGCGCATCCTCGGCGTGCCGCGGGTGCTGCTCAACCAGGTGGTGGAAGGCGTGGGCGGTTACTTCAAGGCCTGCCTCAAGGCGGGTGAACGCTTGCCCGCGCCCAGCGGTCTGCTGATGACCCTCGACCGCACGCGTCGCGCCCTCAACGACCAGGGCCTGCAAGACGAAGCCGATACCCGCCTGCACCTGCTGCACGCGCTGGCCGGCCTGCGCCTGGCGTTGTTGCCGGGAGTGGAATTCATTGGCGGCACGGAGATGGAAGCGCCGCTACCCGATGGAGCGCCTTTATGATCGGTGATCTGGATATCAGCGGGGTGTTCCTGCCCACGCTGCTGGTGCTGATGGGCATTACGTACGTGTTGTTCCTGGTGGTGCACGGGCTGTTGACCCGCGTCCACTTCTATCGCCTGGTCTGGCACCGGGCATTGTTCAATGTGGGGCTCTACGCGCTGTTGCTGGGCGCGGTGGACTCACTCAGTCGATACCTGATGACATGAAAAAACCTTTCTTGACCATCGGCCGTGTAGTCCTGACGTTGTTGATCGTGAGCTTCGCGGTCGTCGTTGTGTGGCGCATGGTCATGTACTACATGTTTGCGCCCTGGACCCGTGACGGTCACATCCGTGCCGACATCGTGCAGATCGCGCCGGACGTGTCCGGGCTGATCCAGCGCGTCGATGTGCACGACAACCAGTTGGTGACCAAGGGCCAGGTACTGTTTGCCGTCGACCAGGACCGCTTCAAGCTGGCCCTGCGCCAAGCCCAGGCCGCCGTGGCCGACCGCCAGGAAACCCTGGCCCAGGCAAGCCGCGAGTACAAGCGTAACCGTGGCCTCGGCAACCTGGTGCCCAGCGAGCAACTGGAAGAAAGCCAGTCCCGCGTTGCCCGCGCCCAATCGGCCCTGGCCGAAGCGCAAGTGACGGTGGACTCGGCCCAACTCAACCTCGACCGCTCGGTGATCCGCAGCCCGGTGGACGGCTACGTCAACGACCGTGCACCGCGTACCCAGGAGTTCGTCACCGCCGGGCGGCCGGTGCTGTCGGTGGTGGACAGCAATTCGTTCCACATCGACGGCTACTTCGAAGAGACCAAGCTCGACGGTATCCACGTCGGCATGGGCGTCGACATCCGTGTGATCGGCGACAACGCCCGCCTGCACGGGCATGTGCAGAGCATCGTCGCCGGTATCGAAGACCGTGACCGCAGCAGCGGCTCTAACCTGCTGCCCAACGTCAACCCGGCGTTCAGCTGGGTGCGCCTGGCCCAGCGGATTCCGGTGCGTATTGCCTTTGACGATGTCCCGGCGGACTTCCGCATGATCGCCGGGCGTACGGCCACGGTGTCGATCATTGGCGACAAACCCAATGACGGAGCCAAGCCATGAAGCCGCTGTGGGCAACCGCTGCGCTGGGGTTGTTGCTGTCGGCCTGCCAAGTGGTGGGGCCGGATTACAAGCTGCCGCAAACGTCTGCCGTCAACCGCGCTGACCTGCAAGGGCAACTGGCGGGCAAGGGCAGCGACGTGGTGTCGGCGCCGGTGCCGGCCGACTGGTGGAAGCTGTACAAAGACCCGCGCCTGGACGAGCTGGTACGCCAGGCCATGGCCTCCAACACCGACCTGCGGGTGGCCGCAGCCAACCTGCAGCGCGCCCGTTATCAGACCCAACAGGCTGAATCCGCCGGCGGCTGGAGTGCCGGCGCCAAGGCCGAGGTGCAACGGCTGCAGGAATCCGGCGAAGCGTTTTTGCAGGCGGACAAAGTGCCGGTGGATAACATCGGCAGCGTCGGCATTACCACCTCGTATCAATTCGACCTGTTCGGCACCTTGCAACGTGGCATCGAAAGCGCCCAGGCCAGCGCCGATGCGGCCCAGGCTGCCGCTGATACCGCACGCATCACCCTGGTGGCCGATGTGGTGCGCTCCTACACCCAGGTCTGCGCGGCCAACGAAGAACTGGCGATTGCCAACGAGTCCCTCGACCTGCAAGCCCAGAGCACCAAACTGACCCAACGCCTGCGTGACGCGGGCCGTGGCGATGAAACCCAGGTCACCCGCTCGCAAACCCAATACAAATCCTTGCGCGCCGACATGCCGCGCTACGAAGCGGCGCGCCAGGCCGGGCTGTTCCGCCTGTCGATGCTGCTGGCCAAGCCAGTGGACCAACTGCCGGCGGGCACCGGCAGCTGTGCCGAACTGCCGCATATCGCTCAATTGTTGCCGGTGGGCGATGGTGCGGCACTGCTCAAGCGTCGCCCCGACGTGCGCCAGGCCGAGCGCCAACTGGCCGCCGCCACTGCGCGTATCGGCGTGGCCACCGGCGCCTTGTACCCGGACATCGCCATTGGCGCCACGGTGGGCACCGTGGGCCTGCTCGACAACCTCGGCCAGCCGGCGACCAACCGCTGGGGCTTCGGTCCGATGATCAGTTGGACGGTGCCGACCAACGGCGCCCGTGCGCGCATCCACGAAGCCGAAGCCGCGACCCAGGGCGCCCTGGCGCATTTCGACGGTGTGGTACTCAATGCCATCCGCGAAACCCAGACCGGCCTGGCGCAATACACCGCCGTGCTGCAACGGCGCGAGGCGCTGGCGGACGCCGAGCGCTCGGCCCAAGAGGCGGCAGACCAGACCCACCGCTTCTTCCAGGCCGGCCGCGAATCGTTCCTTGCCGACCTGCAAGCCACCCGCACCTACACCGCGATGCGCGCGCAACTGGCGGCGGCGAATACCCAGGTTGCCATGAGCCAGATCGATCTGTTCCTGGCCCTGGGCGGCGGCTGGGAAAGCGGACGAACGCAAGCGTCACAGCCCGGCAAACCCTGAGCGAATAGCTATGCTTGGACAGGCGGGTCGCCGTGACGACTCGCCTGACACTGCTCGCGTTTGCTCATGGGGATTCCAATAATGAAAAACCCTTATGCTCCCGCTTTCTGGTGCGTGCTCTTCGCACTGGTGTTGTTATCGGCCGCGTATTTCTACGGCGTCATGCTCGCCCATCAACTCGACAAGGCCATGGTGTTTCTCGACAGCGCCTGCCTGGTGATCGGCTCCCTGTCCATCGGCGTGGTGGCCTGGGCGTCCTACCAGAACCAACGCGTGAAGAAAAAACTCCTCGAGCAAGGCAAGACCCGCGTAGCGATCTGGGACACCAAGGTCGCCCTGCGTCGAGTCGAAACCGTGTTCGACCGCTATTTCTGGGGCAGCTATTGGCAGCCGGGGCGCACCTTCCAGGAAGTCATGGGCGACCTTACCGGCACGCCCCTGGAAAAAAGCCTCGAAGTCCTGAAAAAACAGTGTGTGGCCCTCGATCGGCAGGTCGCCGATGGCCGGCATTGGCTGAATAATGCGCGGGAATTGTCCGACGTTGCCACGCAGATGGCCCGTGAGCGCTACCAACTGGACTTCTGCGACCCCAAGTCCGACACGCCCGGCAATGCGGTGATACACCGCGAGTTTGAGGTGCTGGTGTACACCTGGACCGCACGCCTGAAGAGTTTTGACCACCAGCTCGACGAGATCGAATTGGAGTATTCCTGACGTAGCAGTGGTCGAGTAGAACGAGGCCGCGTTCGAGGACGAAGTCCTCGTAAAACCAGCACGCACGGTTTTTGATAAGCCAAGGTGCGTGGTTTTACGACTGCTTCGCAGTCGAACGCGGCCTCGCTGCGCTCGACCGCTGCTACGGAGCCTATGCTAACCTCTCCCGGATTTTTCGGCGGGCTTGAGCCAACCCCAACAGGGTTCAAGGAAGACAGCCCACTTCTCACAGGATTTGATCAGGTCACTTCATGAATAAGCCAGCAGTCGTTCTTTTGGGTTTAGTTGTCGCCGTAGGCGTCGTCAGTGCAGGCGGCGCCTGGTACACCGGTAAACAACTGGAACCGGTGCTGCAAACCGCGATCCAGAACGCCAACAAGGAACTGCAGACCTCCATGGCCGGCGTCGATGGCACCGTGGCCCTGGAGCTGGTGTCCCTGGAGCGTGGCGTGTTCAGCAGCACCGCGCACTACCGCCTGAAAGGCCAAGGCTCGGTGTTCGGCGAAGAAAACCCCAATCCCGAATTGCTCTTCGTCGACCATATCGAACACGGACCGCTGCCGTTCTCGCGCCTGGTGACGCTCAAATGGCTGCCGGTCATGGCCACCAGTCACTATGAGCTGGAAAAGAACCCCACCACCGAGAAGTGGTTCGCCGCCGCCAAAGACGTGTCGCCGCTCAAGGGCGTGGCCAATATCGGCTACAGCCGCTCGGTCAACGGCAACATCGAATTGCTGCCCCTGACGTTCAAGGACGACACGTCTTCGGTGAACTTCTCCGGCGCCAACCTGAATTTCGACAGCACCGCCGAAGGCCAGAAGGTCAAGGCCGACGGCTTCATGAACAGCCTCAAGATCGCAGCGGTAGATGCCAAGGGCGACGCCTTCGAGGCCGAACTGGCTGGCCTGACCATCGCCAGCAACCTGGAAAAATCCACCTTTGGCTTCTACACCGGGCAAAACACCGTTGAGCTGACCGACAGCACGTTCACCTTCGGCCCGCAGAAAGCCGTGCTGACGGTCAAAGGCTTCGAGCAGAAAGACTCCAGCGAAACCAAGGACAACAACCTGGCCGGCCGTGTCGACTACAAGATCGACGAGATCGGTTACCAGGGCAAACCCGTGGGTTCGGCGGCCATGGCCCTGAGCATGAAGAACGTCGACATCCCGGCCATGCTGGTGTTGACCAAGCTGTACCAGGACAAGATGCAGCCGGTGCAAGCCGCTGCCGCAGCGGGCCAGCCCGCGCCTGAGCTGCAATTGACCGAAGCCGAGCAAGCCTTGGCCGAAGCGAACGTCAACCAGGTATTGGCCGCCAAGCCGCAGATCGCCGTGGAAAACCTGTCGCTGAAAACCACCCATGGCGAAAGCAAGTTCAACCTGCTGGTGGACCTGGCCAAGCCAGCGTCCATGGAGCTGCCGCCGGTTGAGCTGGGCAAGCAGATGATTGCATTGCTGGATGCCAACCTGACCTTGTCCAAGCCGATGATCGGTGACGTTGCCGCCCTGCAAGCGCAACTCGGTGGCGTGAGCGACGCGAAAGCCATCGAGCAGCAGTCCCAAATGGCCGCTGAGATGGTCAGCGGCATGGCGGTCGGTACTCAGTTGGCGACCCTGGTCGGCAGCGACGTGGTGTCCAAGTTGCACTACGCCAACAATGAAGTGACCTTCAACGGCCAGAAGATGACCGTCGAGCAATTCATTGGTTTTGTGATGGCCAAGGTCGGCGCGGTCAGCGGCGCACAGTAAAGATTTCGCCATCACCCGGAAATAAATAATGTGGGAGCGGGAGTGCCCGCGATAAGGGTCAAACAGTCGGCGCACGTGCCGGCTGGTACCCCGTTATCGCAGGCAAGTCCGCTCCCACATTCACATTTCAGATAGGCTGCGCAATTCTGAACAATTGTTTTGGATTGGTCTTTTTCCTACTTTCCTAAGAGATAGTTCACACAGGAAAGCTAGGCCGGGTCATTGGACGCCGGCACCCTGCGGCAATTCGCTCAGGACCACCTATCGTTACAGCTTTCCGTGTGTAAGGAAGCTCACGATATGTTGCGAAACCTACCACTCAGTGCATCAGGCCGGTTGCGACTGCTCGTCGGGGCAGCCTTATGCAGCCAATTACTGATGCCCGCCTTCGCCATGGCCGATCCGGCCTATGACGCACTGATTATTCAGGCG
The DNA here is from genome assembly GCF_005233485.1 of Pseudomonas sp. CFBP13509. Taxonomy (NCBI): domain Bacteria; kingdom Pseudomonadati; phylum Pseudomonadota; class Gammaproteobacteria; order Pseudomonadales; family Pseudomonadaceae; genus Pseudomonas; species Pseudomonas sp. CFBP13509. The sequence continues at coordinate 50,195 of NZ_QGAA01000014.1, forward strand.
CGCAACGGCAACTTCACCCCCGCCCTGACCCAATTGCGCCAGCTGTCTGCCGAACGCCAGACGCCAGGCCAGGTCAGCGATCATGTGGTGATCGCCGGTTGGGCCGGCCAGGACGCCGAAGTGCTGAAGGTGTACGAGGCCCAGGGTAAACATCGCAACCTCAGCACCCAGGCGCTCGCCACCGTCGCGCGTACGTATCGTAACCAGCGGCAATGGGCCCAGGCTGAGGCTGTCTATCGCCAGGCGTTGCTGCGTGAGCCGAATAATGTCGATCTGCAACTGGGCTTGGCCCTGACCCAGGCCGACGGCGGCAAGGCCAACGAAGCCGTGCAACGCACCCGCGCGCTGGTGGCCGCCAAGCCCGATGATCCTAACCGCCGCATGGCCCTGGGCTACGCACTGACCCGCGCCGGCCTCAACTACGATGCGCTGTTCGAGTTCGACCAGGCGTTTATCCGCGCGGGCGACAAGCCTGACGTCGCCCGCGAATACATCGTCGCCCTGCAAAAGGCCCGCCTGCCGGAAGCCGCGTTGCGCCTGTCGGCCCAGCGTCCTGGCCTGCTGGACCCGGTGACCCAGCGCCGCCTGGAAGGCGACCTCGCTGCCGAGCGTGTGCGCATGGCCGAGTTCGCCACCCGCAGCGAAAAAGAACGCTACGTGATTGCCGACCGAGCCCTGGCCGATTACGACAAACTGCTCGCCCGCTGGACCCCGGACGCCAGCGCCCATGACGATGTGGTGCGCTGGCGTATCGACCGCCTGGGCGCACTCAAGGCCCGTGCGCGTACCGCTGAAGTGATCCGCGAGTACGAAGTGCTTAAGGCCGAAGGTGTGCAACTGCCGACCTACGCCGTGCGCTGGGTGGCCGCGTCCTACCTCGACCAACGCCAGCCGGAAAAAGCCGAGCCGCTGTATCGCCAGGCCCTGAGCGCCACCGACGCCGAGCCCGATGATCGGGTCGAAGACACCACCGCGCTGTTCTACGCCTTGCAGGAAAGCGATAAAGCTGAGGACGCCAACGAGGTCGCCAAGGGCCTCGCCAACAGCCAGAACCCGCGGGTCGAGCTCAAGGGCTTGCCCATCGGCAACCCCAACGACGCGTGGATGGACGCCCAGCAACTGTCGGCCCAGGCCGGCGTCTACGGCGGCGACCTGCCGGGAAGCGAAGCCGGCCTCGAAGCGCTGGTGGCGAAAGCCCCTGGCAACGTCGGCCTGCGCCTGGCCCAGGCTGACATGTACCGCGCCCGCGACCTGCCACGGCGTGCCGAAGGCATCCTGAAGGAAACCGAAGCCCAGGCCCCACGGGATATGGGCCTGGAAGTGAGCCAGGCCTACACCGCCATGGACCTGCAGGAGTGGCGCCAGCTCGACGTGCTCACCGACGATGTGCTCGCCCGCAACCCGGACAATCGCCAGGTGCAGCGCCTGAGCCGCCTGCGCGACGTGCATGACATGGCCGAGCTGCGGGTCGAGGCCTATACCGGTAAAAGTTTTGGCGGGGGCAATGACAGTGACGCGGGCGCCGTCGCGGGTAGCCGCGACTGGGGCATTGAGAGTCGGATCTACACGCCGCCCATCGACGAAGACTGGCGTGTATTCGCCGGCGCCGGGTATGCCAAGGCCGACTTCAGCGAAGGCACGGGCCAGCATCGCTGGCAGGTCGTGGGCGTGGAGCGGCGTACCCGCGACATGACCATTGAAGCCGAGGTCTCCAACCATTCCTACGGCGATGGCTCCAAACAAGGCGCCGCGGTGTCGATTGCCCGCGACATCAACGACAATTGGCAATACGGCGGCAGCCTCGGCTACCTGCTGAGCACCACGCCGCTGCGGGCGTTGAATGACGGGGTCACGGCCAACGGTGGCAGCGGCTTTATCCGCTGGCGCGCCAACGAAAGCCGCGAATGGAAACTCACCCTCAGCCCCTCCCATTTCAGCGATGGCAACGACCGCTTCGAAGCCTTGCTCAGCGGCCGCGAAGGCCTCTACAGCTCGCCGAAAGTGCAAGTGGACCTGGGCCTGGAAGTCGGCGCCAGCCGCAACAGCAAGGAAGACACGGTGTACTTCAATCCGAAGTCGGACTTTACCGTGTTGCCCGTCCTCAACATCAACCATGTGCTCTATCACCGCTACGAGACCCAGTGGAGTCAGCAGTTCCAGGTCGGTGCGGGTACGTATAGCCAGCGGGATTACTCCACCGGTGGCATCGGTCTGGTGGGCTATGGCCAACGCTTTCGCTGGAATGACGTGCTGGACGCCGGCGCCAACCTGAGCCTGATCAGCCGACCTTATGACGGGGATCGCGAACGCGATCTGCGTCTGCTCGTCGACCTCACTTACCGTTTCTAAAAGAGCCTGACCATGACCTTCCTCAGCCGTTGCTTGTTGGTTCTGGGCGTATTGCTGGCCAGTGCCTGCGCCCAGCAACCCGCACCTTTCACTCCCCCCGCCGAGCGGCCGACACCGCCCAACGAAGCGGCGTGGCCGAAAAACCACTTCCTGGGCATTGCCTACCATGACGTGTCGGACCGCGATCCTGACCAGGCCGTGGTGGCGGTGCGCACCGAGCGATTGATCGAACAGTTGGCCTGGCTGCGGGAGAACGGCTATCAGGCGGTCAGCGTTGACCAGATCCTGGCCGCCCGCCGTGGCGGCCCCGCGTTGCCGCCCAAAGCCATCATGCTCAGCTTCGATGACGGCTATTCGAGCTTCTATACCCGCGTGATGCCGATCCTGCGCGCCTATCGCTGGCCGGCCTTGCTGGCGCCGGTGGGCTACTGGATCGACACGCCGATGAACAAACCGGTGGACTTCGCCGGCTCGCCACGGCCGCGCGGCGAGTTCCTTACCTGGCAGCAGATCCGCGAAGTGTCGCAATCGGGCCTGGTGGAAATCGCCGCGCACACCGACGCCAGCCACACCGGGATCCTGGCCAACCCCCAGGGCAACCTCGAGCCGGCGGCGACCTCGCTGCGCTATGACCCGGCCACGGGCCGCTATGAAACCCAGGCGCAGTTCGATGCGCGGCTGCGTGCGGATGTCGCGGCGATCTCCAACAAGATCCAAACCGTGACCGGCAAGAAACCACGGGTATGGGTGTGGCCGTACGGCGCTGCCAAGGGCACCTCGCTGGCGATCGTCGGCGAGCAGGGCTACCAGATGGCCCTGACCCTGGAAGACGGCCTCGACAGCTCCAGTGACCTGATGAACAGCCCGCGCTTCCTGGTGGCCTCCGACCCGGACGGCGAGCATTTCGCCAACAGCATCGTCGCCGTGCAAACCCCGGCACCGCTGCGGGTGCTGCATGTGGACCTGGACAACGTCTACGACCCGGACCCGGCCCAGCAGGCGCGCAACCTCGACCAACTGGTGCAGCGCGTGGTGGACATGGGCGCCGGTACGGTGTTCCTGCAAGCCTTTGCCGACCCCAAGGGGGATGGCCTGGTGCACGAACTGTACTTCCCCAACCGTCACTTGCCGGTGCGCGCCGACCTGTTCAACCGCGTCTCCTGGCAGTTGCACACCCGTGCCCATGCCGCCGTGTACGCGTGGATGCCGGTGTTGAGTTTTGCCCTCGATCCCAAGCTGCCCCGCGTGACGCGCTGGGACCCGGAAACCGGTCAGGTCGGCACCGACCCGGACCAATATAAACGCCTGTCGCCGTTCGACCCGCAGGTGCGCAAGATCATTGGCGAGATCTATGAAGACCTGGCGCGCAACAATGCCATCGACGGCGTGCTGTACCACGACGACGCAGTGCTCTCTGACTTCGAAGACGCCAGCCCCGCCGCGCTCAAGGCCTATGCCGCCAACGGCCTGCCGGGCAGCATCCAGGCCCTGCGTGCCGACCCGGCGGTGATGCAGCGCTGGACGCGCTTCAAGAGCCGCTACCTGATCGACTTCACCAAAGAGCTGACCGCCAAGGTCCACGCCATCGGTGGGCCGCAGGTGCAGACCGCGCGCAATATCTTCGCCGAGCCGATGCTCAACCCGGCGAGCGAGGCCTGGTTCGCCCAGAACCTCGATGATTTCCTCCAGACCTATGACTGGACCGCGCCGATGGCCATGCCGCTGATGGAAGGCCAGGAGTACAAGACCTCCAATGCCTGGCTGGAGAAGCTGGTGGCGACGGTCAAGGTGCGTCCCGGCGCGATGGAACGCACGGTATTCGAACTGCAGGCCAAAGACTGGCGCACCAAGGCCGCGCCGGATATCGACGCTGTGCAGATGGCTGAATGGATGGGTGTGCTCAAGCGCCAGGGTGTCACGAGTTTTGGCTACTACCCGGACAACTTCCTGGAAAATTCCCCGGACCTGAAGACTGTGCGTCCGGCCCTTTCCAACCAATGGAACCCTTGACCATGTTCGACAGAATCCTGGCTTTATTCGTGCTGGCACTGGTATTAGGCGTGCCCCTGGGCCTGATCTTCCTGGTCACCGGGCAGTTCCTGATGGACTTCGTGTTTTTCTACCCGCTGTTCATGTCGGCGCTGTGGATCGCCGGTGGCTTGTACTTCTGGCTGCATTGGGAGCGCCACTGGCCCTGGGAGGAAGACACTCCGGCACCGACCCTGGCCGGCAACCCGCTGATCTCGATCATCATCCCTTGCTACAACGAGGGCGATAACGCCGCCGACACCATTCATGCGGCGCTGGGCCAGCTGTACCCGAACATCGAAGTGATCGCGGTCAACGACGGCTCCAAGGACAACACTGCCGCCGTCCTCGACGCCCTGGCGCTGGAACATCCGCGCCTGCGCGTGCTGCACCTGGCGCAGAACCAGGGCAAGGCCGTGGCCTTGCGCATGGGTGCGGTGGCCTCGCGCAGCGAATACCTGGTGTGCATCGACGGCGATGCGCTGCTGGATAAAAACGCGGCGGCCTACATGGTTGCGCCGATGCTCGACAACCCGCGCCTGGGCGCCGTCACCGGCAACCCACGCATCCGCACACGCTCGACCTTGATCGGCCGCGTGCAGGTGGGCGAGTTCTCCTCGATCATTGGCTTGATCAAGCGCACCCAGCGCGTGTTCGGGCGGATCTTCACGGTGTCGGGTGTGGTGGTGGCGTTCCGTAAAAAGGCGCTGGACCGCATCGACTACTGGAGCACCGACATGATCACCGAGGACATCGATGTCAGTTGGAAGCTGCAGCTCGATCACTGGAGCATCTTCTACGAGCCGCGCGCGCTGTGCTGGATCCTGATGCCCGAAACCGTCGGTGGCCTGTGGAAACAGCGCCTGCGCTGGGCCCAGGGCGGTGCCGAAGTGCTGTTCAAGAATATCCGTGGCATCTGGCAATGGCGCCATCGCTACCTGTGGCCGCTGCTGTTCGAATACTGCCTGTCCACCGGTTGGGCCTTCACCTTCCTGCTTTCGGTGATTTTCTGGGGCCTGGGCAAATTCATCGTGCTGCCGCCGGCAATCACGGTGGACTCCCTGGTCCCGCCGGCCTTTACCGGCCTGGTGCTGGCGATGGTGTGTTTGGTGCAGTTTGCGGTGAGCATCCTGATCGACCGCCGCTACGAGAAAGACCTGTGGAAAACCCTGTTCTGGACCGTGTGGTACCCGATGGTGTTCTGGCTGGTCAGCCTGTTCACCACCCTGGTCAGTTTCCCCAAGGTGCTGTTCAACCAGCACCAGAAGCGCGCGCGCTGGGTCAGCCCAGATCGCGGTATCAAACCTGTTGAAGAGGAGGCCTGAGCATGAAACTGGTCAGAACTCGCCAAAGTACCGTGATGTGGATCATCGACGTGATCCTGACCTTGATGGCCTGGGCCGGACTGGTCTGGCTGCTGGCGCGCGGGGTCACTTCGATGCTTGAAACCCACGGCGGCCCGCGTATCGAGGCGCCGATTTTCGCGGCGCTCAATACCTTGCAGGTCTACCTGTGGATCGCACTGTTCAACGCGGTGATCCTGGTCACCTGGGCACGCTACCAGCAACGCAAGGGGCGCAAGTTCGCCCAGCGCCGCGCCGAAGCCAAGGCTCTCACCGACAAGAACCTGAGCGAGAGCTTCAGCCTCGCCGAGGGTGACCTGGAGCAACTGCGCCGACCGGGCGTACTGGTGATCCACAACGACGAAGACGGCGGCGTGTCGGAAGTCAAAGCCCACGTCTCCCGCGACGTGGAAAAACCAGGCTTGACCCTCGTGCCTGGCGCGCCTCAGAACAAAGACGCCAGCTAGTGGTGTAAACCACAATCCAATGTGGGAGGGGGCTTGCCCCCGATTGCGGTGGATCAGCTAATGAATACTTGGCTGACACCCCTATCGGGAGCAAGTCGAATCGTCGCACCGCCCCCCACATGGGGCTCTTACCCTGCCGATCCCGATTATTGCGATCCAATTCACAAAACTCCCGCGAACTTATCTGCTTTTTTCGGTACTAACTTATCTCGGCAAGAACTTGATGGCCAAGTAATGGCAACTTATAAGTTCTCCGACGAATCGCTATCAGAACAGCTGCCGCCTGTCGGAATAATATTTCCAGTGTCAGGCCGTGTATCTTTTTGATAATTTTTTATTGTTATTAATCAATGTGTTGCGTGAATAACTAGCGCGGACATGCAACTGACTCTGTTTCTTGGGTTACTGCTAGTTCGATGTTAGTTTCGCGGCCCCTGATTTTCGACGGACCGAACATGTCTTTTTTATTGCCACGGACTCGGTATTTGCTATGCACTTTGCTGCTTGCTTATTTGAGCGGCAACAGTGCCTTGGCCGCCCCTACGCCGGGGGATCAGGACCTTATCCGCGACCGCCAGAACCGGCTTCTCGAAGAGCAGCGTCGGCGCCTGGAAGAGCTCCAGGACCTGCCCGGCAAGAGCAATCAGCCACAGGCCCCGGCACAGCCTGCTGACACCCGCTGCTTCCCCATCCAGGACATCGAACTCAAGGGCGCCGACAGCCTCTCCGCAGCCGACCGTACCCGCCTGCTCAAACCCTATATCGGCCAATGCCTGGGCGTTACGCAGCTCAATGAACTGCTCAAGGTCATCACCGATTACTACATTGCCAAGGGCCGCGTCACCAGCCGGGCCTACCTGCCGCAACAGGACCTTTCCAGCGGCCACCTGCAAGTGCTGGTGGTCGAAGGCAAACTTGAAGGCCTGAAGGGCGCCCAGGGCAGCACGGTCACCGACCGCGAGCTGGCCATGGCGTTTCCCGGCAAGGTTGGCGAGGCCCTCAACCTGCGCGAAGTCGAGCAACTGGTGGATCAACTGAGCCGCTTGCCGTCCAAACAGGCGCAAATGGAACTGACCCCCGGCACCCAGATCGGCGGCAGCGAAGTGCTGGTCAAAAACCAGCCGCAAAAACCCTGGCGCGCCAGCCTGTCGCGCAACAACGACGGCCAGAAAAGTACCGGCGAACAGCAGTGGGGCGCGGGCCTGGAATGGGACAGCCCGCTGGGCCTGGCCGACCAACTGATCCTGCGCGGCGGCCACGATGCCATCAGCGACCACCAGAAAACCTCGAAAAACAGCATGCTCTACTACAACGTGCCGTGGGGCTGGTGGAACTTCAGTTACACCTACAGTGAAAGCGATTACCGCACGCCGGGCAGCGTCGATGACTTCAAATACAAGCAATGGGGCGACAGCCAGAATCACCAGCTGCGCGCCGAGCGTGTGGTGCATCGCGATGACGTGAGCAAGACGTCGGTCAATGTCGGCCTCACTCATTTGCGCACCAACAACTACATCAACGACACACGCCTGGGCGTCAGCAGCAACCGCCTCAGCGAATTCCAGGTGGGTATCAGCCACGGGCGCCGTATCGGCAGCGCGTTCGTCAACCTTGATGTGGGCATGCAAAACGGTATCGGTGCCTTCGATGCGCAAAAGGATGAGCAGACCCGTATCCGCGGCAACCTCACGCCCACGCCGCGCTACCGCAAATACACCGCCACCCTGAGCTACCTGCAGCCGTTCACGCTGTGGGGCGAGTCATTGAGTTTTTCCAGCCTGGCCACCGGGCAGCGCAGTGAAGACGTGCTGTACGCGCCGCAACGCATGAGTCTTGGCGGCTCGTACTCGGTGCGGGGTTTCAAGGACCAGCAGTTGAACGGCGACAGCGGCGGCTACTGGCGCAACGAAGTGCGTTGGGCGCGCCCGGTGACCCTCGACTGGATGCGCCCGGCCTTCGCCGAGTACGGCGCCAGCGTCGGCTACGACCAGGGCGTGATTCGCAACGATCGCTACAACGATGACCAGCACGGCCGGGTATCGAGTAACTCCCTGGAGCTGTTTGCCCGTGGCAAGCACGTCAGCACCAGCGTGACGTTTGCCCATTCGCTGGAAAGGCCTGGCGTCGTGACCGAGCGCGAAGCGCCGATTTATTTCCGCCTGGATTTCTTCCTGTAATTCAACACCGCTGCCTTGAGATTTTGAATATGGACGTTCGCCCTGTTACTGCCCTGAAAAGCCTGAGCCAACGCGGCCTGGCCCTGATCCTGGCCAACGCGTTGTTCTGGCAGCCGCTGCTGGCCCAGGCCGAGGGTATTGTGGTCAGCGGCCCCGGCACTACCCTCGGGCAGGCGGGCAACGGCGTTCCGGTGGTGAACATCGCCACGCCCAATGGCAGCGGGCTGTCCCATAACCAGTTCAAGGACTACAACGTCGGTCCCAACGGCGTGATCCTCAACAACGCCACGGGCATGGTGCAGAGCACGCAGCTGGGCGGGATCATCGTCGGCAACCCGAACCTCAAGGGCGGCGCTGCGAATGTCATCCTCAACGAAGTCAACGGCGGCAGCCCCAGCCAGTTGCGCGGCTACACCGAAGTGGCGGGGCAGTCCGCCAAGGTCATCGTGGCCAACCCGTATGGCGTGAGCTGTAACGGTTGCGGCTTTATCAATACCCCCAACGTCACCCTGACCACCGGCAAGCCGATTCTTGACCAGGCCGGGCGCCTGGACCGCTACCAGGTGGATGGCGGTGCGGTGACCATCGACGGCCAGGGCTTGAACGCCAGCAACGTCGACCGCTTCGAGATCATTACCCGTTCGGCCAAGATCAACGCCAAGATCAATGCGCGCCAGCTCACCGTGATTGCCGGACGCAATGACGTCGACGCCCAAAGCCTGAAAACCACCGCGCGCGCCGACGACGGCAGCACCAAGCCGGAACTGGCCATCGACTCGTCGGCCCTGGGCGGCATGTATGCCGGTGCGATCAAACTGGTGGGCACCGAAGCCGGCGTGGGTGTGAAGCTCGACGGCACACTGGCAGCCAGTGGTGGCGATATTCAGCTCGACGCCAACGGCCACCTGAGCATGGCCCAGGCCGCCGCCAGCGGTGCGGTGGACATCAAGGCCGCGAGCCTGGAGACCAAGGGCGCCGTGTACGCGGGCACCACCCTCAAGGCACAGACCAAGGGCACCCTGAAAAACAGCAAGACCCTCGCCGCCCGCGACAGCATCACACTGACCAGCAACGGCCAACTGACCAACAGCGGCATCGTCGAGGCCGGGGTCAACGCCGATAACACGCGCAACACCGTCGGCGACGTCAAGCTCGAGGCCCAGCACATCAGCAATACCGGCACGGTGATCGCCAATCGCGAGCTCGGCGCCACCGCCAATACCCTGGACAACCAGGGCGGTACCATGAACGCCAAGCAGGTGCTGAACGTCACCGCCGCCAGCGTCGACAACCGCAACAACGGTCGCCTGCTCAGCGACGGCACGCAGACCCTCACCGTCAGCGGCCTGCTGGACAACAGCCAGGGCGGCATCATCGACAGCACCGGTGCCTTCACCCTGCACGGCGATACCCTGGACAACAGCGCCGGCAGCCTCACCGGTGGCGGCGCAATCACCCTGGACCTGATCGGCGACCTGATCAATCGCAATGGCAAGCTGGCGAGTGCCGGCCCGTTGCTGATCCAGCGCGCCGCCCACGTTGACAACCAGGGAGGCAAGCTCGCCAGCCAAGGTTTGCTGACCCTGTTCGCCAACAGCATCGACAACCGCAACAACGGTACCCTGGCCGCCAACGATGGCCTGACCCTGACCACCAGCGGCCTGCTGCAAAACGGCGGCAACGGCCTGATCCACAGTGAAAAGTCCGGCGTGACCCTCACCGCCGGCACCCTCGACAACGACGGTGGCCGCATCGCCGCCAAAGCCGGTGATGCGCAGATCGACGCCACTGACTTCAACAACGGCAGCGGCGCGCTGTTTGCTCGGGATCGCGTGCACCTGACCGGTATGAATGTGGATAGCGGCGGCGAGATCGCCGGCAACCGGATCGACGTCAGCCTGACGGGGGCCCTGGTTAACCGTGGCCTGATCGAGAGCGCCACCGCCCTCGACGTCGACACTGCCAGCCTCACCAACAGCGGCCAGATGCGCGCCCTCGGCACCACCGGCAAGACCCGCTACGCCATCGGCGGCCTGCTCAACAACAGCGGTAGCCTTGAGACCGCCAACGACCAATTGAGCCTCGCCGCCACCCGCTTCCAGAACACCGGCGGCAAGGTATTGCACGTGGGCACGGGTGCACTCGACCTCAGCGGCATCAGCCTCGACGATGTCGGCGGTAGCCTGGTGACCAATGGCGACCTGATCCTCGATAAAGCCAACTGGACCAACAGCACCGCGATCCAGGCCGGGCGCCTGACCGTCAACGTCGATAACCTGCACCAGACCGCCACCGGCAAACTGCTCGGCATCCGCGCCCTGGTCGGCAGCGGCAAGGACTGGACCGTGGGCGGCAGCGTCGCCAGCCAGGGCAGCCTGGATCTTTCGGTGGACAACCTGCTCAACGACCACGGCCTGATCTTCAGTGGCGGCGACATGAACCTCAAGGTCGACCGCCTGAAAAACCTCGGCGCCGCGATCTACGCCATGGGCAACCTGCGTGTCGATCGCGACGGCCAGGGCGGCCTGGCCACCAGCATCATCAACAGCTCCGGGACGATCGAGAGCGAGCGCAACCTGATCCTGGCGGCCAGCACGATCCAGAACATCCGTACTGTGCTCACCACCGAGTCCGGCATCTACAGCGCCTCCATCACGCCCATCGCCTGTATCGACGGGGTGACCGGTGGCGACTGCGAAGGCGGCAAGCAGAACCGGCCGTTCCAGATTACCCAGCGTGATCACTTCATCGTCAGCGATGCCACGGCAGCGTCCAGCATTACCTCGGGCGGCAACATGCTGCTCACCGGCGGCGAGCTGCTCAACAGCAGCAGTAGCATCGCCGCCGGCGGCAACCTCACGGCCATCGTCAACCAACTCACCAACGTCGGCGTCGTGACCCACGATACCCAGTATGACCGCGTCTTTACCTCAGCCCGCGAGCGCAAGCCCGGAGGCTGGTACCGTGAAGCCGCGGCCTTCACTCAACGCTATTCGGCAGGCCAGGACATGACCGGCGTCGAAGCCGGCCTGGCGTCGTTCATTGGCAAGATGGAGAGCGAAAAGACCGACCTGCGCAAAACCACCCAGCTGATGGTGCCCGACCAGAGCTACGCCGCCGTGATCCAGGCCGGTGGCAGTGTGGACGTGAGAGCCCAGGTCGGCATCGACAACAGTGTCGTGCAAGGTGGCTACACCTACGTCGGCAGCGGCGCCAACACCAAGGCGCCGGGCTACTCGACTCTGGTCAGCCTCAACGCGCAACTGCCACCGGACGTTGCCCAGCAACAGGTCAACCCGCTGGGCCTGCCCGGCTTCGACCTGCCCACCGGCCAGAACGGCCTGTTCCACCTCAACGACAGCGATGGCGCCAAAGGTCTGCCCACCAGCCAGTTCGCGGCCAACCCGCACAAGTACCTGATCGAAACCAACCCGCTGCTCACCGACATGCGCCAGTTCATGAGCTCGGACTACATGCTGACCAAGCTGGGCTACGACCCCGACACCGCGCAACGTCGCCTGGGCGATGGCTTCTATGAACAACGCCTGATCCAGCAAGCCGTGCTCGCCCGCACCGGCCAGCGCTTCATCGATGGCCAGACCAGCGACGCCGACCTGTTCAAGCACCTGATGGACAACGCCATCAGCAGCAAAAACGCGCTGAATTTGTCCGTAGGCGTGAGCCTCACCGCCGAACAAGTCGCTGCCCTGACCCACGACATCGTGTGGCTGGAAAACGCCACCGTCGCCGGGCAACAAGTGCTGGTGCCGGTGCTGTACCTGGCCCAGGCGAATAACCGCCTGGCACCCAACGGTGCATTGATTTCCGGCACCGACGTCAACCTGATCACCGGCAGCCACCTCAACAACGCCGGCACCTTGCGCGCCACCGGCAACCTGCTGGCGAACGTCGGCAGCAACCTCACCAACAGTGGGTTGATGGAAGCCGGTGGTCGCCTCGACCTGCTCAGCGGCAACAACCTGACCAACCGCGCAGGCGGTGTGATCAGCGCGGGCAACGTCAACCTCGCCGCCGGCGCCGACCTGCTCAACGAACGCAGCGTCACCACCCACGAAAGCGCCAGCAGCTACCGCACCGAACGCAGCGACTTCGTCGACAGCGCCGCGCGCATCGAATCGGCCAACGATCTGGCCATGCAGGCTGGCGGCAACATCAACAACGTCGGCGGCGTGCTCAAGAGCGGTGCCGATGCCACAGTCAAGGCGGCGGGCGACGTCAACATCACCGCCTCGAAAAGCCTCGACAGCGGCGCCATCGGCAACCGCTCCAGCTTCACCACCATCGCCCAGCAAGGCTCGGTGGTCGAGGCCGGCCGCGACCTGCATGTGATTGGCGGGCGCGACATCAGCGCCGTGGCCAGCCAGGTCAATGCCAAACGCGACGTCAACCTGATTGCCACCCGCGACCTCAACGCCATTGCGGCGGCCAACGAGCAGCATTCGACGTACAACTCGAAAAAAATCAAAAGCATCGAAGACCACGTGCAGCAAGTATCCAGCGTGATCAAGGCCGGCGGCGACGCCACCCTGAGCGCCGGGCAGAACCTGCAACTGGTCGCCAGCCAGGTCAATGCCGGCAACGAGGCGTACTTGGTTTCGGGTAAAAACCTCGAGCTCAAAGCCGCCGAAAACCAGGACTACAGCTTCTACAGCAAGACCAAGAAAACCTCCCAGGGCAAAAAATTCCGCCTGGATGAAACCGACGTCGTGAACAACGTCGGCAGCCTCGTCAGCGCCGGCAAAAACAGCACCGTCGTGGCGGGTGCAGACCTGCTGCTGGCTGGCAGTGCTGTCACTGCCGAAAAAGGCGCCACCCAACTGGTGGCCGGCCAGGACGTGAACATCCTCGCCGTCAGCAACGCCGACAGCGCCCGCCACGAACGCAAGGAAAGCAAAAGCAGCTGGGGCGGCCTGAAGTCGAGCAAAGTCCAGGACAAAGTCGACGAAAAACGCACCACCGCCCTGGGCAGCATGGTCTCCGGCGAAACCGTCACCGTCGCCGCCAAACGCGACGCCACGGTCACCGGCTCGTCCCTGGTCAGCACCGGCGACCTCGCCGTCCAGGCCGGCCGCGACCTGACCATCGACGCGGCGCAAAACACCTTCGCCCGCACCGACATGCACAAGGAAAAAAATCGCGACCTCACCGGCGTGCTGACCGGCAACAAGCTCGGTCTGGACGACATGACCGGCAACCAGAAGCTGTACATCAACAGCTCGAAGCACAACGGCACGGCCAATGAAATGACCTTGACCGGCAGCACGATTGGTTCGAGCGCGGGCAATGTGTCGTTGACGGCGGGGCGTGAGTTGAAGGTGGTGGCCAGTGATCTGGTGAGCACCAAGAACATGGAGTTGAGTGGGGCTGATGTCACCGTTACTTCGGGGATGGAGACGGCCAGTCAGACCAGTAAGGACAGTTCCAAGAGCTTGGCGGTTGGGCGAGTGATTGCGGGCACCGTGGTCGACACCGCCAACAGCATCCGCGACGCAGCCGAGGCGGCGCGCAGCTCCGACGATCCGCGCCTCAAGGCCGTGAAGATCGCTCAGGCGGCGCTGTCGATGTACAACCTGAATAACCAGGCGGGCGATCTCGCTAAACAAAGTACCGGCTTCAAGGACAAGACCGGTGGCTCTGCCGGCAACGGGTCACTGATCAAGATCGGTACCGAACTGGCCAACACCCGCACCAAAAGCAGCAGCGAATACACGGCGCAGGCCGCTCACCAGAGCAACCTCAACGCCGGGGGTAAACTGTCGATCATCGCCGCGGGCGATGCGCCGGGCACTGTGGGTGACTTGACGATTACCGGCAGTACGTTGAAAGCCGACAGCACGTTGCTGTCCGCGAAAAACAACATCCTGATGCAAAGCGCACAGAACACCACCGACCGCAAAAACGACGGTTCACGCAACAGGACCGCTATCGGTGCCAGCTTCAACATAGGCGAGCAAAACGGTTTCACCATCGACCTCGGTGCACAAACCGCCAAGAACCTTGGCTCGGGTGGCTCGGTTACCCAGGTCAACACCACTCTGGACACCGGCTCGCTGGTGCTGCGCAGCGGCCAGGACACCAGCCTGATCGGCGCGCAGGTACGCGCTGACCGTATCGATGCCACCATCGGCGGCAACCTCAACATTCTGTCGCGCCAAGACACCGAAACGTCCAAGAGCAAGCAGAACAGCGCAGGCTTCGGTGCGAGCATCTGCATTCCGCCGATCTGTTATGGCTCCCCGGTAACCGCGTCCGCGAACCTGGCGGCGTCGAAGATGAACAGCGACTACCAGGCGGTGACCGACCAGAGCGGCTTCTTTGCCGGTAAGGGTGGCTACACCATCGATGTGGCGAAAAACACCACCCTGCAAGGTGCGGTGATTGCCAGTGAAGCCACGGCCGACAAAAACCTGCTGCTCACCGATCGGCTGCTGGTCAGCGACATCAAGAATAAGAGCGAGATCAAGAGCCAATCGGCCGGCGTCAGCGTCTCCGGTTCCTACAGTGGCGGCGCGACTACCCTCACGCCGGGTGCCTTGTATGGAATGTCGCTGAACGATTCGGACCACAGCTACACGCGCAGTGCCGTCAGCGAAGGCACGATCGTGGTGCGCAACCCTGAAGGCGCGGGTGACCTGGTCGGCCTGAACCGCGACACCGCCAACGCCAACCAGCGTCTCGACAAGCCTGATGAAAAGGCCATGCAGGAACGCATGGATCTGATCAAGAGTTCGATGGAGTTGACCAAGGGCATTGGTGATGCGATTGCTGCGGCCAGGATCAGGGCCGCTGACGACCCTAACAGTGACGTCAACAAAGCCACGCGCCTGAAGTTGATTGATGAGGGTATCGCCAATCCGACACAGGCTCAGATCAGCCAGCGTGCCCAGCAGGATTATGGCGTTGGCAGCAGCTTCCAGAAGGCCAGCCAGGCAGTGACTGCCGTGGTGCAAGCGGCGATGGGTGGCAGCGTAGGTGGGGCGTTGGCGGGGGCGGCGGCGCCATATCTGGCAGAAACAATCAGGGACAGGACCAAGGGCGACCCTACAGCCAATCTGATGGCCCATGCGGTACTGGGTGCTGTGCTCGCCAAGGCTGGCGGTAACTCAGCACTCGCTGGTGCAGCCGGTGCTGTGGCGGCAGAGGAAACCGCACGTCTGATCAAAGAGAACCTGTATGGCGATGTCAGTAACGAGAACCTGACCCAGG
This sequence comes from Pseudomonas sp. CFBP13509, assembly GCF_005233485.1. NCBI lineage: Bacteria > Pseudomonadati > Pseudomonadota > Gammaproteobacteria > Pseudomonadales > Pseudomonadaceae > Pseudomonas > Pseudomonas sp. CFBP13509. The sequence continues at coordinate 65,786 of NZ_QGAA01000014.1, forward strand.
CGCAAAAGCAGACGATCTCCAGCCTCGCGACCTTGGCGGGTGGCCTTTCAGGATCGTTGTCCGGCAAGGGCGCACTGGATGCGGTGGCAGCGGCTCAGGTTGGGAGGAATGCGGTTGAGAATAACTATCTCAGCGTGCCGGAAGCGACCCGTAAGTTTGTGCTTTCACGCAAGCAAATGCTGGGCACCATCACTGACAAAGAAAAAGATGAACTCGCGTATATAAACGTTATCGATAAAGATCGAGATGAAGCGATTCGCGATGCCTGCACTACCGGAAATTTGTCCAGTTCCGCTTGCGGTCGTTTGATCGAACCTGCACGTCAGGCTCTTGCGGAATACGAGGCTCCTGTCTCTGTCCGTCTGCTTTATAAAGAACTTTACCCGGCTGATGCAAAAAATGCCGAGGCTGCATTACGTGGCTTAGACGATGCCAGCATTCTCCACGACATCGTGATAACGGACCTTGCGAGCCGTTCTGAGAAAACGCGGGCGGAAGTTGAGCAACAGTATGATTTTGTCATGACGATGCATGCCATCACGGCGGCGATTGCTGGGGGGTACGGATTAAAAGGGTTAACGTCTACTACAAAAGTGCCTGCATCGACTTTGATTTCTGGAGAGGCCAAAGTTGTCGGAACCGGAAAATCAGCAGCAAACGACGCGAGCTTTAATGTTCCCAAAGGCTACACACAAGAAATTGATGGAACCGTGAACGGCCCCGGTGGTGGGACTTACAAACCTACCGGAACGCAGGACGCCAATGGCAATCAGGTGTTTCTGGCCGGTAATGGTAACTACTACACGTTGACCGAGGATAGAGCGACGCGAATTGTTTCTCCTAATCCGTCCGCCGGAATTGGAGCAACAGGGAAAATCGGGGAGGATGCCCTAAAACCATTGGGTGGTCAGTCTCAAGTTACCTTCCAAACGACCCAAGGCGTGCGTGTCGTCGACCAGCTAGCTCCAGGTGCTTTGGCTCATGAGTCCAAGGTTGGATACACTTCACTCGACGCCAATACAGCCCTTCAGGTGATGAAGGATACGGAGCTCCTGAGCCGCGGTATGGTTAATGGGGTAACATGGAATTTTTATAGGAGCCCCGTCACAGGACGCGTTGGACCTGCGCCAGCCCTTGAAAAAGCTTTGTCCGACGCGGGAATCAAAATTAAGGTGCATTGATTATGGAATTTACAACCGCCTATACGCCAGTCGCAGATTTTTTTTCATCTATGAATTCGAAAGAGCTAAATAGTTTTTATGAACTCTTTATGCTTAATAAACCCTACTGTTTAGATGAGTTAATTCAAGCTGTTTGGCATACGCCGGGATATGAAAGCTGGAACGCGGATTTTTCCCCGGAATCTTTAGATGGTGTGGCTGAGTGGTTAGCTTCACGGATTTATAAAGAGCAACTGTCATCAACGGTTAACGAAACAGGAAATGATTCAATTGCCGGCACGGCTGATTTGAACACACCTGTTCTATCCGAAGAGGCAATGTCTTTGGCTGTTTTAGTTGGAATGTATTATGGTGAAGTGGCGGTTCGAAATAACCCTGAACTGAGCTGGAGTCAGTTAAAAGGTAATAAGAAACAGGCGGATTACGGGCAGCCTGTTATATCCGCATCTGGCTCGCTGCCTACCAATCCAGTAAGAGTTGCTCATGCATTCGCGTGCGCTATTGCTGATGGATCAAAGACATTAGGTCGGCTTCGAGAGACATATAACTATTGGATGCAATTAATAAAGGCTAAATAAGATGTGCAGTGACGTGCAAGTATTTCACTGTGTCGTTTGTCGTAACTGTGATTGCGCTATCCATTAGGGGGCAGGCCACGTTTTTGTTTGAATGCTTGTGGAGAAGCAAATCTGGAGGTGTTACGTTCTTTAATAATTGGCTTTTTTATTTCATTTGTCTGGGAAGTTTTTAAGCTGGGCGGTTTTTAAAATAACCGCCCATTTTATTTATGAAATTTTTGAGTTCAACTTCCGGCCAATCACATCCAGCAAATCACACCCATCTCGCAGCGGAATTGCCAGTAACAGCGCAAAATCGTGAAGCACAATCGCATCACTGCTGATCTCTTCCCGAAACGCGAGGTTCTCCAAAAACTGAGTCACCGCACGAATGCGATACGCGGCGGCATCATAGAGAACATCTAGGGGCGCTTGCGTGTCGATCACCAGCGCGGGGATGGTTGAGTCATGGCCTGTAAGCGGCATGTATCTATTCATAGGTAAAGCCTCGGTCGATGTAATGAAAGCTGTCACCTATCGTCGCCAAACGAATGGGTGACAGCTGTACGCAGGTTGGCGAACCGGGACCGAGTTCCGGCAGACCCGAAGGTCTCCCGCGCACAGCTGCCATAAAGCAGCGATGCGGGTACGGAAACCCCTGCAAGCAAGCAGAAAGCTTTCGCATACGGTCAACGGATCGCCAAATCCGATCGCCCTTTTGGACGACCGGCGGACTATAAGTCCTCAGCGTAAAAACACGCAAGGCATCAAAAGGCCAACGTCGCCCTGCGAGCCGGCGCCAACCTCAACGCCATCGCGGCAGCCAACGAGCAGCATTCGACCTACAACTCGAAAAAATCAAAAGCATCGAAGACCACGTCCAGCAAGTCTCCAGCGTGATCAAGGCCGGCGGCGACGCCACCCTGAGCGCCGGGCAGAACCTGCAACTGGTCGCCAGCCAGGTCAATGCCGGCAACGAGGCGTACCTGGTATCCGGCAAAAACCTCGAGCTCAAAGCCGCGCAAGACCAGGACTACAGCTTCTACAGCAAGACCAAGAAAACCTCCCAGGGCAAGAAATTCCGCCTGGATGAAACCGACGTCGTGAACAACGTCGGCAGCCTGGTCAGCGCGGGGACGAACAGCACCGTCGTCGCCGGTGCGGACCTGCTGCTGGCCGGCAGCGCCGTCACTGCCGAAAAAGGCGCTACGCAACTGGTGGCCGGCCAGGACGTGAACATCCTCGCCGTCAGCAACGCCGACAGCGCCCGCCACGAACGCAAGGAAAGCAAAAGCAGCTGGGGCGGCCTGAAGTCGAGCAAAGTCCAGGACAAAGTCGACGAAAAACGCACCACCGCCCTGGGCAGCATGGTCTCCGGCGAAACCGTCACCGTCGCCGCCAAACGCGACGCCACGGTCACCGGTTCCAACCTGGTCAGCACCGGCGACCTCGCCGTCCAGGCCGGCCGTGACCTGACCATCGACGCGGCGCAGAACACCTTCGCCCGCACCGACATGCACAAGGAAAAAAATCGCGACCTCACCGGCTTGCTGACCGGCAACAAGCTCGGTCTGGACGACATGACCGGCAACCAGAAGCTGTACATAAACAGCTCGAAGCACAACGGCACGGCCAATGAAATGACCTTGACCGGCAGCACGATTGGTTCGAGCGCGGGCAATGTGTCGTTGACGGCGGGGCGTGAGTTGAAGGTGGTGGCCAGTGATCTGGTGAGCACCAAGAACATGGAGTTGAGTGGGGCTGATGTCACCGTTACTTCGGGGATGGAGACGGCCAGTCAGACCAGTAAGGACAGTTCCAAGAGCTTGGCGGTTGGGCGGGTGATCGCGGGCTCGGTAGTGGACACCGCCACCAGCATGCGCGACGCCGTCAAAGCGGCCCGTAGCGCTGATGACCCACGACTCAAGGCAGTCAAAATCGCCCAGGCAGCCCTCGCCGCCTACAACCTGAATGGCCAGGCTTCGGACGCCAATGCGCAAAGCTCCGGCTTCAAAAACAAAACCGGCGGCACGCCCGGCAACGGTTCGCTGATCAAGATCGGTACTGAACTGGCCAATAACCGCAGCAAGAACAGCAGCGAATTCAACAGTGTCACCGCCAAGCAGAGCACGCTCAACGCAGGGCAAGACTTGTCGATCGTTGCCACGGGCGCAGCGGCGGGTACTCAGGGTGATATCCAGATCACCGGCAGCAGCTTGAAAGCCGCCAACACGTTGTTGTTAGCCAAAAACGATGTGTTGATGCAAAGCGCACAGAACACCACCGACCGCAAAAACGAAGGGTCGAAAAATAAAACCGCCATTGGCGCCAGCTTCAATATTGGCGAGCAAAACGGCTTCACCCTCGACCTCGGAGCGCAGGGTGCCAAGAACAATGGCAACGGTAACTCCGTCACTCAGGTCAATAGCACCCTCGATACAGGCAGCCTGTTGTTACAAAGCGGTGGCGATACCACCCTCAAAGGCGCCCAGGTTCGTGCGGACCGTATCAAGGCAGATATTGGCGGAAACCTCAATATCATCTCCCTCCAGGACACCGAGTCGTCGCGCAGCAAACAGAGCAGCGCAGGCTTCGGCGCCAGTATCTGCGTCCCTCCGTTCTGCTACGGCTCTACCGTAGCGGGCTCGGCGAACCTTGCCGCCGCGAATATGAACAGCGACTACAAGGGCGTGACCGACCAGAGCGGTTTGTATGCGGGCACGGGCGGCTACGACATCAATGTCGGCAAGACCACCACCCTGCAAGGCGCGGTGATTGCCAGTGAGGCGTCAGCTGATAAGAACCGGCTCAGCACGGATCGGCTGATCGTCAGCGATATCAAGAATGTCAGCGAGATCAAAAGTCAGTCTGCTGGTATTTCGGTGTCTTCCAGCAGTACCAGCGGTGCCTCGATGGGCGGCAGCATCCCGATAGCGCTCAAGGAGAAAGACCATAGCTACACCCGTAGCGCGGTCAGCGAAGGCACGATTGTGGTTCGCAATGCCGAAGGTGCCAATGACCTGGTGGGGTTGAATCGCGACACCGCCAACGCCAATCAGAAACTTGACCGGCCTGATGAAAAGGCCATGCAAGAGCGTATTGACCTGATCCAAAGCTCGGCGCAGTTGGCCAGTGGGGTGATCAGTGCGGTAGGCAGGGCGAAGGCCGATGAGGCCAAGAAGCTTGGGCAGGCGGCGAAGGAACAAGCAGACGCAGGCGCGCCTGGTGCTGCTGATACCGCCCGTGCCGCCGATCTGGCTTATTCGGAAGCCAAGCGTTGGCAGTTCGGCGGCGACAAGAAAATGATGGCCGATATCGCGACGGGACTGATCGCCGCGGGCCTTGGTGGCGCGCCCGTCGGTACGACAGTCGGTATCGTCGCCAATACTGCGTCTAGCGAGATCTTCAAGCGAGTGGGTGATTACGCTGAGGCGCAATCCCTGAACCCGAAATCGGACGCGGCCACCCGAGCCGCATGGGCAGAAGGTGGAGCAGCACGCGTCATGTTGCACGCGTTGGCAGGTGCCGCCATGGGGTTGTCCAGCGGCAGCGTGGAAAGTGGCGCGTTGGGGGCCGGTGCTTCCGCCGCCTTGATGCCCTCGATTGCAAAGGCGCTGGAAAACAGCAAATTATCTAAGGTCAGCCAGGAAAACATCACTGCGTTGGTTGCGACCGGGATCGGCGCTGGAGCAGGCGCCGGGAATGGCACCGGCGGCGCTGTTGTCGGGGCCGGGACCGGTTACGGCGTCGAAGTATTCAATCGACAACTTCACCTGACCCAAGAGGTGCCATTACTCAAGAAGAAAGCAGAAGAGTTAGAGGAAATTTGGCGCAAGCCGAAATCGGATGCCTCGTGGGAAGACTTGCTGCGTATGGCAGCAGGATCAAAGGTCGATGTCGTCGAAAACGCCCGTTTAGATGCGCTTGAAAAGAACTGGGGCAATGACCCGACGCGAGATTGGCTGGATCGTGATTTGGCGATTGCCAGAGGTGCGATTCAAGAATTGGCTGAACAGAAGATTCCATTAACGTGGAAAGACGGCACCGCAATTATTGCCAATGGTTCTGCAGTTTATGCGTTCAACTCCACCAAAGAGCAGTTTGTAGACACGAGCCTTTTTAATGGCTTGGGCGACGGCCTTTATGGCGAATTGAGCTCATTTGACAAATGGGTTCAATACGGTCGGGAGCAGGCAGATGCTCATGCGACAGAAATCATTAACGTCTCGACCAACGAAATGGCTTCAAAAGACGCGATGTCGAGGCTGTTGTTATTAGCTAGGAAATCGGCTGAACCGGTCACGGCGGTGGATGAGGCGGCCCTTTCGCTCACAGGTGTAGGCCTGGGAGCGAGGATTTCGGCGGCGATTGCCGCTGCCTTTGCGAAAAGGAAATTGGCGACGGAGGCGTCAGGTGAGCTTTTCGTCCTAGGGGCAAACGGCACAAAAACGACTGGGACGATTGCAGAGGGGGAACGCCTAGTCTACCTATCTAACTCCACCGCGCCGAGAATCAGGGATAGGCTTTCGGCGGCGGTTAGTGATGTTCGGACAGGGTTACCTCGAGAAGGAAACGTCGCATTTGCTGAAGTGGATGTTGGTGCGCTGTCATCAGAGACTATGGTGATGAAAGCTTATAGTCAGTTTGATAATAGGGTCGAGGAGTTTTTGCCGAAGCCTGGTGGTGATCTGAATTCGTGGATATTAAAACCTCAAGTTTCTACGTCTAAATATGTTGGAACGACTGAGGGGTATCTGCGAGACATGGATACAGAATTTAAAATTTTGGAAACTTTAGCTCAGCGTCTAGGTCCGAACTCACAAACTTCTGGGCGTATAAATTTGATTTCAGAGAAAATGGTTTGCCCAAGTTGTACTAATATTGTCAATCAGTTTCGCGAGCGGTATCCTAACATCCAGTTAAATATATTTACTGTGGAGAAGTAATTATGGCGATCGATTTGGCTGTGGAAGAAATTTATCCGATAGTATCTAGGCTTTATGAAAAGGCTATATCACAGATTCGTCTTCGGCCAGAACAAGCCTTTGCTTATGTTCAAGATGAAGCGGGCTCTCTTTGCACGTCTGCTGATGTAGGTTTATTTGCAGTGTTGCAAACTGCAATATTTAGCGAGGGTATGAAGTATGGGTTAGAGTTATCTAGAGAAAGTCCTTATGCGGAGGATATGTTAGAGGGTTTGGCTAGGGCTTATGAAAAATGCTGCGCCGATGATTTAGCAGACGTGGGGCTAAAAGGGGAGAAACTGGCAGAAATGATCGATTGTATGGCACAGGTTAGGGAGAAATATCTTCTTCCTAGATAAGTTGGTGCAAAAGAACCTGCGAGCGGCTTGCCGTCTGGTGAAGCAAAGTTAGTCGGTAACGGTACACCAGCGGCTAATGATGCGAATTTACAGCAACATCCACATCAGAGGAAATCGGGGGCAGATCACATTTTTATAAAGTCCCCAAATAAGCGGGGCAAATTTCTCTTGGTGGTGTGGCGCACGTAATGGTTTCGGTTGGCAATGAAAAGAAATGAGTCTTGGTGGATCGCCATCTATCTTCCTTGTGCCTGTGCGTTCGGCCTGTTGTTTATGTGTGTGTTCTTTCAGGTTGCCGGGTATTGATTGAGTGGTGGTGAAGACGTTGCCGGGCTTATAAAAGAGTATATGGCGCTCTATCTAGAAATAGCTGGGGCTGGCTTTATTCTAGGTCTCGTTCTTTGGTTTTTTAGTGTTCGTTGATCCGCTAAAAATTGGTGTCATACCGCGATTAGTGCACCAATGTATATTGGTGGTCTGACCCCTATTTCTCGAATTCCCGACTCTGATCCTGCTTTACGCGATGCTTTGCAAGCGGCGTTGGATTCAGGAAAAGCCAAGGTTCAAGGTGTAACAGTCAAAGTCGGTGTTCCCGCCCCCAGTAAAACTGGTGTAGCAGAATTTAAGGTGGAAATATGGACCAAGAAGTAATTCAGTGCGAGCGCTCGGGCGTAAACCCGAAATGGCCCTCCTACAAAAGTGTGCTGGGTCGCATAGCCAAGGGGCCACACGTCTCAGATGAATACGAGTTGAATGGCATCCGTGAATATGTTGAGCGCGGCGATGCATTTGCGAAGCCATCAATGCCTGTACCGAATAGTGACAACGTTACGCGTAGTAGCTCCGAATGGATAGCCGTCACACGAGCCCACAAGGTATTGGCGACCGCACCAGATAATCCGCGATGGCTTCTGGAGTTGGCCCATTGGCTGCGCTATTACCAAGTAGGAATTTGGCAGTTGTTCTTCTGGGCGGGTCAGTTCGACATTATTGCCAAAGCGGCAGGCAATGATCGACGCCGCCAAAACTACAGCATCCAAACCGCCACCAATATGATGGCCGCCATGGCGATCCTAGGCTGGAAGGATGCCGTCATCCATCAGGGCTATCTCACCCATGCGGCTCTCAATCGTGGGCATCAATTAGTGATTGAGTACGAAGAGCAACACCGCCGCGCCCAAGCCTTTATGCTGCGTGTGTTTGCCGATTGGGTGGGCGATGTCTCGCATCAATGGCCTGCTTATGCTTACGACGAACCCATCTACGAAGCCTTGTTGGCCAAGTGGCGCACTCCCAGCCCCGACGACCTGATGCCCTGCCTGTTGGCCGCGTGTGACCGCCACACTTGGCAAACCGGCAAAGAGAGCCAGAAGAGTTCCTACGACTTCAATCAGGACTGGCACTTGGAGCGCGTGCCGGTGGAAATTCTCTATATCCTGCGCCTGCGCCAGTGGGAAGGTTTAGCCAATCCGCAGAAGATTGATCATCCGCTGCTGGCCGCGCCCTTTGACCAATTGCCGCCCGAGCAACCAGTGCCTGAGTTGGACGAGTTGATGCAAGGTGTGCTCAAGCGCGCAAGGGAAGACTGGCCACAGTACGATGAAGTGCTGTCTTTGCCAGCATTGAAGGGTTGAACAGGTGCAAAAGGACCTCCGAGCGATTTGCCCTCTGGGACAACGAAAGCCGTGGGTGACGGTGCTCCAGCGGCGAATGGCGCGAGCTTCCAGGATGAAAAGCCGGCAGCGGAAGCACCTAAGCCGACGAGACTTACCACGGTTACGGACGAGATGAAGGCCAATCCTTACCATCCGGATTGGCGGCGGTATGCAGGTAGTGAGCCCCGAGCGGTTGGGGCGGATGTTGTTAGCGGCGTTCCACAGGTGGTAGATCCGAAGTCCTTAATTGGAAGGCAGGGCCGAGATGAAATATCCGAGTCACAGGTGAGGCGAATGACAAAGGACATGAATTGTTTCTGCTGGGCTTGATTGCATTGTTGATCCTGAATTCAATCGGGCTTGATAAATGGCCACTTTACTGTCGTTTTGAATAGTAGATGCAAAAGAAGTAGCCGGAACCAGTAAGAATAATTTGCCTGTTCTTTTTGATGGGAAGTTCGCTACTAAGCAGTTGCTTGGTGCGGCTAAGACACCCAGGGAAATAGGGGGCAGACCACGATTAGTGCACCAATGTATATTGGTGGTCTGACCCCTATTTCTCTTGAGGTAAAAAGCGGGTCGGCTAGTAAGACCAGCTATCAAGAATTTACCGATTACTTTGTTAATGAGTTTGGGGCGCAAGGGAAAGGACGGCTAAATGGACAAGTCATCGAAAGCGCTACAACAGTCTATGTGCCATAAAGGTGGGAAATATGAAGCTCGAAGCCGAAAATAGTCCTGTAGTAGTAGGTGTAAATCAAGCGCAGATTATAAAAACGCTAAAAAAATTAAAAAGCTACGGCCCTAGCTCATTCGCATGTATAACTGATGATGAGGGTAACTATGTGCAAGTGGCTGGAGGCAGATTCACTTGTTTTATTGAAAGATATGACGCTAAAAGTAAAAAACTGTTCAGAGGTTATCATTCAAATTCTAGTACAAACTTTGAAGATGGAAGCTTACTGTCGTTTGGTGCGGGCCGTGTACCATTAAAAAAGGATGAGTGGTTTAATATTGATGATGTAATCGAGGTTTTTTCCTTGTTTAATCAGAATCAGTCTCTACCAGCGACTGTCTACTGGCGTGAGATAAATATTTTGAGTCAAAGCGACGGCTGAATAAGTGAAAAAAAGGGGGCAGACCCTGAGGAGTCCCCACAAATCTACTCTAGCCTCTGAGCTTGCCGGTGTACTTCATCGCGCACCAATAGCTCCATATCCGCCAATCTCGAGCGGGACAATCCGGTGGGGATTCCTCAGGGTCAGGCCCCTCTTTCCTCTGAGTGTCGGAGGATACTAAGCGGTATGACAAATCGTCGCATGTATGTTCCCATCGAGATAATTGGAAATCGCAACAGGAGTGTTTGGTGATGACTGAATGGGCACTGTTACGCGAGCTTAAAAAGGGTGATGCGCTTGCTGTGCCCGAAGCAGGACTTTTACTCATCGATGAGGGAGTGTACAAGATGTCGGTCACTCAGTACTGCTTGGCAGATGCGATTAAAGAGGATGGGCAGGATAAGCTGAAAGTATTGTCATTTTACTGGGCGGCCAGTGACGCAGCATTTCAGCGAGCCTATTACAGAGACGTCGAAAGTGATGATGGGGCTGTTTGCCCTCCGCCCTTTGAGTTGATGCCAGAGGAGGCAGGGGCGACCTATATTGAAATAAAGCGAGCGTTGGAGACTGCCGGTAATATTCGAGAGTATGCCTCTTATCGTGTGATGTCTGATGGCGCTTTTGTTCATAAGAGTTTGGAAGGTCCGTCAGCGGTCTATTATTTTCGCTCATTGGGGTTATTGAATGATGAGGTGCCTTACGCAATTTTGTGGAAGTGTCAGGGAGTTTGATAGAAGTGAGCTTAATTGTTTTCTGTGTTTGAGCTAAAAAGGATCGGGTTCTATGAGTTATTCGGAAAGTCTGTCTGTTTTAGAGGGGCAAATGTGGGTTAAAAGAGCGGCTATTTTTCTTTTGATTCTCGATCAAACTTTAGATAATCTATCGTCAGCTCCCGCTACCTATACTAAATGTAGTGAGGCTATTGAGTTGTGCTGGTCATGGTTAACCGATAGAAGTTTAAGCCCTGAGCAGTTGGCCTACTATTTAGACTCGGATGAAATGCAAAATGGTCCTTTGGGAGAGCATAATTTCATTACGGAAAGCTTAGAGCAAGACAGCTTGATTCTGATACTTCTGGTCATTGGCTTTTTTGCACATCAGGCTTATAAGGTTTCAGGTCGGCAAGAAAGAATGTCCGCCTCAGTCAACGAGGCAGGTGAGCAGGCTGTTGAATACATAGTCGAATATATCTATAAGGTCGGAGCGGGTGGCGTGTTAGACGTTTATCTACCTAAAAAGTGTTAATGTTCAGATGCAAGGAGTGGCGATGAAAGGCGCGTCGGAAGTTGGTGTTCTTATAAGAGAAATAGTGTCCAGTGCGTTGTATGAAGGTGATTATGGAAGCTGCTTAAGTAACCGTGAATTAGTCTTGAGAGGTGTTGAGGTTCTCGACCGCGTAGGTGTGCCGCTCGACTATCTTGAATTCCTTGAACAGTTTGGATTTGGTGAGCTGGATAGCGCACTTTACATCGAGGATGGTCCAACGAAGTATTCAGTTGTCACCGGATGTGATGTAGTTGCTTATCGTAATATGTATGTGTTTGCCAGTACCGGGAGCGGTGTCTTTTATGCATTCGATGCTGCGAATGATTGGTCAATTGTCGAAATTGATCCTGAATTGAGTGATGCGGAAGTCTTATATGAGGATTTTTCCAGCTTCATCCTTAGCCAGTTAACAGCGATTAAAGGTTATGTGGATTGGCGAGCCCAGCAGTAATATGCGCGGCGCCAGCATTTGCATTATTAAGGACGATCAATGAAACCCGCAAAATTCTCCCTCCAGGCCTTCCTGATGGCCTGCCTCATACCCGGCTGGGGCCTGGTGTATGTAGGCCGTACACAGTGGGGTATCCGGGTCGCAGCGTTGTTGCTCGGCGGGGTCGCGCTGATGGGTGCCTTGGGGTTGGTCACTACACCCCTTGGGTTGTATGCATTCTTCGCTTTCGTCATCACGGTCAAACTGACCTCTGCCATCGTGTCCGCCGTGTTGGCCCGTCGCTACAGCGGTCCGCCCAATGTGCCGCGTAAACGCTTCCATGCTCTTTACGTCGGCGTGGTGGTGGTCCTGGTGCTGACGCTGGACGTCTTTCGGGTGCCGTTGTTGGGCTTCAAAAACTATTACATTCCGTCGGGGTCGATGGTCCCGACGTTGTCGATTGGCGACTACATCATGTCGGACCTGCGGGCTGGCGTGCCCAACGTGGGGGATATCGTGGTGTATCGCTGGAATGGCACCGAGGCGGTCAAACGGGTAGCGGGAATCGGTGGTGACACTCTGGCCATCGTCCATGGCGAGGTGATCCGCAACGGTGAGAACCTGGGTTTGTTTCACGCACCGGCTGAGCGCGTCAAAAAGGACTACTCCCTTGAGTTGGCGCCGCTCCAGGTAGCGCCGGGGCATGTGTACCTGTTGGGCGACAACCGGGATGTCAGCAACGACAGCCGCTTCATGGGCCAGGTCGCGCTTGAGGATGTGGTGGGCAAGGTCACCGGCATCTGGTTCTCGAATGAACGAGCGCGTATCGGGACGACGTTTCCATGAGCCTTTCGAGCATCGCTGGCGCAGGTACTCCCGGCCGGCGGGCAGCACAGCAATACCATTGAAAGGCTGGGAGCCGATTTGCGCCCAGTCAAAACACACCAACGCCATGAATCTGGAGCAATACCGCATGGACGCAAACCACTCCGCCAAACGCCCGACGATCCTGGCCAGCATCGGCCGGCGCCTGGCCGCGCGCCTTATCGACTGCGCCATCGCAGTCCTGATCTTTTTCATCATCAAATTCTGCGCCGGTGCATTGTCTGCCTACGTGCCGGCCGTGACGCCCAAGGCTGGTTTTCTCTCGGCGTTTTTTGCAGCCTTCGCCTACTTCCTGCTGGCCGACGCGTTGCCCAACGGCCAGAGCCTGGGCAAGCGTTTGTTGAGCATCGCCGTCGTCGACCGTAAAACTCGCAAAAGCTGCACGGTTTCCCAGGCGTTAACCCGCAATTCCGGAGCGCTGGTGGTGATCGATTGGGTGTGGATATTCATGGAGTCCAGAACGCGCCTGGGCGATATGTTCGCCAAGACCATCGTGGTTCAGACCGGCAACCTGACGAGCGTTCGCAGCCTTGCGGATATTTATGACAACGGTAGGGGATAAATACGTCATGAACGATTCGGTATCGGCCACGCAAACCTGGGACATCGCCAGCCCGTTCAGACGGTTGCTCGGCTATCTGATCGATATGGCCGTGGTGTTTTTCCTGCTGTTTTTGAACCGAAACCTGGACTATGCCTATTTCTATCTGAGCTCTGCAGGAGGCCCGGCATTGTTTGATGGCCTCCACTATGTGCTGCTGTTTTCAGCCTTCGGGTACTACCTGTTTTGCGATGCCTTGCCCAATGGCCAGAGCCTGGGCAAGCGAGTGTGCCGCACGGCGGTGGTGGGTTACCCGTACCCCACGAACTGCACGCTGTTCCAGTCGTTCCTGCGCAATGTTCCGAAGATGGTGTTCAGTGTGCTGGACGGTCTTTTTGTACTGTTCGGCCTGCGTCGTCGCTTGGGCGATATGTTGGCCAAGACGATTGTCATCAATTCCTGAGCAGGGCGGCCTGGACGGGCCGCCCTGTGTAACTCAGGACGGGTTGGCGTTCAGCCTGCGACTGATCGCATCCAACAAATCACAGCCGTCGCGCAGCGGAATCGCCAGCAGATGGGCGAAGTCCTGCAGCACCACGGCATCACTGCTGAGCTGATCGCGGAAGGCCAGGTTTTCCAGGAGTTGGGTGACGGCTTGGATGCGGTGCACGGCGGCGTCGTGGAGGACGTCGAGGGGGGCTTGGGTGTCGATGAGCAGGGCGGGGACGGTGCAGTCGTGGCCGGTCAGGGGCATGTAACGGTTCATAATTGGCACTCTGTTAAGTGGTTGAGACCACCACTCAATCGTCGCCAAACGAATGGGTGGCAGCTGTACGCAGGTTGGCGAACCGGCAACAGAGTAAACCGGCAGACCCGAAGGTCTCCCGCGCACAGCCGCCATAAAAGGCACGGCTTTGCGGGTGCAAAAACACCTGCATGAAAGCGGATTGCTTTTGCACTCTGTTGTCAGGTCGCCAAACCTGATCGCCATTTGGACGACGGCCGGACTATAAGCCCCTCACCCAAAACCGCGCAAGGCGTCAGAGTAATGGCACAATGCCTCATGCAATGCCACCCACTGCCGACACACTGGCGATGCCCAGACGCATCAAAGATCTGAACCGGCCTTCGCCGGCGAAAGGGGCGCGTCGTGCGGTAAGTACACGGGCACGATTGAGAAAGGGTGGGAGCAAATCTGCGCCCGTTCAAACACCGTGAGTTGATGCCAACGGCATGATGCTCAAAGCCCTGTATGCGTGTTAACCGTTTTATCCCGTTACTGCAGAAGCAAACTCGCTCCCCCCCACCCATTATTTGGACCCAAGGAAGCTGTCAATGAAACTGCATCGTCTGTTTATCTCACTCACTGCACTGGCGACCTGCACCAGCAGCTTCGCCGCGGCGCCTGCCCTGCAAAGTTTTCTCGCTTGCGACCAGAACTCCCTGGCGGTGGTAAGCCAGGCAGGGCTCAAGGAGCGTGTTGCCCATAAGCTGGAGAACGGCAAGATCACGCTCAGCGGCGGCACAAAGTCCGATATGGGCCAGCGCTGGATGTTCGACACGCCACTGACGCTTGACGGTATGACCTTGACCGGCTTTTTCGCCGAAGACCAGGACCTGATGGGCTCGCGCATCATCAACTGGGGTTTCTACACCGAACAGGCACCCGACGCGCTTTACGCTCAGCTGAGTAAAGTACCGGGTACGGCGTTGGAGAAAGCCAACGGTATCTACGCGCGTGCGCAGATCTGGTCGCACAAGCAATCAGCCTGGGTGCCGGAAGGCGGCGATGACAACGCGGGCAAGCTGGTCACCGATACGGCCGAACGCATCTTGATGGTCGAGCCCGCACCCGATGACCTGGCCAAGACCAGCAATGGCATGATCACCTGCTCGGTTCAGGGCGCGGTGAGCGCAGCGATGCTCAAGACCACTCGACCTGACCTGATCAAGTGAGCTGAGGCTGGCAGCGATACCGCGGGCATGCTGAATGCCTGCGGTGTTCTCCGGTTTTTCGCGAGCAAGCTCGCTCCTGCAGAGGGCGGGGTTACAGCAACTTGCGCTGCACCGCTTCATCCAGCGTACTGCGCGTCAACGCCTCGACCACTTCCCGCGTGTCTGCCTGGAACGGGATGCCCACGATCAGTACCAAGTGCATCCAGGTGCGCACTGATTCGCTCTTTTTGACGCGGCCCAGCTCCTTGCCATCCTTGTCCTTGAACACTGTCTCCAGGGTGAAGGTGTTTTTCGCTGTGCTCGGGATGATGAAGAACGTCGCGCCGGTGATGATCGCCGAGGCCATGCTGAACTGTTCGTTGTTGTGCAGCGTGGCATCGACGTAGATATCCGAGTCGACCTTGTCAGTGCTCACCCGCGAGAAACGGTTGGACTGGCGAAACGAATCGGCCACGGCCTTTTCCCACAGCACCACCGGTGCGCCGACTGCCGCGTTGCCAGGGCCGCCGTTGACGTGGTTCTGCGCGGTGGTGTGCACGTACGCCGTGGGCTTTTGCGCCGGGGCGTTGGCGGTCGGTGGCCAGGGCTGTACAGCGGGCAATTCGTGCTGCGAGTAAGACACGCAGCCGGTCAGCAGGACGGCGGCGAGTACCAGGCTGTGTTTGATCAATCCTTTCATGCATCACTCCTTGGAATTACGGTTTGGCCAGGTTGGCGGTGGCGGTGTCGAGCAGTTGCCCGACCAGTTTGGTCAGCTGTTGGCCGCCCATCGACGGTGCCCAGTATTGGCCGCTGTAAAGCCCGACGTTGTGTTCGAATTTGATCGAATCCTTGGCCTTGGCCAGTTCCTTGCCGTTGCGGTCGACGATCACCAGGTCGCCGGCCACCTCGAAGCTGTCCACGTAGATCGGGCCGTTGACCCAGATCCAGATGGTCAGCGTCAGCAGCGCACCGGGTACGTACGCCGGGTGTGGCGCGCGATGGCCCTTGAGGGCGGTCATGTTGAATGTGAGCGTCACGTCCTGCTCGCCCAGGCGCACCGGATACTCGGTGACCTGCTTGAAGTAACCCCCAGTGCGCACGTACTGAGTGATCTGGGCCGTCAGGGAGCTGCTGATGGCGGCCTTGTTGGCCTCGTTGACGTCGGCGGCGCTCACCGTCACATCGGCGATTTGCGCACTGCGCGGGCTGCTGACAGCGACCGGGTGGAGCGGGGCGGCGATGGGGCCGGTGACGGTGTAGGAAACGCAGCCGGTCATCGACAGCGCAGCGATCAGGGCCGTAGCCCGAAGCAGAGTGTTAAGCACGCAATGTCCCTATAAGTGAGCAAGCCAAGTTACTGTTTCGACCCGTATCCCCATAACTTGAGGGAATGTGCGCCACCGCACGGCAACCGACGAAACACCTTGAGAACCGCTCTCAACCCCGTAAAATGCCGCGATTGTTTAAAGCACGATACTTTTCAGGGACGAATCCAGACATGCGCATGTTTGCCGTATTCCTCGTCGCCTGCCTGATGGCGGGCTGCGCCTCCAAGCCGGAGTACTACATCTCGCCGGCACCGGTCACGATTTCGAAGACTGCTACTTACTGGCTCGACACCTTCAACGTTGAGGTGAAGGGCAAGAGTAAGCACTTCATGTCGGATGACAAAGTTCGCCAGGAACTCGGCGTCGATCTGGTAAACCGCTTGCTCAAAGCCAAGCGTTACGCAACCAGTAAAGACAGCGCCGATTATTTGCTGGATGTCGACGTCGTCTATGTGCGCCATATCATCGACTCCAATGGGGGGTTTTCGAACCTGTTGATTGACGACGGTACCATCCTGCAAAGCATCGATTTTGGCTACAAGGTCAAGGTCAAGAAAGCCGGTGCCGAGGTGCTGCACTTCGCCCAGAACCGCCCCAGCCTGGAGCCCAGCAACTGGCGAGGCCAGCCGCAACAATGGAGGACCCTTGCCGGCGTTGTAACCAACAGCGGTAACTCCAGTGTCGAGCGGTATTTCACTAGTGGGCTAAGCGACTACATCGTCGACGACCTGCGCGATATTCCGTCTCGCTAGCGTCAGCTGCCATACCCGATTCCCCCCATTTAGGAGCACCCCGTGAACACACTGTCCAAAATCCTGCTGTCCGGCCTCACCGCCGCAGCGCTGTTGACCGTGGCCGGTTGCGCCACGGAGAGCAACCGCGCCATGCCGGTGGAACAGGTCGCCAGCGCCAACGTCGCCTATTCCGGCGTGCGTGTGCCCATCGCCGTGGGCAAGTTCGACAACCGCTCCAGCTACATGCGCGGCATTTTCTCCGATGGCGTCGACCGCCTCGGTGGCCAGGCCAAGACCATCCTGATTACCCACCTGCAGCAGACCAACCGCTTCAGCGTGCTGGACCGCGACAACATGGGCGAAATCTCCCAGGAAGCCGCGATCAAGGGCACCGCGCAGAAGCTCAAGGGCGCTGACTACGTCGTGACCGGCGACGTGACCGAGTTCGGCCGCAAAGAGACCGGCGACCGCCAGCTGTTCGGCATCCTCGGCCGTGGCAAGACCCAAGTGGCCTACGCCAAGGTCGCACTGAACATCGTCAACATCAGCACCTCCGAAGTGGTGTACTCCACCCAGGGCGCCGGTGAGTACGCGCTGTCCAACCGTGAAGTGGTCGGCTTCGGCGGCACCGCCAGCTACGACTCCACCCTCAATGGCAAGGTCCTCGACCTGGCCATGCGCGAAGCCATCAACCGCCTGGTCGACGGCATCAACGCCGGCGCCTGGAACCCGCGCAACTGATCAGCAACCCCTCAAGGAGCAGTACACGGATGAGCAAGGCAGTGAAGTCGGCGCTGATGCTGACAGCAATCGCGGCGGTCGCCGGGTGCCAGACGGCGCCCCAGCCCCTGTATCAATGGGAAAGCTACCAGCCGCAGGTTTACGAGTACTTCAAGGGCGAGCCCAAGGAAGCGCAGGTCGAGGCGCTGGAGCGTGATTTGCAAAAGATCAACGCCAGCGGCCGCAAGGCGCCGCCGGGTTACCACGCGCACCTGGGCATGCTGTACCTGAGCATGGGCAAGGATGACCAGATGGTGCAGGAGTTCCGCACTGAGAAGGCGCTGTTCCCCGAGTCTGCCTCGTACATGGACTTCCTGTTGAAAAACGCCAAGACCGGAGTGGCCACTAAATGAGCCTGTTAAAACTCACCGGTGCCTTGCTGGCCCTGGCCTTGCTCGGCGGTTGCGCAGCCCCCAAGACCATTGACTACACCGCGTACAAACAGGCGCGGCCCAAGTCGATCCTGGTACTGCCGCCGATCAACGAGTCGCCGGAAGTGCAGGCCTCGTACAGCCTGGTCTCGCAAGTGACCTACCCGCTGGCCGAAGCCGGCTACTACGTACTGCCGATTGCCCTGGTGGACGAAACCTTCCGCCAGAACGGCCTGACCACCGCCAACGATATCCAGGGCGTGCCACCGGCCAAGCTGCATGACATCTTCGGCGCGGACGCGGCGCTGTACATCACCGTCAGCGAGTACGGCACCAAGTACATGCTGATCTCCAGCGACACCGCCGTGACGGCCTCGGCCAAACTGGTGGACCTGCGCACCGGCACCACCCTGTGGACCGGTTCGGCGCGGGCGTCCAGTGAAGAAGGCAACAACAACGGCGGCGGACTGGTGGGCATGCTGATCACCGCGGCGGTCAAGCAAGTGATCAACAGCTCCACCGATGCGGCGCACCCGATTGCCGGCATCACCAGTGCACGCCTGCTGTCGCCGGGCCAACGCGCGGGGATCCTGTACGGCCCGCGCAACCCGAAGTACGGCACGGACTGATATCCGGATTCTGAGAACACCACAGACCAACTGTGGTGTTATTTGAATCAGGGTTAACCCGAACATCCCGCACCTTGCGTCTGACCTTGTGAACGGATCATTCATTCACGAGGTTCAGCCCATGTCCCGTCCTCTGCTCTTCCTGCGTCCTGCTGCCCAAGGCTTTGCCGTCACCCTGGTGGTGGCGCTGGCCGGGTGTGGGCTGTCTTCATCCCCTGAGTTGGCCAAACCGGCCGAGCCCGTAGCCGAGCTGCAACGCGCGTCGCCCCAGGGCGCCTTGGTCAAGCGCATGGCAATGCCCGCTCCAATGCGCATGCAGGAATCAGCGGCGATGGACTACCGCAGCGAACCCCGCGAGCAATACGCCAACCTGCCGGACAACCCGGTGCATCGCGTGACCGAAACGCCGGTGTCCACCTTCAGCGTGGATGTCGACACAGGCAGCTACGCCAACGTCAGACGCTTCCTCAACCAAGGCAGCCTGCCGCCCGAAGGCGCTGTGCGACTGGAGGAAATGGTCAACTACTTCCCCTACCACTACGCCTTGCCCACCGACGGCTCACCGTTTGGCGTGACCACCGAAGTCGCCGCCACACCCTGGAACCCGCGCACGAAACTGCTGCGCATCGGCATCAAGGCGTCTGACCGCGCCGTGGCGGACCTGGCGCCGGCCAACCTGGTGTTCCTGGTGGATGTGTCCGGCTCCATGGACCGCCGCGAAGGCTTGCCGCTGGTGCAAAGCACCCTGAAATTGCTGGTGGATCAGTTGCGTGATCAGGACCGGGTTGCGTTGGTGGTCTACGCCGGTGAGTCCCGCGTAGTGCTCAAGCCCACATCGGGGCGCGACAAGGCCAAGATCCGCAATGCCATCGATCAACTCACCGCCGGCGGTTCCACGGCAGGCGCATCCGGCATCGAACTGGCCTACCAGATGGCCCGCGAAGGCTTTATCGACAAGGGCATCAACCGCATCCTGCTGGCCACCGACGGTGACTTCAATGTGGGCGTCAGCGACTTCGACAGCCTCAAGCAAATGGCCGCCCGCCAGCGTAAAAGCGGCGTGTCCCTGACCACCCTCGGCTTCGGTGTGGATAACTACAACGAACACCTGATGGAACAACTGGCCGATGCCGGCGATGGCAATTACGCCTATATCGACAACCTGCGCGAAGCCCGCAAGGTGCTGGTGGACCAGCTCAGTTCAACCCTGGCGGTGGTCGCGCGGGATGTGAAAGTGCAGGTGGAATTCAACCCGGCACAGGTCAGCGAGTATCGACTGCTGGGCTATGAAAATCGCGCGCTCAAGCGTGAGGATTTCAACAACGACAAAGTCGATGCCGGTGAGATCGGCGCAGGGCATACCGTGACCGCGCTGTATGAAATTGTGCCGAAGGGCCAGAGGGGCTGGTTGGAGCCCTTGCGCTACGCCACTGCGCCTGCGGCCGAAGGTAAATCCGATGAACTGGCGATGCTGCGCGTGCGCTACAAGCCCGCCACGGGCGGTGACAGCCGCTTGATCGAACGGCCCATCCGCCACGAAACCACCCAGGCCAGCGACGACCTGCGCTTCTCGGCGGCGGTGGCCGCCTTCGCCCAACAGCTCAAGGGCGATGGCCGCTACACTGGCAGCATGAGTTTGAAGGACACCGCCGCATTGGCCCGCTCGGCCCGGGGCGATGACCCCTTTGGTCTGCGCAACGAGTTCGTGCAAATGGTGGAACTGGCCCAAAGCCTGAAACCCTGATCTTGAACGCAACAGCGTTAACTTTACAAAAGGAGTTCGCCCCCTGCATGGCTGTTCCAGATGATCCATCCAGCGACGAATCGCTGCTGGCCCGCTACCGAACCGGTGACGCCGCCGCGTTCGAAGCCTTGTACGCGCGGCATCGCCAAGGCCTCTACCGCTTCCTCGTGTCCCTGAGCAACAAGGCCGAACTGGCCGAGGAAATCTACCAGGAGACCTGGCTCAGCCTGATCCGCAGCAACACCCAGCCACAAGGCCGCGCGAGTTTTCGTACATGGCTGTTCCAGATCGCCCGCAACCGCCTGATCGACCACTGGCGCAAGCACGGCATCCACAACCCGCTGCACGACAGCTACGATGAGCAACTGCACGCCCAGGCCGACGACAGCGCCGGCCCCGAGCAACAGCTGAGCCTGAGCCGCGACCAGGCGCGCCTGGACGCCGCCCTGCAAGCCTTGCCCGAAGACCAGCGCGAAGTCTTCCTGCTACGCCTGCACGGCGACCTCGACGTGCCGCAAATCGCCGCCCTCACCGGCGCCCCGCTGGAAACCGTAAAAAGCCGCCTGCGTTACGCCCAGCAGAAACTGCGCCGCCTGCTGGCCGAGGAGATACTCGCATGACCGACTCTCGACACACTCCCGACACCGACGACGTGCTGATCCAGCATTACCGTCAACACAGCACCGGCGAGCCGCCCGCGTCCCTTGACGCCCTCATCCTCAACGCCGCCCGCCGCGAGGCCCCGGCGCCGCAACCGAGCCTGTGGCAACGCTGGCTGCACGCCTGCCAACGCCCGCGCTGGCAAATGGCATTCGCCACCGTGGCCGGCTTGGCGCTGATGATCGGCGTGGTCACGCGCTCGCCAGTGCCACAACCCGAAATCTCCACGGCGACCTTCTCCGCCCTGCACGAGGAAGCCGCCCGCCCGGCGCCGCAAGCGTTGTCCGCACCGGCGCCGATGGCGCGCATCGCCGCCGCGCCCAAGGCTGAACGTGCGCCGGTTCAGGCTGAGATTGCAGGTGCGATGGCAGATGAATCGAGCGCCAGGCTCAGCAAGCGCGCACCGTCAGCGTTGCCGTCGCTGGAGCAAGAGTTACAGGCGATCGTGCGCTTGCGGGAAGCGGGTGAAAGCAAAGCCGCGGATGAAAAATTGCTGGCGTTGCACGCGCGCTTCCCCGAGGAAGACCTGCCCGCACGGCTGGAGGCGCTGCGCACGCATTGACTACAAAAAAAGAACAGGCCACCGGTAACCTGTGGCTTGCGGGGCAAGCCCGCTCGCCACAGTGCCCTCAAGCCCCGTCTTCAACGCCGCGCATCAAAAACCATGCGCACCGCCAGGCCAGCCAGCACCGTCCCCATCAGCCAGCGCTGCACCCGTTGCCAAACCGGCTTGGCCGCCAGGAAGGTCGCGATGGAACCGGCCATGATGGCGATCACCGCATTCACGCTCACACTGATCATGATCTGGGTAAACCCCAGCACGATGGATTGTGTCAGCACGCTGCCGTGGCCAGTGGGGGAGATGAACTGGGGCAGCAATGACAGATACATCACCGCGACTTTCGGATTCAACAGGTTGGTCACAAAGCCCATCATGAACAGCTTGCGTGGGCCGTCCCTGGGCAAATCACGCACATGAAACGCCGAGCGCCCACCGGGCTTGACCGCCTGCCAAGCCAGGTACAACAGATACAGCGCACCGCCGAGCCTGAGCGCGTCATACGCATACGGCACCGCCATCAGCAGCGCGGTAATCCCCAGCGCCGCGCACAGCATATACACGACGAAACCCAGCGCCACACCACCCAGTGAAATCAACCCGGCCAGCGGCCCCTGGCAGATCGACCGCGAAATCAGGTAGATCATGTTCGGGCCGGGCGTCAGCACCATGCCAAGGGAAATCAGACCATACGCCAGCAGGCTCGACAGTTCGGGCATGGGTTCACTCCTGTAGGTAGAGCGCGTCGTTGCGCAGGTTGGATGCGCCTGATGGTAGGGCGGGAGCAGGGCGCGCGTTAGATACAGATCGGCTGACAAAACGTCATACAGGGGGCTTGGGCCGCTTGAGCACCCTTGGTTGGCGCCGGTCCGTCAGTTAAGGGCGAACACCCTACTTGTGGTGAGCGGGCTTGCTGTGGTGAGCGGGCTTGCCCCGCGCTGGGCTGCGAAGCAGCCCCAATCAGGATCCCTGTGTTCTGTCAGGTAAACCGCAGCGCCTGGTTTTGGGTCTGCTCCGCAGCCCAGCGCGGGCGGTGCGACGATTCGACAAGCCCGCTCACCACAAGTTACGAGTAGTCCTCGATCACGTGGGGCGTGGAGGTGCAATCTCGAATGCGTTATCGGGTGAGCCTGCGCAAGCTTATTGTGGTGAGCGGGCTTGCTGTGGTGAGCGGGCTTGCCCCGCGTTGGGGTGCGAAGCGCCCCTATTGAAGACGACTGAGGTGGATCAGGCACGCCCCTGGCATCAACGCTTGCAGTGAGACGCAACGTCTCGCGGTCTCGTCGCTACCGTGCGCGATCTGGCATGGCGCGTCTCGTTTGACCTCAATGCCGGCCACCCTTGGGTGTTCATTCGGCGGCTCTAGGAGAGGGGCGTCCAGGCGTTTTTGCACAGCTGGCACCGGCCTTGCTCTGGCCACTGGCAACCCACCCGGCGCGCCAGTGCCAACCGTTTCAAGGAGACTTCGCTATGAGCCTTTCGAGCAACTCGCAACGCAGCATGCGTGCCGCTGTCTGGCACGGTCGTAACGACATCCGCGTCGAAGACGTGCCGCTGCCCGTTTCGCCGCCTGCCGGTTGGGTGCAGATCCGCGTGCAATGGTGCGGCATTTGCGGCTCCGATCTGCATGAGTACGTGGCCGGCCCGGTGTTCATTCCGGTCGACGCCCCGCACCCGCTGACCGGGATCAAGGGCCAGTGCATTCTCGGTCATGAGTTTTGTGGCGAGATCGTCGAACTCGGTGCCGGCGTACAGGGCTTCAGCGTTGGCGAGCCGGTGGCGGCCGATGCCTGTCAGCATTGCGGCACCTGCTACTACTGCACCCACGGGCTGTACAACATTTGCGAGAACCTGGCCTTTACCGGCTTGATGAACAACGGTGCGTTCGCCGAACTGGTCAACGTGCCCGCCAACCTGCTGTACAAGCTACCGGCGAACTTCCCCGCTGAAGCCGGGGCGCTGATCGAGCCTCTGGCCGTCGGCATGCACGCGGTGAAAAAAGCCGGAAGCCTGCTCGGGCAAAACGTCGTGGTGGTCGGCGCCGGCACCATCGGTCTGTGCACCATCATGTGCGCCAAGGCGGCGGGCGCGGCCCAGGTGATCGCGCTGGAAATGTCCGGCGCGCGCAAGGCCAAGGCCCGGGAAGTGGGGGCGACCCATGTGCTCGATCCGAATGAATGCGACGCCCTGGCCGAGGTCCGCCGCCTGACCGGCGGGCTCGGCGCGGACGTCAGTTTCGAATGCATCGGCAACAAACACACGGCCAAACTCGCCATCGACCTGATCCGCAAGGCCGGCAAGTGCGTACTGGTGGGCATCTTCGAAGAACCCAGTGAATTCAACTTTTTCGAGTTGGTGGCCACTGAGAAACAGGTACTCGGCGCGCTGGCCTATAACGGTGAGTTCGCCGACGTGATCGCGTTTATCGCGGATGGGCGGCTGGACATCTCGCCACTGGTGACGGGGCGCATTCAGTTGGAGCAGATCGTGGGCCAGGGCTTCGAGGAACTGGTTAAAAACAAGGAACACAATGTGAAGATCATTGTGTCGCCTGCCAGGGTCTGACGCGCACGCTGACCGCCGCAGTCTTTGCCCCGCTCCTGATTCCCCAAGCAAAACAGGGGAGAGGAGCGGAGGCAACACGGCGCTAAAAATCCTCGCAGCCAGCGTCCTTCACTCACGCATCCACAGGCCAGGTGCCGCGACGCACCATCTCCCTGACACGATCAGCCCCGTTGGCCCGAACCAGCAACTCCATGCGTGCTTTCTCGATGTCCTCGGCACTCCATTGGTCGGTCGCCATCGTGGCTTTTTCATGGGACCAACCGTTGTCGTAGTGACGTACCACATACTGCTGCTGGTATTCCCACATCGACGTCCCGGGAATCGGCGTGACGATAAACGGGTTGGCGTACGCCATGCCGGCACCCATGAGGTTGACCGCGTAATCGATGGTGCGGTCGATCAGCTCCAGGCTCTCTACAAAAGGCTTTTGCCCAGGTCCGCCGGGGGGGTTGACGAACCCCAGCATGAACCCGCCGGTAACCTGAATGCCGTGCTCGGTAAAAATCTCGATGAGCTCGAACGTCGAGTGCTGGATCGCGTTAAGTCGGGATTTGTTGGAATTGACCAGGCTGTCTTCGTTCGCGCTCTCCACCGCGAGGTAGATGTTGTAGCAGCCATTTTCGGCAATCGAGCGAATGAACTTCCTTGCCGTGAGCCCGCCTTTTACTGCCTCGATCACATTGCGATATTGCGGGTTCTTGCGCTCCTTCTCATCCATCTGGTCGATGAAGCGTTCGCCCAAATGCAGCAGGATCAGGTTGAAAAGGCTCAACCCGCCTTCTTCGACCCAGGGCAAGTCATGTTTTTTCAGGAGCTTGCCAACCTCCATCGCATACAACGGGTCATGCATCAGGTGATCGTCCTCGATCAGCACTTCAGTGACCCCCTGTTTCACCAGATCGGCCAGGTGCAGGTCAAACCAGTCCAGGCCAAGTGCACGCCAAGGGCCGTTGATTTTCGGGATGTAGCAGAAGTTACAGTTCACGTTGCAGCCAATCGTGGAGAATATCTGCGCCCACGCGCCATGTTTGCGTACGCGTGCCCCTGAGGAGTGATAAGGCTGCAGGTAATGCTTCATGTCCAGAAAGCTGAAGTCCGGCAAGGGCATGACGCCCAGCCGCTCTTCGAGGTCCTGCCGCTTGGGGATGATGCTCAGGTAGCTGGACTTCTGGGTGGGCCGAATCAGTTGCGCCCGGCTGTCGCGGTACGCCACCCCAGGTACGGCATTGATGTCTGTGCCTTCGTGAGTCAAGGCATCGAGCAGCAGGGTAAAGGCGCGGTCAGCTTCATTGATCAGCGCGAAGTCGAAGGCCGAATCCAGCAGTGCGTTCTTCCAGTCACCACTGGAGTGAGCGCCGCCAGTGACCAGCACCAGGTTGGGATCGAGGGTTTTCACCAGCTCGGCCAACGCCCGTGCATTGCCCCATTGCACGGTGTAGTTGCACTGGATCCCGACAATATCGGGTTGCGCGGTTTCGATGATCTCGCGTATCTGCGTATCGCTCAGGCCGTAGCGGATCAGATGCCCTTGGTCGACCTTGACCAGGCTGTGCTCCTGGGACCAGCCGGCAAAGGGCGAATCGACAATCTGCACGTCATAACCGGCGCGCCGGGCCACCGTGGCGATGCGCAACAGGCCGATAGGCGTACCGGCACGCTTCATCACTTCGAACGTATCAATGCCGATGCGGGCAAATGCGCTGTCGTGCGACGTGGGCTCGATCAGGCGTGTGTAGGGCGGCACAAACAGCAGCACACGAGGCGCCTCGCCATGGGCGCGACGACGGATGCCGGTTCGGCTGTTCAGCAACGATGGCTTTCCCAGATGACTGAGTAAGGGCCGCGTGGGCGCGACTGAAAAACTTGGCCCGTCGCTCTCGATCCTCAGGGTTCCCTGCGAAGCTATCAAGTTCATTTCCCTGTCTCCTTACCCGTCGAGATCAACGCGAGGTCGTGCGTGAGCGTGAAGTGGCGATGACCGCCCCCGTAATGATCAACACCGCGGGAATCATCAGGATCGGCTTGGCATCGCTTTGCCCCACGGCAATCAGCAGCAGTGTGGAGAACAGCGGCGCCAGATAAGACAGGGCGCCCAGCATCGATAGGTTTCCGTGCTTGGTCGCGTGGTCCCAGGCGAAAAAAGCCAGGCCCACCGGGCCCAAACCCAGGGCAATGATCGCCGCCCACTGGCCCGGCTCAGGCCGCACCGTGGTTTCGAACGCCAGGTGGCAGAGCCCCCCGGCCACAGCCACCAGCCCGCAAATACCCCCGACTATGCTGCTCGGAACATGGCTGAACCGCCGGTTGAACACCGAATAAATCGCCCAGACCCAGGCACACGCAAAGGCGGCGGCGTAACCGATCACCGGCATCGACGCACTGTCACTCCGGGCCCGCAGTTGCATGATGAAGGCCGTCCCCGCCAGGCCGAGCAAGGCGCCCAGCAGCTGGCGCTTGCGCAGCGACTCGCCGGTGGCAAAGCTTGACAGCAGCACGATCAGCAGCGGCCACAGGTAGGCAATCAGGCTGGCTTCAGCCGCAGGCGCGGCCTTCAGGGCAAAGAAATACAACGCGTGATAGACGAAGATCCCGGTAAACCCCGTCGCCCACACAGACCAGGGCTGGCGCCAACTGCTGAACCCTGCTGCGCCACGCATCCCCAGCACGCACAGGCTGGCCACGAAGGCGACCGCGAAGCTCAAAGCCAGCAACTGAAAGGCCGGGATCCCGGCGGTCAAGGTGGTCAGAAGCGCCAGGCACGCCCACAAAAACACGGCAATCACCCCGATCAGCGTCGCACTGGCGGTGCCCTTGGCAAGGGTGATGGATGGGTTGGAAGTGCTCATGCAAGCCCCGTCTGCGGATAATCCTCAAGCGGGAACAATAGAAAGGTCGAGAGAGTGAGTATTGATCAGGCCCGCCGAAGAATTGTTCGGGACTGCTGTTTTTTCAGTGATCTCGCCCTTGTTTTCGCACCACGGCCGGCGTCAGATGGCGGGCTTTCTTCAGGGCATGGGTTAACGCACTCTGGTCGGCGTACCCGGCGCGATGCGCAATATCAATAATCGACATAGACGTTTGGCGCAGCAGGTCAATGGCCAGATTCAGACGCAAGTTCGCGATATGCGAGAACGGCGTTGTATTCAGGTGCTGCCCAAACAGCACATACAAACGCCGCTCACTGGTGCCCGCATAACGCGCAATATCATGCGCCGTCAGGGCCGTGCCCAAGTGCTGCTCGATGTAGGCCAGCGCGCGAGCAAGAATGAACTGACCGGGATCGCTCCGCGCAACCTCGGGCTGCAATAACGAACACAACAGCAACCGACTCCAGGACTCGGCCATCGCGAGCGAGCCGACCAACTGTGGCCCGTTGCAACTGGCGTAATCGAGCAAATGCCGTATATCGGGCCTGACCGCAAAAAAGCGCTTGTCGTTGAGTGGGTCAAATGACGCAACCGTACCCTTCTGCGCCTCGCCACGCTCGGTCGAGACGTCCAGCACCAGGAAACGGTTATGGGTGTTGGCCAGGAAGGTATGCCGGGCCCCAGCAGAAATCACCACCCCCTGGCTTGCATCGACCTTGCCGCCTCGTCCGTCGACCTCAATCTCCATCGACCCGGATTGAGGGAGCACGATTTGATGGAAGTCATGCTGGTGAAGCTCGACCTGACCTGAGTAAGAGCGCAATGAGAGGGAGAGCGATTGGGGGGTGGTGGTGCTCATCCGTGAGTCTCCGGGGGTGAGGGGGTTAGCGTACGTTACTGTTGTGTTTGGATGCCAGATTGTATTTAGGGGGGAGTTTGACTGGGGGGTGTTGCTGGGCTTGGGGGTTGTGTTTATGAGGACGTTAAGACGTGTGATTAAAAGGCGCGACAGGGGGGCACGGACCGTCAGAAACAAGAAAGCCCGCACAGGGCGGGCTTCTTGGGGTGTTTTGTAGACTGTCTGAGACAGCCTGAGACTGCTATATGGTGCCCCGGCGTCATTTGGTCTCGTGGCTTAACAATATGATTTCTATGAAAATAATGAACTTAGTAAATTCAAGGGATACATGAGGGGATACAGGGGAAGTGCTACTAGCCAATACATTCTCTCCATAAAATACGATGTATGGCGCCAATAAATAAGAATAGGTATTGTTGGCTGCGTCTGGAATTAGCCGTGGAGGAACTCCATGGGCCGCCTAGCCAATCACATGAGATGTGCATAAATAATGCGCAGCGTATAACCAGCTTTGTTTGAACTACGAACCTCACCCCAACTTCTATCTCATTGGTTGAATTTCAGAAAATAGGCGTTTGGTATTTTATTTTAATCTGATAGCGAGCTTAATTCGTTCGCTAATACTGATAAGCCTAAAGATTTTAATTACACCATTGTGTTGGATGTGGATGGCAGAAAGTCGATCTGGTTCTTGATTGTATGGCGCTTTTATGTGGAACCGCCTAATGGCTTGATTCTCAATACGCACTCGCTCATCGGGCTCTTGGAATTGCGAGCCTACACGCCATGCGCCAAACTCCTTACCGCTGAGAGTGGTGACCCAGACTTTTTGAACAGAAATGGGATTGTCGTGTGTCATCAAATCAACGCTAAAGAAGTGAACCAGAGGAACACCGCGATGTTCCATATTTTGCGACTGGTACGCTGAGAACGCCGCATTAGCTTCCGGTTCTGATTCAAACGCTATTTCGTAGCGTTTGGGAGGCGTCAGTCTCATATAAAGCCATACTAAGGGCCTAGCTATCCATTTCCACTGCCACACTAACAGTAAAGTTGGAACTGACCACAGTAACCAATCAGGTGCAATATTTCCAATGGACTCCATATCATATTACCTAGATAGTTGCTCAGCGCATCCTCTTTCAGAGGCCCCAAGGCGCATTCGTGTATGCGCCTATTTAAGCAAAAAGTCTCCAGTTTTGAGGCTGCACTTAAGCTATTAGTCAAAAAACTCGATAAGCTAATTTGGTAGCATTGGCTGTTATCGAAAAGTTATAGTTGGTACCTTTCAACTTTTACTCTATTGCCATCAATGAAAACCTGATCGCCCAAAAAATTATTCAACTGAGCCTCACAAACCGATAGCTCTTGAGGGGTCATTATGGATATCTCGCTTATTTTATATCCGATAGAATTAAATGAAGTGCCCAGTCTCAAGCCGACGCCTTTACTAATTAACCATCTGTCGTGTATAAGCTCTGCGCCATTGAGTTTGCCAACTCCATAAATATAGGTTTCAGGTGCTGTTTGATCAGAGAGGTGCTGCCAAGCCAGTTCAAAGTCGTCATTAGAAGCAGAGTTCTTTGACTTTAAATGACTTGCCGAAGCAATTACTTGGATTTTACAAGACGAGTTGGCTGCCTGGATCATCTGCACAATTTCAAGGTCGTCGGATGTAAAATAAGGATCGCAGAATTTTACATAGTCTATGCAGTTCTGGTTGAGCCAGTTTTGAATGTATCCTAGTGCAGAGTCTCTACTGTTAGGTTTGATTATTAACCCTTTAACAGATGCATCAAAGTCACTAACACATATCGCCGAATGTGTTTTGTTGCTTACCACTTCGATAGCTAACTCGGCAGTTTTCATCAGGATCTCGCACATTGGTGTAATATGCTGCACGACATCATCTGGTGAAACATATTTTCTCGCAGCATTTTCTATGTACCAACACAGTAGAGGGTAAAATTCACCCAAGCCAAGTTCTAAAGTAGGCAGCATATAGGCGGTAAGAGCTGTAACGGGCTTGGCGGTAATACGGCCAGACAACAATGAAGATAGATTTTTCCAAGCAGCCTCTGCAAGGAACTGTTCGTCAACGCTCTTTCCATTGTCAGAGCCATTGCAATCCGCTAACGCCTTTTTCGCCTTAACTACTGACAAAGTATGTTTTGCATGAGCGCGAGCTTCCGCACGAGTTGGGTCATCATCAATCAGATCCAATAGCTCTTCCGCAAATTTCGCTTCAATTTGATCTGCTGTGTCAATGAGAGAGCGCTGAACTTCAGCCGTGGTGTCAATGTCTTCTATCTGCTGAGACATAACAAATGCTTCACGTAGCATTTTTTTGGATGAAAACGGATTAAGCTCTTTGCAAGTAATCGCACATAATTCCAAACGCCCGATTTTATCAACGAGCCAAGGGATTGCATTAGAACCCGCTTCCGCAGCTTCTAAAAGTTCCTTTTTTTGAGTTAGAAATTTTACGGGCATAGAGCTTAAAATTTCTATATACACAAACGCTTTGTCAGCTGCGTTCGGGATCAGTTTCGCTTCTTCGATCAACTCTAGCCATATGGGTAGTGGAATATCCGAAATCATGTATACACGCGCGAGAGCGCATAATAAGTAACCCTTGTGGCTAATGTTCTTCGCGTCTGGCAACTTATTGTTTATTAGATCGGTGAGGCGTGAGCTTATATCTTTTCTTTGTTGCGCAGAAAATTTAGACCTATTTTTTTTGCTGGCAATAGAGCGTGTCAGCCGTTCTAGCGATTGATATATCGAAGAATCATAAGTCATATGTTCTATTAGAGTAACAATATCAACGGCCTGATTGTAATCCAGAGTAAACTCTTCAGAGGAATCCGCTGCGGCCGGATCAGTAGCAGTCTGCTTACGCCTAATGAATTCGCAAGCATTATAAAGCGTTGCGTTTTTGTTGCCTTCAGATAAACAAATTAACTCTCTGAGTGCCGACTCACTATGACACACAAAGAGAGCTGGGAATGCGATTTCGAATAACTCTGCATACAAGCTTTCATTTGAGCGACGTACTCTCTCTAAGAGAGGGTAGCACAGGTCGGAAACAATAGTTTTCAACATGCTGTCAGCTAGCCAGGCCCGTGAAGCCAAGTCAGTAAATAGGGCGATCTGTTGTCTAGGAGAGGATAGCTTTCCGATTGACGAAGATAAGCGAATAATCATTTCTGGGGTTAAAGACCCATTTTTAAGTGCTACTCCAAATGCTCTTATCGCCAATGCCAAACATTGCATGAAACTTTGTTGTACGCCCAGGTGTTCGAACTCCAGAGTCCCTCTAAATTCTGTTGCAAGTTTATATAGTTCTTCAGCCTCATCAATCGAAACTTCAGACAGGGCTTCAACCGCAGTAAAACATACCTCATTTCTTATTGCGCCAGGTGGTAACTTATCAATAAGATTCTTTATCGCATCGATTAAGTAAGATGGGGCCATAGGAAAATCTGACTTAGCGTACAATTTAAAAACATTAACCTTGCATCTGGCCACCATTAGACTGTCTTCTATTTTTGCGATGGAGGCCCTCAGATTATTAGCCCATCCAATATCGAAAGCCTCTCTATTTAATATTTTTGTAATTGAGAGAAGGCAACCGTTAAGGTCATCGTTATCAATTGAGGCGAGAATTTTATTTAATAGTATACCTGCTTGCTCACTAAAAGGCTTCTTTACAAGGTCCTTTGCAATCAACTGCAGGGCCAAACTCCTACTCTGGAGAGTATTAAGTCTACTTGCTAAGTTAAACGCTTCCGATACATCGCACTCCATCATTGCCGGCAAAACGGACTCTATACAGTCGTACTGAGATGCTGCATTACTGAGCAGATCACTTACTGAGGTTTTCAAACCTTGATCTACAATTACTTTAAAGCCTTCTTCGCTTTCAAACTGATCGTCAGGATCAATCACTCTTAAAGCGTAAAATAGCCTGACATAGCATTCCGATTGTTCTTCGCAACTAATGGATTCGCAGATTGCATAATAGGATTCCAGTAATCGGCTATACGCTTTTTTAGGATCACTTTTTGCTTCCGCATAGGCAAGATATGTGCTCAGTCTTACAAAGTCACGAATAGAAGAAGCATCTTTAACTAGTTTTGTTTGCTTATCAAATAAGTCTATTAATTCGGTAGTGAGTTTTGTTTCACCATCTGAGAATCTAATAGGGCTAGCTAAACACGCAAGCTCTTTCAAAGTGATTGTGTAGTCTGTATCCCGATCTACAACATCAAGGACATACTTTACGATGTCTAGAATGCCATCTCTTTTGTTTTGGGTGGAAACAAATCTTATAAGGACTCCAGTCTTGTTTTTTATTTTTGAGGAGTCGAAAAAATTAATGATTTCCGCAGAGCTTTCATCTTTATGAAAATGTGTTATCGCAGCTGTAAACTCTTGGACGGCTTTATTTTTAATTCGCCGCTCAAATGAATTGTCCTTAAGTTCTTGTTGTTCCATCGATGCAACGATACTAAACCTTGAGAATGTTAAGTCTTTATGCTTGGCGTCATTGACATTGCTAAGGCATCGCTCTAAAGCTTCAGAAGCTAAAGCTACATCCACAGAAACGAGTTCTTCCGCAATATTTAACGCGACTCCACCGCCGTCGCTGAAGTCAACGCTCTTTATTAGCTGGACTATATGTTCCAGCAAAAAAGAGTCTACGTTTTTAGATCTGCTTTTTAATCCGTTTGCATAGGCAGTCAAAAGCGAAAGCTTTGAAATTTTTGTGAGCGCTCTTTCAACCAGTTGCATGGCGTGCTGAGTCTTCCCTATTGCAACTAGAGCATTCACTTCCGCCTTAGACGCACTTGAATTAGATAGGTCTACGAATAAAGATTTTTGTAATGCGAACTGAAATATGGATAAAGGTTTGTTTTCAGTATGTGCGCTAAGCAATCCAAGTGACGCACGTGCTTTAAGCTGACTTAATGATTGTGTAGATTCTAGCAGTAGGTAGTAATGCTCATTGGAAATTAGCTCCAAAAGATCTGCATCTTTGCTTCTTTGTCGAAGGTAGTTTGCAAGAAATAACAAGGACTCACTACTTTCTGGCTCTTTTCTTAGATATTCAATTTGTAAGTCTACGACTTCTAGCTGATATGCTTTGAGCTTGTTCTCTGCATACTTTCGATGGGAGTTTGAAATAAAACTTATTAGACCTGGGCCTTTTGCTTCTAAAAAGGTGCAGTTTTCTAATGTTTCCGTTATCTGTGCTTGATCAATGCCTATGATTAACTCTATTTCCTTTCTTCCAACCAGCTGCTTTGAGAACGCAAGCAGTGATACAACCTTTTTCTGAGATACACTTAGTTCGTCAAATTTATTGAAGTCTAGTGCAATAAAGTCTAGATGTTTGTCTGGAGAACTCAGCAATATATCAGCTAAGCTCGTGCCGATTTTTAACTGACGTTTAATTGCACATAATTTTCCTGGGTTGCCTCGGCAAAGCTGTTTCAGATCGCCAATATCTGACGGGGCGAGGTCAAACTCCTCAAACAGTTCTTCTACTTCTAGCTCCGTGAATCGGCGAAGCTGACAAGTTTTTGAGGCGCCTTTATTTAAGGCTTTTGCTAGTCTTGATTGTGGGCCAGATATCAAGAAGCGGAAACTACCAACACCTATCGGTAGCGCAGAGTTAAGTATTGCTGATATATAAGATTCATCATCAGGAGGGATGTGTGCCAGCCCATCAACAACAAAGTAGGCTATCTTTCCCTTAAATTTAGAACGGGTTCTAAATAGTAAGGTGCTATATTCTGCTTCATCTATTGATGGCTTTTCGAACCCAACACCATCTAAAAAGTATTTTAATTGCTCTGCTATAATCAATTTTGCGTAGTCAAGACTATAGGAGTATTGGCTAGACGGACTTAAAAATAAAGAAAATGTATTTTCTTTGTTGGCAGCAACAAATTGAGCGAGTGCAGTGGTTGCACCAATACCGCTCTCACCTTCTAAAAAAACTACGTGGTTATCAGCTGTGAATACATCATAAATAGTATCAAGAACATCTTTCCTTTCAATCAGAGATTCATCTGCATTGAGAGGTGATTGCATGTAATTCCAATTGATTGGTTCTAGCTTTGTATCTTGTGCGCTGCTCATCGTTTCGTCCTTGATCCTATCCTTTAGCACTTTATATCACGGCCTCAAAAAAAATAAATTCCTTACTCACCCGCAAGAACGTGACGGGCCAGATTTTAACCCTGCACCTCTAGTTTTCGCTGTATGTGTATACAGTGTACGCTTTCGATGTTAGTGATGCTCTCTAAAACAGCCAGCGTGAAAGCGCCTATTTTTGCATCGGTCGCGCGATGTAATTCGCCGATTTGCGTGGCACACCGGCTTTGGGATAGGGGATAGACACTCACTTATCCCGCAACCCTTTGTATGGGGGGCCTACAGCGGATAACGGCGATGATCAAAAGCAAAGGTGCTCCTCCTCCCTCGGATACCTGAGCAGTATCAATTAGAGCTGGCAAGCGTTGGATAGAGTAGGAGGGGCTTGGCCACCTACTGAACTCATAGAGCCGGAGACGGAACCCCCTATAGCCACTCGAATCTGTAAAAAGGTCGGGGTTCGAATTACCCCAATGCGAATCACCTGCCAAAGGACCCATGAACTCTGCGGAGCTGCCGTGTTTTGGCTGCTGGGTAGGTGCACCGATTTGCTCACACATTTGCATTCGACCTGACCAGTCATTTGCATCGGATTTGACCAGCACGAGTTGCGTGTATGACCGGCAGAGATCGACCCATAGGCGACGTCCGTCGATTGAATAACCGCATCGATGGCGGTCCCGTTGAACGTCAGACACCTGAAACCTTGGTTGAGAGCTAACGGCTATGATCGATAGCTATAGACCATGACGGAAGTCGTAAGGGAACCCGCTAGCGAACATTCGCGCTACGCCTGCTAGCGCAATTCGCGTTGTGGGCTATCGTTTGTGCCAGCATATTGGAATCACGATCTGAAGCGCAGGTGATTTCGGGGCAATAAGAATGGGCTGCGGTGTTTTCAAAAGCTGATGGCTCGGTACAGCCGCTGCTTAATCATCTCTTGGGCGAGCAGCTACAAACGGAAGGTTTACGACATGTCTAGATGTACAGCACCGGTACATGGTCATCGTTCGGCAAGCGCAAGAGCAGCGTGTCCCGCATGTGGCAGCGGATATAGCGGGTACGGGTCGCGATCGTACTCATCCTCGTCCTACGCACCATCTTATTCGTCCCCGTCTCATGGCGGGGGTGGTCGCAGTGGCGGCGGTTCATCCAGCAGCCCAAGGCCGCGCTGGTCGAAAGCTGGATCCTCTGTGGCCTACACCTCCGCCGAGGTACGAACGCTCACACCGGTACGCGAAAATGTCGAAAGGCGTGCGACAGTACCTGATCTACGTGACGTATTTCTTTGTCACGCCTGGGACGACCGGAAAGGATCCGCGAAGGAGCTGCATGATGTACTCGAGTCGCTCGGTGTTTCCGTTTGGTTTAGCGAGAAGGATGTTCTTCTAGGCTCTTCGTTACTGCGTGAAATTGATAAGGGATTGGTGAAGTCTCGAGTAGGTATTGTGCTGGTGACCCCTGCTTTGCTGCGCCGTCTAGCAGCCGAAGGTATCGCCGACAAAGAGCTTTCCGCGCTCCTCGCAAGGGATCTGCTTGTTCCCGTCGTTCACGACACAACATACGAATCGCTGCGCGAAGTCAGTCCTCTACTCGGTTCGAGAAGCGGTCTGAGCACTGCTGAAGATACGTTTGCAGATATCGCGGCCAAGCTTGCCGAGTTGGTGGCCCCGTAGCTTTACTGTCCATGCGTACGGCTTTACTTACAGACACGTCATCAATCGAAGGAGTTGTACACATGAGTATTAAACCCGGCCCTAAACCGATCGCTGAATCCACCGGCAAAAAGGACCAGCGCCGTCGTGTTACTGAAGAAAACAAACCCAAACATCCTGATTTGGAAGTACACAAACACAAAAAAGGTGACTGACCTTAAGGCACTTAGAGGGGGGCGAGTCACTTGAGTTAGGCCGCTTCTGGCCGTTCTCTACCGATCTTGGTTTCAACGCTTGTTGAC
Source organism: Pseudomonas sp. CFBP13509 (assembly GCF_005233485.1). Classification (NCBI taxonomy): domain Bacteria; kingdom Pseudomonadati; phylum Pseudomonadota; class Gammaproteobacteria; order Pseudomonadales; family Pseudomonadaceae; genus Pseudomonas; species Pseudomonas sp. CFBP13509. The sequence continues at coordinate 101,898 of NZ_QGAA01000014.1, forward strand.
CACATCCGATGCAATTGCTGGTCAGAACGAATGCAAACGGGTCGTCAAGTGGAGCGCAACTTCTCAGGCTGCTGAGCATCTGGGAGAGGTGTAGGAATGCGTGTGGCGACCCCCTACGCTGCTCGCTGAAGGCGCCCAATGTGACGGGGTGATGGGGGTTAAATACCGTTACCCCTCAAAAAACGGTGTTCCAGGTGTTCCACGAAGGCTGAAAGCCACGGATTACGTGGCTTGCAGAGTGGAACACCTTTTTATTTGAGCTGGAACACCAGGTGTTCCAGCGGAAAAAGGTGTTCCACGTCGATAGCCTGTTGATTCGGTCCCAGAGTCACGTCCTCTACGTTCGGCGCAGGTTGTGCCAGGAATGATTTGTGTGAGGACAGACGTAGTCGGTTCGGTCTGTTACGTGTGTCGCAGAGCCTGCTGTTGCTCGCTGAAGACGCCCAATGCGACGGGATGATGGAGGTAAAAAACCGATACCCCTCAAAAAACGGTGTTCCAGGTGTTCCAGGTGTTCCACTAAAGCTGAAGGCCACGGAGTACGTGGCCTTCAGGCTGGAACACCCTTTTGTTTGAGCTGGAACACCATGTGTTCCAGGGGAAAAAGGTGTTCCACGTTGATACTGTGTCATTCAGTCCAACAGCAGCTCCTCAACTGTCGGTCTCGCTGGGCCTGTCCTGATTGTATGAGGGCCGACGTAGTCAAACCGGTCCTCTCGGTGAGTGGGAGGTAAGGGAATCCGAATGTCCTGCAAAGAGCCTTGCAGACCCATGAGATACGCGACCTGCTGGTATCGTTTGGCTACTGCCACCAACTCATTAGCGCTGCTTCTTATTTGTTCCGCTCGTTTGTACAGAATTGCTCTCAAGAGCTCCTTGTGTGAAGTCTCCAGCGCTTGGTTGCCCTGTTCAAGTCGTTGGTTGATCTCAGTGACTTCCTGTTCAAGTTTAGCGATGGCAGCAGTTCGAGCCAGGTGCTTGCCACGGTTTCTGTCCGATTCGCCAAGGATTGATTGCAGAGCTGTGTCTGCTTCGGCTTCAGCAGCTGTATCGCCAGCAGCAATGGCCGCACTGTAGGCTTTAAGTGCTTTGTCATGCGCAGATGCTTTGGCTTCCTTGTCCATAGCGTCCTCAGCGACCAGGGACTTTAATTTGTGGGTTAGCTGTTCCTTGGTCCTTTCCATTTCTTGGAGCGTTTTTTGGTGAGCTGCGTGTTTGGTTTGAGCCGCTTTGATTTCAGGGGTTGAAAGCGTGTTTCTTTTAAACATGGGGGTATCTCCATTTACATATGGTGCTGCGAAAGGCTTGCCGGAATGGCAGGCCGAAATGGATAACTAATTTATGCGGCCTCGAAGGAGTGCCCGCTGTCATCCGCCATGAGTGCGGAGGAGTTAAAAACGTAGGCACGGGCTTTAGGCATGCCCGGCAGCCTTACCGATTGAGCCGCTTTGCCATCGCTGCCAGGCTCTAAAATGGCGCGGCTCAATAGCTCTTTGTTAACGGCGTTCAGGTTCATGCCTTTGAAAACTTCGGAACACCAAGCCTCGGGTAGTACGTAGTAGGTCGTGGTGGTGTGCAGCGCATCACCCAGGCCATGCTCCAGCGTCTTGCGAAAGCCCAGCCGGTCAATGGTGCGAGGGCCGTGCTCATCGATCTTGGCGGCGGCGGATTCCCAGCGAGTGAAACGGCTCTCCCCAAAACGCTCGATCACTTGGCGAAGCCGCGCCACGATGGCATCACTCTCGAAGTTTCCGGCGCCGCCGCGCTCATTCAGCCAAGCATTGAGACAAACCTTTGCCGCCGTGGTCACTCCACCCTCAGGCCAACCTGTTATCCCCAGGGCGGTGGCCAACTCTCCAGCGGCAGCGGCCAGTCCAAAACGAGTGGCAGCACGTTGGGCTTGTCCGCTCGCTGATTTGGGTAGTGAAGTCGAGACAAACCGCTCAATGGTGTGGCGCAAAATGGTCGACCACCCCGGCATCTTTCCGGGCTCACATAGGGCCGACAGGAAGGCGGTTAGCGGGGTGCCGTAGTACTTGGTCACCCGCGCTTTTAGAGCGTCTGAAAGCGCAGCAGCATCCTCAAAACCATTGAGGGCGTCGAACATTCCAAGCCCTTTGCTGGCATCGGCAGGTACTGCGAGCATGCGTACTTCCATGCCCGCTTTAAGATCCTTGTTTGCCTCTGCCATGTGCTGCGCTAACGTCTTTTCCCCGGTCGAGAGAAACAACAAACGCCATTCCTGAACATGACCACCGGCCTGACCTCGATCATTGGCGCGTGCTTTGTATCCCCGAGTTCTATTTTTTATCCACACAGTGGGAAGGTATAGGGGGGCAGAGGTGAACAGCCAGAAACAAGAAAGCCCGCACAGGGCGGGCTTCTTGGGGTGTTTCGTAGACTGTCTGAGACAGCCCGAGACTGCTATATGGTGCACCCGGCGGGATTCGAACCCACGACCCCTGCCTTCGGAGGGCAGTACTCTATCCAGCTGAGCTACGGATGCTTGTGCGGGCGACATCATACCCATGTCGACCTTGGGCGTCCATGCCGGTCTTTGGCCGTTCAAACGTAGGCATTTGCCGCGCAGAGGCCCTGCGCCGGGCGCCGTTGGTCAACACGGCGGAACGCGCTCGAATCACGCTGATCAGAAAAGTCCGGCAAATGCGCCGTTTTCGTTCTTTTTTTCGAACAGACTATTGCCCTGTACCCCCATTGATCCTAGGATTCGTTTGAGATTTCAAACGCTCTGTCTCTCGTGCGTGCGCTATTCACTGATCGCGCGCGCGGGGGCTGATTTCCCTGACGGCAGCCCACAAGGCGCCTTTCAACAACTCTAATTCGCTCCGCGTGCGCGCGGTGCTGTTAAGGAAAGCCGACATGCAGCTCAAAGATTCCCAGTTGTTCCGCCAGCAGGCCTTTATCGATGGCGCTTGGGTGGATGCGGACAACGGATCGACCATCAAGGTCAACAACCCGGCCACGGGCGAGATTATCGGCACCGTGCCAAAGATGGGCGCCGCGGAAACCCGCCGCGCCATCGAAGCCGCCGACAAGGCGCTGCCGGCCTGGCGTGCGCTGACCGCCAAGGAGCGCGCCAACAAGCTGCGCCGTTGGTTCGAGCTGTTGATCGAAAACCAGGACGACCTCGGTCGCCTGATGACCCTGGAACAAGGCAAGCCATTGGCCGAAGCCAAGGGCGAAATCGTCTACGCCGCGTCCTTTATCGAGTGGTTCGCCGAAGAAGCCAAGCGCATCTATGGCGACGTGATTCCCGGCCACCAGCCCGACAAGCGCCTGATCGTGATCAAGCAGCCTATCGGCGTGACCGCCGCCATCACCCCGTGGAACTTCCCGGCCGCGATGATCACCCGTAAAGCCGGCCCGGCCCTGGCCGCCGGTTGCACCATGGTGATCAAGCCAGCCTCGCAAACCCCGTTCTCGGCCCTGGCCCTGGTTGAGCTGGCGCACCGTGCCGGTATCCCGAAAGGCGTGCTGAGCGTGGTCACCGGCAGCGCTGGCGACATCGGCGGCGAGCTGACCAGCAACCCGATCGTGCGCAAATTGTCCTTCACCGGCTCGACCGAAATCGGTCGCCAGTTGATGGCCGAATGCGCCAAGGACATCAAGAAAGTTTCCCTGGAGCTGGGCGGCAACGCGCCGTTTATCGTGTTCGACGACGCGGACCTGGATAAGGCCGTCGAAGGCGCGATCATCTCCAAGTACCGCAACAACGGCCAGACCTGCGTCTGCGCCAACCGCCTGTACATCCAGGATTCGGTGTACGACGCGTTCGCCGAAAAACTCAAAGTCGCGGTGGCCAAATTGAAGATCGGCAACGGTCTGGAAGAAGGCACCACCACCGGCCCGCTGATCGACGAAAAAGCCGTGGCCAAGGTCCAGGAACACATCGCCGATGCCCTGAGCAAAGGCGCCAAGCTGTTGGCCGGTGGCAAGGTCATGGAAGGCAACTTCTTTGAACCGACCATCCTGGTCGACGTGCCGAAAAACGCCGCCGTCGCCAAGGAAGAAACCTTCGGCCCGCTGGCGCCGCTGTTCCGCTTCAAGGACGAAGCCGAAGTGATCGCGATGTCCAACGACACCGAGTTTGGCCTGGCTTCCTACTTCTACGCCCGCGACCTGGGCCGTGTGTTCCGTGTGGCCGAGGCCCTGGAATACGGCATGGTCGGCGTCAACACCGGGTTGATCTCCAACGAAGTGGCGCCGTTCGGCGGCATCAAGGCTTCGGGCCTGGGCCGTGAAGGCTCCAAGTACGGGATCGAGGATTACCTGGAAATCAAATACCTCTGCCTGGGCATCTAAGCCCCGTAAGAGATTGCAGCAAACGCAAAGGGCACGAGAGCGCTGACCCTTTGCGTGTTTCACATCGTTATTCGTAGTGGCCGGGAAAGCTGTGGCAGTCGATCATCGCATGCTGCCGTAGTTGCCTCCCCGCCACGTATTCCTTGAACAACGCCACCCGATGAGTGGCGAATGAGGACTTTATGAGCAAAACCAACGCTTCCCTGATGAAACGCCGCGAAGCCGCTGTACCGCGCGGTGTTGGCCAGATTCACCCGATCTTCGCCGAATCCGCGAAGAACGCCACCGTGACCGACGTTGAAGGTCGCGAATTCATCGACTTCGCCGGCGGTATCGCCGTGCTGAACACCGGCCACGTGCACCCGAAAATCATCGCCGCCGTGACCGAACAGTTGAACAAGCTGACCCACACGTGCTTCCAGGTACTGGCCTACGAGCCGTACGTCGAAGTGTGCGAAAAAGTGAACGCCAAGGTCCCCGGCGATTTCGCCAAGAAAACCCTGTTGGTCACCACCGGTTCCGAAGCCGTTGAAAACGCCGTGAAAATCGCCCGTGCCGCGACTGGCCGTGCCGGCGTGATCGCTTTCACCGGCGCCTACCACGGCCGTACCATGATGACCCTGGGTCTCACCGGTAAAGTCGTGCCTTACTCGGCCGGCATGGGCCTGATGCCCGGCGGCGTGTTCCGCGCGCTGTACCCGAACGAACTGCACGGTGTCAGCGACGACGACTCCATCGCCAGCATCGAACGCATCTTCAAGAACGATGCCGAGCCGCGTGATATTGCCGCCATCATCATCGAGCCGGTCCAAGGCGAAGGCGGTTTCTACGTCGCGCCGAAGCCGTTCATGAAGCGCCTGCGCGAACTGTGCGACAAGCACGGCATCCTGCTGATCGCCGACGAAGTGCAAACCGGTGCCGGCCGTACCGGTACCTTCTTCGCCATGGAACAGATGGGCGTTGCCGCCGACCTGACCACCTTCGCCAAATCCATCGCTGGCGGTTTCCCGCTGGCCGGTGTGTGCGGCAAGGCCGAATACATGGACGCCATTGCCCCAGGTGGCCTGGGCGGCACCTACGCCGGTAGCCCGATCGCTTGCGCCGCTGCGCTGGCGGTGATGGACGTGTTTGAGGAAGAGCACCTGCTGGACCGCTGCAAGGCTGTCGGCGAGCGCCTGGTGACTGGCCTCAAGGCGATTCAAGCCAAGTACCCGGTGATCGGTGACGTGCGTGCCCTGGGCGCGATGATCGCGGTCGAGTTGTTCGAAGACGGCGACAGCCACAAGCCAAACGCCGCAGCCGTTGCCGCCGTGGTGGCCAAGGCGCGTGACAAGGGCCTGATCCTGCTGTCCTGCGGCACCTACGGCAACGTGTTGCGCGTACTGGTGCCGCTGACCTCGCCGGACGAGCAGTTGGACAAAGGCTTGGCGATCATCGAAGAGTGCTTCTCCGAGCTGTAAGCGGCAGTTGGCCTGATCGATAAGAAAAACCCGCTTCGGCGGGTTTTTTTGTGTCGATCAGAAGCAAGCCAGTTCTTATCAAATTTAAAATAACTTACTGATTTTAAAGGGTAAAAAATTTCACTCTAAAATCTTGAGTCTTGCATAAACAATTTCAGGCAACCGCATTCTTGTGGTGAGCGGGCTTGTCCCGCGCTGGGGTGCGAAGCGCCCCTAATAAAGACAAAATGCGGTGTATCAGGCACTCCTCTGCGCTTGGTTTTGGGGCTGCTGCGCAGCCCAACGCGGGCGGAGCGACGATTCGACAAGCCCGCTCGCCACAGGTGACGGGTTGTCCGTTCTGTCCCTTAACTGACCGGCATTGGGGCAAGCCCCCTCCCACAGTGATCTGCATTCAGCCAGCGATGACGCGATTCTTGCCCAGGCGCTTGGCCTCATACATGGCGGCATCGGCGCGGGCGAACAGGCTGTCCAGGGTGGAGTCTTCCTCGGTCAGGCTGGCCAGGCCCTGGCTGATGGTCACGCTGAACGCCTGGCCTTCATAGCTGAAACTCAGTTCCTGGATCTCCCTGCCCAAGCGCTCAGCCACTTGCAGCGCCATCTCCGGCGCGCAACCCGGCAGAACGGCCGCGAACTCTTCGCCGCCAATGCGCCCGAACAGGTCGCCACGGCGCAGGACCCCGCGACCGCTCTCGGCGATACGCCGCAGCACCTGGTCGCCCTCCAGGTGGCCGTAGGTGTCGTTGACGTCCTTGAAGTCATCGATGTCCAGCAGCAGGAAGGCCAGCGGCGCGCCTTGGGCGCAGGCGCTGTCGAAGGCCTGGTTGGCGCATTCGAAGAAGTGTCGGCGGTTGCTGCTCTGGGTCAGCACATCGGTGGTGGCGAGACGGTGCAGCTCCAGTTCCAGCTGTTTTTTTTCCGTGATGTCTTCGGCCATGCCGACGACGATCACCGGCTCACCGGGTTCGACCTGCTGGTTGATGTAGCACTTGTCGCTCAGCCAGCGGATCTGCCCGTCGGCGGTGATGATGCGGTACTCGCGGTCTTCCACGGCTCCCTGCTCCAGCACGCGCGCCAGGCTGTGTTCGGCGTAGTCGAGGTCTTCGGGGTGAATGCTGTTGCGCCATTCGCGGTGGTCGGCCAGCAGCAGGCCGGCGGAACGTCCAAAAATCCGCTCGTATGCCGGGCTCACGTAGAGCACGCGGCGGGTTTGCCAATCTATGGCCCACAGCACGGCGTTTACGCTGACCAGCAGAGAACTGAGCAATTGTTCGCGCTCACTCAGTCGCTCGACTTCGCCCTGGGCATGTACCAGTGCCAGCAGGGTTGCTGCCGCGGCCGGACGCGGAGGGTCAGCGGTAGGGCTGTCGGCGGTGAAGGGCTTTTCGAGAACCATCGGCACAACTCTCTCTGGGCGCGCCGCAAGATCGAGCAGCGGTCACTACAAGGGGCCACCATGATGGCGAAGTGTTCATTGAGAGAGGCGAATTGCAGTGAAGTTCCGTCAACAGGCTCGATTGACGGTGTCCGAGAAATGGCGCCAAAAAGCTGATGGGTGGGAGGGCAAGCCCTCCCACGCGACTGTCAGACCGCCGCAGGACGCAGCGAATAGGTCTTCAATTGGTGGGCAAAATCCCGCAGGGACTGGATGCCGCTGGCCTCGGCCTCGTGCACCCATTCCTTGATGGCGGCGAGCATGTCGTGGCCGTTGGAGCTGGTCTTGAGCCAGATCTGCTGCAGCGCCAGGCGTTTTTCGTAGATCACTTTCAGCGCCTGGCTGTGTTCCAGCATGCTCTGGATACGCAGGTGGTGGCGGTCATCCAGCAGGCTGGTTTCCCGCGACAACAGGCGTTTGGCGCGGTGGAACTGGTGGCGCACCGAGTGATCGACTTTTTCCAGCTCCTGCTTGACCAACGGGCCGATCACCAACTTGCGGTACTGGGCCATGATCTGGAAGCGGTTGTTGAGGATCGCCATGGCGGTGTCCATGTCCAGGTGACCCTTGCCTTCCACGCGGTGGGCAATCGGTGCCACGCGCTGCACCTTGGCCAGGCGCAGGAAGCTGAACACCTTGATCCATGCCCAGCCCAGGTCGAATTCCCACTTCTTCACCGACAGCTTGGCCGAGTTGGGGTAGGTGTGGTGATTGTTGTGCAGCTCTTCGCCGCCGACGATGATGCCCCACGGCACCAGGTTGGTGGCGGCGTCACGGCATTCGAAGTTGCGGTAGCCCACGGCGTGGCCCAGGCCGTTGATCACGCCGGCGGCCCAGAACGGAATCCACATCATCTGGATTGCCCAGATGGTGATGCCGATGGCGCCGAACAGCAGCAGGTCGATCACGCCCATGATCGCCACACCCAGCAGCGGATAAGGAGTGTAGATCTTGCGCTCGATCCAGTCGTCCGGGCAGTTCTTGCCGTAGATGCGCAGGGTCTCGGGGTTTTCGGCCTCGGCACGGTACAGCTCGGCGCCTTTGCGCAATACGGTGGACAGGCCCTTGATCACCGGGCTGTGCGGGTCGTCGACGGTCTCGCACTTGGCGTGGTGCTTGCGGTGGATGGCGGTCCACTCGCGGGTGTTCTGCGCCGTGGTCAGCCACAGCCAGAAGCGGAAGAAGTGTTTCAGGCCGGCATTGAGCTCCAGGGAGCGATGGGCTGAATAGCGGTGCAGATAGACCGTGACCCCAACGATGGTCACGTGGGTCATCAACAGGGTGACTGCCACCAGTTGCCAGGCCGACAAGTCAAGAAAACCGTTGTACCACATAGGCTGTATGGCCCTCAGATAAAGAAAAGAACAGCACACGCATTATCACTAAGCCTACAGAGAAAACCAGCGGCCCTTTCAGATAAGACTTACGAGATGTTACATATCCTATAATCCCCATTCTTTGTAGGACGATTCTGGGCTTTTAGTAAGGATTACTGGGCATATGCTGTTTTCATACCGAGGAGCCCTGCGTGCTGGGCTGGTATACCTGCTGGCTTCGAGCGTCTGGATAGGCCTCACTCATCGTGTATTGATCGAGTTTCTCGATAATCCGACCGACCTGCACCGGTGGTTGCAGGTGCGCGGTTATGTGTGGGTCGCGCTCAGTGCCTGGTTGATCTACCTGATCTGTGCCCGATCTGCCCGGGCCGACCAGCAGCAACCCTTGAAAGAGAACCGCGAGCGCCTGCGCCAGGCTGCTGCCGTGTTCGATTGCACCCGCGAAGGGGTGTTGGTCACCGACGCCAAGGGCCTGATCGTGCATGTGAACCGGGCCTTCATGGAAATCACCGGCTACCAGTGCGAAGACGTCATGGGCCGGCAGCCGAGCCTGTTCAAGTCCGGTCGCCATTCGTCGAATTTCTATCAACAGATGTTCCAGACCCTGGAACACACCGGTGAATGGAGCGGTGAAATCTGGAATCGGCGCAAAAGCGGTGAGATTTATCCACAGTGGCAAACCATTCGCGTGATTCACGATGACCTGGGCCATATCAGCCATTACGTCGCGGTGTTTTCCGACATCAGCGCCATCAAGGATTCCGAGCACGAACTGGCCCACCTGGCCCACCACGACCCGCTGACCGACCTGCCCAACCGCCTGCTGTTCACCGACCGTGCCGAGCAGGCGCTGGCCTCGGCGCAACTCCACAAGCGCGGCTGCGCCCTACTGTTGCTGGACCTGGATCACTTCAAGATCATCAACGACAGCCTTGGCCATAATGTGGGCGACCAGTTGCTCAAGCTGGTGGGCGAGCGGCTCAAGGCGCTGTTCGGCCCCGGCGTGACCCTGGCGCGCCTGGGCGGGGATGAGTTCGCGGTGCTCGCGGAAAACTGCTCACAGGTGGTGCAGGCGGCGGCTTTGGCACAGCGCATGCTGGATGTGATGAAGCAGCCGTTCATCTTTGACGGCCATCAGCTGTTTATCAGCGCCAGCATTGGCATCAGCCTGTTCCCCAATGATGCCCTGAGCGCCGAGCAATTGTTGCGCAACGCCGATTCCGCGCTCTTCAAGGCTAAAAGCGTGGGCCGCGAAGGCTACGCCTTGTACACCGAAGAACTCACCGCCCATGCGCAGAACCGGGTGGAAATCGCCAGCGAACTGCGCCGCGCCCTCGAACAGCAGGAGTTGCGCGTCTACTACCAACCGGTGCACGACTTGCACACCAGCCGCCTGATCGGCGTCGAAGCACTGGTGCGCTGGCAACACCCCGAGCGTGGCCTGGTGCCGCCGGGTGATTTCATCCCCATCGCCGAACGCACCGGGTTGATTGCCGAGATCGATGGATGGGTGATGGACCAGGCCTGCCGACAGATGTGCCGATGGCTGGCCGACGGCACGCCGCTGAGCTTTATTGCAATCAATGTATCCAGCCGCCTGTTTGCCCGGCGCGAACTCTACGATCAAGTCGCCCAGGTGCTGCACGATACCGGCCTGGATCCGGCCTTCCTGGAGTTGGAAGTCACCGAAAGCGCGGTGATGGACGACCCCGAAGTGGCCCTGGAACAACTGCACCGCCTGCGCGAACTGGGCTTGCGCCTGGCCATCGATGACTTCGGCACCGGCTATTCCTCCCTGCTGCGCCTCAAGCGCCTGCCGGTGCAGAAACTCAAGATCGACCAGGGCTTTGTCGCCGGGCTGCCGTGGGACGAAGACGATGCCGCCATTGTGCGGGTGGTGATCGCCCTGGCGAAAAGCATGGGCATGCAGGTGCATGCCGAGGGGATCGAACAGGTGGAGCAGGCGCGGTTCTTGTTGGAGCAGCACTGCGATATGGGCCAGGGGTACTGGTTTGGGCGGCCGATGCCGGCGGACGAGATTGATTGGAACTGCGCACCCACTCTCCAGCCTTGAAATGCATTCAAATGTGGGAGGGGGCTTGCTCCCGATAGCGGTGTGCCAGTCTGAACATTTGTTACTGATAGACCGCCATCGGGGCAAGCCCCCTCCCACATTTGGATATTCACAAGGCGTTATTTCAGCGCTTGGGCGCAAAACAAGCGCGCAACACCACGTCCTGCCAGAAAATTCTTTCTGGTTATATAAACATTCTTAAATAGTATTTTTAAGAATATCCGCGCTTATCTACTATCGCCCTACGCCGCAAGCAGTGCCGCCACTGCGAGGCACTATTCATTTCAGGAGCGAGACCATGAGCGCATCTCTACGTAGCGTCGACGGCCAGGACGAAGCAGCCATTTTGCGCGAGATCCAGAGCGCCTTGCGCGATCTGCGGTTTGGCGCGGTGGAAATCACTGTGCACAACGCTCAAGTGGTACAGATCGAACGCAAGGAAAAATTCCGTTTGCAGAACCCGGGTAACAAACCGAGCTAAGCAATAACGGCGATAGACCCCGTCACTATAAGAAAAAGCCAACACCCAGAATTTTCAGGAGCTTCTATGTCGTCGATTCGCCGTTATGCCCTGGCCGCCCTGGCCAGCGCCGTGTTTGCCGGTTCCGCCGTTGCCAAGGACTACGAGTTGCTCAACGTCTCGTACGATCCTACCCGTGAGCTGTACCAGGACTACAACGCTGAGTTCACCAACTTCTGGAAACAGTCCCACCCCGGCGATAACGTCAAGATCCAGCAATCCCACGGTGGTTCGGGCAAGCAAGGCCGGGCAGTGATCGACGGCCTGCGCGCCGACGTGGTGACCCTGGCCCTGGCCGGTGACATCGACGAAATCGCCAAGCTGGGCAAGACCCTGCCGGAAAACTGGCAGACCCGCCTGCCGGACGCCAGCACCCCATACACCTCGACCATCGTGTTCCTGGTGCGCAAGGGCAACCCTAAAGGCATCAAGGATTGGGGCGACCTGATCAAGAAAGACGTTTCCGTGATCACGCCTAACCCGAAAACCTCCGGCGGTGCGCGCTGGAACTTCCTTGCCGCCTGGGCCTACGGCCTGAAATCCGGTGGCAGCGAAGCCAAGGCCCAGGAATACGTCAAGGAGCTGTTCAAGCACGTGCCGATCCTCGACACCGGCGCGCGCGGTTCGACCATTACCTTCGTCAACAACGGTCAGGGCGACGTGTTGCTGGCCTGGGAAAACGAGGCGTTCCTGGCCCTGAAAGAAGACGGCGGCGCCGACAAGTTCGACATCGTGGTGCCGTCCCTGTCGATCCTTGCGGAGCCGCCGGTGGCCGTGGTCGACAAGAACGCCGAGAAAAAGGGCAACACCGAGATCGCCACTGAATACCTCAAGCACCTGTACAGCCCGGCTGGCCAGGAGATTGCGGCGAAGAACTTCTACCGCCCACGGGATGCAAAAGTGGCCGCCAAATACGCCCAGCAGTTCCCGAAACTGGACCTGGTGACTATCGACAAAGACTTCGGCGGCTGGAAAACTGCCCAGCCGAAATTCTTTAACGACGGTGGCGTGTTCGACCAGATCTACACGGCGCAGTAAGCCAAAGTACCGGTAGGAGCGAGCTTGCTCGCGAAGATCGTCAACGATGACGCGGGCATTCTGAATGAGCGCGGTGCCCTTGAGGTCTTCGCGAGCAAGCTCGCTCCTACAGTGGTTTCTACCTTTAACCAAGGACTCTTATGTCGCGTCGTATTTCCCCCGTCATACCCGGCTTCGGGCTGACGCTGGGCTACACCGTGGTGTACCTCAGCCTGATCGTACTCATCCCCCTCGCGGCGATGTTCGTACACGCCGCTCAACTCACCTGGGATCAGTTCTGGAACATCATCTCCGCACCCCGTGTGCTGGCGGCGTTGAAGCTGAGCTTCAGCACCGCGCTGTACGCCGCCCTGATCAATGGCGTGATCGGCACGCTGCTGGCCTGGGTGCTGGTGCGCTACACCTTCCCCGGCCGCAAGATCATCGATGCGATGATCGACCTGCCGTTCGCCCTGCCCACCGCCGTGGCCGGTATTGCCCTGACTGCGCTGTACACGCCGACCGGCCTGGTGGGCCAGTTCGCCGCCGACCTGGGCTTCAAGATCGCCTACAGCCCCTTGGGCATCACCCTGGCGCTGACCTTCGTGACCCTGCCGTTCGTGGTGCGCACGGTGCAGCCGGTACTCGCGGATATCCCCCGGGAAATCGAAGAAGCCGCCGCCTGCCTGGGCGCCAAGCCGTTGCAGGTGTTCCGCTACATCCTCGTCCCCGCGCTGCTGCCCGCCTGGCTGACCGGTTTCGCCCTGGCGTTTGCCCGTGGCGTCGGTGAGTACGGTTCGGTGATTTTCATCGCCGGCAACATGCCGATGAAAACCGAGATCCTGCCGTTGCTGATCATGGTCAAGCTCGACCAGTACGACTACCGCGGCGCCACCTCCATTGGCGTACTGATGCTGGTGGTTTCCTTTGTCCTGCTGCTGCTGATCAACTTGTTGCAGCGGCGCATCGAACGTCCATAAGGAGGCGCGGAACATGTCCCAATCGTCTATTTCCGCGGCATCCTCGGCCAACGCAGCCCGCCGTGGCAGCGCTGTTTCCCGGCGCATCCTGATCAGCCTGGGCTGGCTGGTGTTCTTCCTGTTCCTGCTGCTGCCGCTGTTTATCGTGGTATCCCAGGGCTTGAAGAACGGCCTCGGCGCGTTTTTCACCGCAATCCTTGAACCGGACGCGTTGTCCGCGCTGAAACTCACGGTGATCGCCGTGCTGATTTCGGTGCCGCTCAACCTGGTATTCGGCGTCAGTGCGGCCTGGTGCGTGAGCAAGTACTCGTTCCGTGGCAAGAGCATCCTGGTGACGCTGATCGACCTGCCGTTCTCGGTCTCCCCGGTGATCGCCGGCCTGGTCTACGTGCTGATGTTCGGCGCCCAGGGCCTGTTTGGCCCTTGGTTGCAGGAGCATGACATCCAGATCGTGTTCGCTTTGCCCGGCATCGTACTGGCGACCATCTTCGTCACCGTGCCGTTCGTCGCCCGCGAACTGATCCCGCTGATGCAGGAGCAGGGCACCCAGGAAGAAGAGGCCGCACGCCTGCTGGGCGCCAATGGCTGGCAGATGTTCTGGCATGTCACCGTGCCGAATATCAAATGGGGCCTGATCTACGGCGTGGTGCTGTGCACCGCGCGGGCCATGGGGGAGTTCGGCGCGGTGTCGGTGGTGTCCGGCCATATTCGCGGCGTGACCAACACCTTGCCGCTGCACGTCGAGATTCTCTACAACGAATACAACCACGTTGCCGCGTTTGCGGTGGCGAGTCTGCTGCTGATCCTGGCGCTCTTCATCCTGCTGCTCAAGCAGTGGAGCGAGAACCGTATTAATCGCCTGCGCGCCAGTGCGGCTGAGGAATAAGTCATGTCGATCGAAGTCCGTAACGTCAGCAAGAACTTCAACGCCTTCAAGGCCCTGGACAGCATCAACCTGGATATCCAGAGTGGCGAACTGGTGGCCTTGCTTGGGCCTTCCGGCTGCGGCAAGACCACCTTGCTGCGCATCATCGCCGGCCTGGAAACCCCGGATGACGGCAGCATCGTGTTCCACGGTGAAGACGTCTCCGGCCACGACGTGCGTGATCGCAACGTCGGTTTTGTGTTCCAGCACTACGCGCTGTTCCGCCACATGACCGTGTTCGACAACGTCGCCTTCGGCCTGCGCATGAAGCCGAAGAACCAGCGCCCGAACGAAAGCCAGATTGCGGCCAAGGTTCATGAACTGCTGAACATGGTGCAGCTGGACTGGCTGGCCGACCGTTACCCGGAACAACTCTCCGGCGGCCAGCGCCAGCGTATCGCCCTGGCCCGCGCGTTGGCGGTCGAGCCGAAGGTGCTGCTGCTGGATGAACCCTTCGGCGCCCTCGATGCCAAGGTGCGTAAGGAACTGCGCCGCTGGCTGGCGCGCCTGCACGAAGACATCAACCTGACCTCGGTGTTCGTGACCCACGACCAGGAAGAGGCCATGGAAGTCGCCGACCGCATCGTGGTGATGAACAAAGGCGTGATCGAGCAGATCGGCTCACCGGGCGACGTCTACGAAAACCCGGCCAGCGATTTCGTCTACCACTTCCTTGGCGACTCCAACCGCCTGCACCTGGGTGAAGACCGGCACGTGCTGTTCCGCCCCCACGAAGTGTCGCTGTCGCGCCACGAACTGGAAGATCATCACGCGGCCGAAGTGCGTGATATTCGTCCGTTGGGCGCGACCACGCGGGTGACCTTGAAGGTCGAAGGCCAGAGCGAGCTGATCGAAGCCGAAGTGGTGAAGGACCACGACAGCCTGACTGGTTTGGTACGAGGCGAGACCTTGTTCTTCAAGCCCAAGGTCTGGCAAAAAGCCTGAGCCCCAAACAAAAAACCCGATGTGAAACAGGTTCAATGTGGGAGGGGGCTTGCTCCCGATAGCGGTGTTTCAGCCAGCTTATCTGCTGCTGACCCACTGCAATCGGGAGCAAGCCCCCTCCCACATTCAGATCTGTCTCGGCTTCAGATCGCGGCGAACCACCGGTCCCGAGCGCTCTTCGATCTGCTGCTTCAAACCCTGGCGCAGCCCCAGCAAAAACGCCACCTCCGCCACCACAAACAGCGGCCCCACAATCAGCCCCGACACGTCATCCACAAACGCCGGCTTCCTGCCTTCGTAGTAATGCCCGACAAACTGAATCACCCAGCCCACCACGAACATTCCCACCCCGCTGCTGAGCCACACCATCGTGCTCTGCGCCGCCAACACGTGCCCGGCCCACACCGACAAGCCTATCAACACCGTCATCAGCGCGCCCAGGGCCAGTTCAAGCCGCAGGTAAAACCACGCGGAAAACAGCGCCACTATCACTGCCGGGGAAAGCCACAGCCCACCCACAGCCCATTCGGGGCGTGACAGCAGCACAGCCACGGCGACCACAATCAGCGGGATGCCGATGAAGTGGCTGGCGATATTGCGTGGGTCGCGGTGGTACGCGGCGTATTGACTGAGGTGATCGACGAGGCTTTTCATTGTTGTTCCTCCTGTAGGATGTTTGATCATGCCCTGTCAGCCTGGGACTAACTGTCAGTTGGGCGACAATCTTCGGAGTTCTCATGGATGCGACGCAATGGCACTCCCGGTTGGCCGTCGGCCACTGGTTCAGTCACCTGCCCGTACCTTTTCAGCATAGTCTGCTGGCCCATGCGCGGCTGCGGCAGCTGACGGCGGGTCAATACCTGTTCAAGCGCGGCGACCCCCCCTGCGGCTTGTATGCGGTGCTCGACGGCACGTTGCGTGTCAGTGCGGTGAATGAGCACGGCAAGGAAGCGTTGTTGAGCCTGGTGGGGGCGCCCTACTGGTTCGGCGAGATCTGCCTGTTCGACGGCTTGCCGCGCACCCACGACGCCTGCGCCACGGGGCCGTGCACGCTGGTGCAGGTGCCGCAGCAGGCGCTGCTGAAGATCCTCGATCAATCCCCTTGCTACTGGCGCGACCTGGCGTTGCTGATGAGCCAGAAGCTGCGCCTGAGTTTTATCGGCCTCGAACAGCTCAGCCTGATGCCCGCTTCGGTGCGCCTGGCCCACCGGCTGTTGATGATTGTTGAGGGCTACGGCGACATGGCGCCTTCAAAACGCGTGCTGCAACTGCCCCAGGAAGACCTGGCGGCGATGTTGAGCCTGTCGCGCCAGACCACCAATGCCTTGCTCAAGGACCTGCAAGCCCAGGGCATCGTGCGCCTGGGCTACGGCGAGATCGAAATCCTCGATGCGCAGCGGCTACGAGAGGCGGCGCACACCTGAGGGTGTTAGCCTGCAAACCTGATCAATCGAGGTGTGTTATGCGTGTGCTGTTAGTGGAACATGAATCCGAAGAGGCACAGCGGATGGCCCGGGGATTGAACGAGGCCGGCTACACCGTGGAAGTCGCGGCCAACGGCATGGCGGCGCAGCGCTTTGTCGAAAGCGCCGAATACGACCTGGTGATCCTGGATGTGATGTTGCCTGGCCTGAATGCCTGGAAGCTGCAGCAGGCCATCCGGCAGAAGGGTGAGACGCCGGTGTTGTTCCTGACCACGCCGGGCGGGATTGAAGATCGCCTGCGCGGCTTGGAGCTGCATGAGGATGATTACCTGCTCAAGCCGTTTGAGGCCAAGGGGTTGGTGATGCGGGTCAGGAAACTGTTGCGGCGGGATCGGGGTCGCTGATTGATCCCGTCACTGTAGTGCCTGAAAGATTGCCATCGGGAGCAAGCCCCCTCCCACAGGAGAACGCATTTCAAATGTGGGGGCTTGCCCCCGATGAGCATAGGTATCTACACAACTTGGGCTCAACACTGAGCGCCCGGCAGATAGGGCTGTTGTGGTGAGCGGGCTTGTCCCGCGCTGGGCTGCGTAGCAGCCCCAGTAAAGAAGAACGCGGTGTATCAGACACTCTGTAGAGGCTGGTTTTGGGGCTGCTACGCAGCCCAGCGCGGGACAAGCCCGCTCGCCACAGTGAGATTTGTCAGGGGCTGAAAAGTTGTGTAGATACCCATGCCCCGATGAGACCTTCAGCCTCCCCACATATCCCCTTACCGCAACCCATCCCGAAACTGCCCCGGCGTCATCCCCGTCCAGCGCTTGAACGCCCGGTTAAAGCTGCTGGTATCGGCAAATCCCAACAGATGGCTGACCTCGGCCAATGAACACTGTGGATCACGCAAGTGGAGCAACGCCAAGTTCTGGCGACACTCATTGAGCAACGCATCAAACCGACACCCCTCATCCGCCAGATGCCGCTGCAAACTGCGCAAACTCAAGTGCAGCGCCTGGGCAATCCGCTCGGCACTCGGCTCGCCATCGGGCAGTTGCGCCTCGATGGCCGCGCGCACCTTGCGCTCCCAGGTCAGCGGTTGCAGTTGCGCCAGGGTGCGTTTGAGCACGGTTTCGTTGTGTTCGGCCAGTTCCGGGTTGGCGTCGTCCAGGTGGCTGTCGAAAGCGCTGGCGGCGAATTCGAGGCGGTCTTCCTCGGCGCCGAAAAACACCGGTGCGCGGAACACCGTGTGCCAGGGCTTGGGGTCGGCGGGTTGCGGGCGCCGCAGGTAAACCGCCAGCGGCGCATAGTCGCGGCCCAGGCGATTGCGGCACGTGCGCACATAGATCGCGGCAAACGCATCGATGGCTTCCAGCGCCGGCGCCGGGCTGCCTGGCGGTTGCAGCAGGCGAAAGCGGTAGCGCTCGCCATCGCCGCTGAGTTCCAGGCTCAGGGCATCGCTGACCACCTGGTGATACCGCACGATGCGCTCGAACACCTCGCGCAGGCTGCCGCTCGCCACCAATGCATAACCCAGCGCATGAAAGGTGGTCGGGCTGACAAACCGCGACACCCGCAACCCGATGGCCGGATCGCCGCTGGCCTGCACCGCCAGTTCCCACAGGCGCGTGGTGGCCGACAGCGGGTAACGCGCGTTGGGGTCGTCCATCTGCTGCGGATCAAGCCCGGCCTGGGCGCACAGCGCGGCGCTGTCGAGGCCCAGGGCATCGAGCTGCTTGCGCAGGGCGCGGGTCCAGCTGGCGAGGGAAGTCGGTTCGGTCATGGCGATTGGCGCTTGCAGTCAACAGGTTGGCGTGTGGGGCTAGCGTCCTGCAAGAAGCCCTGGTGCAGGATGTAACCCTCAATGAATAAGAGGATGGGAGCATGGACGGTACTTCTGCAAGTCCCCAGCAGATGAACGCGCAACAGCGTTCGGCGCATATCCGTGAAGTGGTGCTCGCCGAAGGCGTGCGCTTGCGTCGCCGGCACCCGTGGTTGCAGCATCAGGACGCCCTGGGCGCGGGTATCCTGGCCTTTGCCTTGCTCGGCATGATGGGCTCGGCGGCGCTCTATATCAGCGGTCATATGGCCTGGTGGACCTGCCTGCTGCTCAATGCGTTCCTGGCCTCACTGACCCACGAGCTGGAACACGACCTGATCCACAGCATGTACTTTCGTAAACAGCGCGTGGCCCACAACCTGATGATGGGCCTGGTGTGGCTGGCGCGGCCGAGTACCATCAACCCGTGGATCCGTCGGCACCTGCACCTCAATCACCACAAGGTCTCCGGCACCGAGACCGATATGGAGGAACGTGCGATCACCAACGGCGAGCCCTGGGGCCTGGCGCGGTTGCTGATGGTGGGCGATAACGTGATGTCGGCGTTTATCCGCATGCTGCGCGCCAAGACCTGGGGCCACAAACTCAAGATCCTCAAGCGCTCGCTGCTGGTCTACGCACCTTTGGCGCTGCTGCATTGGGGCGCGTGGTATATCTTCCTCGGCTTCCATGCCGCCAACGGCATCGCCAGCCTGCTGGGCACGCCGATCGACTGGTCCACCGGCACCTTGCAGATGATGCAGGTGATCGACATCGCCGCCGTGGTGATCATCGGCCCCAATGTGCTGCGCACCTTTTGCCTGCACTTTGTCAGCTCCAACATGCACTACTACGGCGATGTGGAACCGGGCAATGTGATCCAGCAAACCCAAGTGCTGAACCCGTGGTGGCTGTGGCCGTTGCAGGCGTTCTGCTTCAACTTCGGCAGCACCCACGGGATTCACCATTTTGTGGTGAAGGAGCCGTTCTACATCCGCCAGATGACGGCCAAGGTGGCACATAAGGTCATGGCCGAGATGGGCGTGCGCTTCAATGATTTCGGCACGTTTGCGCGGGCCAATCGGCTTGAGCCCATGGCGTCGCCCCAGGCCCGGCTCAATCCGGCTGAAACGGCGACGCGCTGAGCACCACGCCGGTTTCGTCGACGTACTGCTGCCAGTGGCCGATCAACGTGGCGAGCTTGTCCGGATGACTCAAGGCCAGGTCGTGAATTTCGCCGGGATCCTGGCCCAGGTCATACAGTTGCCAGGTCGCCGGGCCCACCGGGCCGGGGATGTACACGGCTTTCCACTGGCCCTGGCGAATCGCGCGGCGGCCGAACAGTTCCCAGCCGGTTACGGTGTTGTCGTCGTGCACCTGGGCGGTCTCGCCAGAGAGGAAGCCCAGCCACGACTTGCCCCGCAGCGGCGCCACCGGCTTGCCACGCCATTGTTTGCCCGGATGGCGCACGCCGGCCAGGTCGAGGATGGTCGGCGTGATGTCCATCACCGTGCCGAAACCATGGCTGATACGACCTTTGAGCGACAACTGCGGATAGTGCACCAGCGCCGGCACGCGAATCCCGCCCTCGGTGGTGAACGCCTTGAACAACCGCGACGGCGCCGTCGCCACCTGCGCCCATGACGGGCCATACCAGACATAGGAATTGGCGCGGCCGATATTGTCCAGGCTGTTGTCGTAATGCTGGTTGAGGTAGGTGAGCAACTGCGGCCCGAACTTGGGGAACGCCTCCAACAGCGCACCTTCGGCGCCGTTGTCGGACATGAACACAATGAAGGTATTGTCCAACTGCCCCTGCTGGCGCAGGTAATCCACCACTCGGCCGATGTTCCAGTCCATGCGCTCGACCATCGCCGCATACACCTCCATGGCCCGCGCCGAGACCTGGCGCTGTTCGTCGCTCAAGGCGGCCCACTGGGTGTTCAGTTCGATCAACGGATGGGGTTCGACATTGGCGTCGATCAGCCCCAATGCCTTGAGTTTTTCCAGGCGTTCCAGGCGTAGCACTTCGGGGCCGGCGTCGTAGCGGCCACGGTACTTCTCGACGATGTCCGCAGGCGCCTGCAACGGCCAGTGCGGCGCGGAAAACGGCAGGTAGGCGAAGAACGGCCGGGCCTGGTCGCGCTCCTTGAGATAGTGCAGCAGCTTGTCGCCGAAGGCATCGGAGGAATAGAAGTCCTTGGGCAATTGCTCCACGAACCGGTCGTCTTCGATGTACAGCGCCGGGGTGGATTTGAGCAGGCCCGGGGTGTCGTCGTTATAGGTCGGTTCGAAGCCGTAGTGGTTGGCCGCCCCCGGCAGCAGCGAGAACGAACGCTCGAAACCGCGGGCGTGGGGCGCCAGTTCGGCGGTCAGGCCCAGGTGCCACTTGCCGCTCATCAGTGTCTGATAACCGGCCTCGCGCAGCAGCTCCGGCAGTGCCACCACCTTGTCATTCAAGTAGCCCTCGTAGCCGGGCTTGCCGATCAGCTCCGGGGTCAGTGCCTCGGCCATGGTGCCGATACCGGCGATATGGTGGTCGGTGCCGGTGAGCAGCATCGAGCGGGTAGGCGAGCACGTCGGGGCAGTGTGGAAGTCGGTCAGGCGCAGGCCGTTCAGCGCCAGAGCGTCCAGGTGCGGCGTGGAAATTTCCCCGCCAAACGCACCGAGGTCGGAGAAGCCCATGTCATCGGCCAGGATCACGAGAAAATTGGGACGTTGCGGCATCAAGGCACTCCTCATCAGCAGGCGGTTTTTCAGCAGGCGATAAACGCCAGTGGCAGGTCGCGGATCTGTTCGCGCGCGGGCGGCTGGTAATGGCCGTCGCTGGTCAGTTCATGCAGCAACTCCTCACGCAGCTGGTGGAATTCGAAACTGCTGCGCTGGCGCGGGTGGGGCAGGGCAATCTCGACGACCTGCTTGATCCGCCCCGGCCGGGGCTCCATCACCACCACGCGGTCGGCGAGGAAAATCGCTTCCTCCACATCGTGGGTCACCAATACCGTGGTGATTTTGGCGCGGGCGCGGATCGCCAGGAGTTCGTCCTGCATCTGCTGGCGGGTCAGGGCGTCGAGGGCACCGAAGGGTTCGTCCAGCAGCAGAATGCGCGGGCTGGCCACCAGGCCGCGGGCAATCGCCACCCGTTGCGCCATGCCGCCGGACAGTTGGTGCGGATAGGCGCGGGTGAAGTCGGTGAGGCCGACCAGCTCGATAAAATCGCTGATGCGCCGATTGCGCTCTGCTTCGCTCAGTGGCTCGTTGACCAGGCCCAGGCCGATATTTTCCGCCACGGTGAGCCAGGGGAACAGACGATGCTCCTGGAACACGATGCCGCGCTCGCCGCCGATGCCGCTGACCGCTTTGCCGTCGACGCGGATCTCGCCGCGAAACTGCGTATCGAGCCCCACCAGCAAACGCAGCAGGGTGGATTTGCCGCAGCCGCTGGAGCCGACAATCGCGACGAATTCGCCTTCGGCAATCTCCAGGTTGAATTCGCGGATGGCTTCCAGCTCGAAGCCGTCGACGTCGAAGGTCTTGCCCACATGGTTGAAGCTGACGATAGGTGCGTTCATGCGTGTCTCCAGCGGGTGGCGCGGGTTTCGATGCGCTGGCCGATCAGGTTGAGGGCCGCGCCGGTGAGGCCGACCAGGAGCATGCCGCTCATGATCAGGTCCATGCGCAGCAGTTGTTGGGCGCCGATCATCAGGCTGCCGATACCGCCGTTGGACGGCATGAAATATTCCGCACCGATGGTGCCCAGCCAGGCGTAGATCAGGCTCAGGCGCAGGCCGGCGAAAATGCCGGCTGCGGCGCCTGGCAGTACCAGGCGTCGCAGCCGTTGGAACAGGTTCAGGCGCAACACCTGCACCGCTTCGTTGAGCTGTGGCGACAGATTCAGCACGCTGCGTTGGGTGGCGATAAACAACGGGAAGAAGGCGGCGAGGGCGATAAACACCCATTTGGCCAACTCACCCAAGCCAAACCAGGCAGTGAGCAGCGGCACCCAGGCGAAAATCGCGATCTGGCGCAAGGCGGCCAGGGTCGGCCCGAGTACCCGCTCACTGCGCCGTGACAGTCCCAGCCACAGGCCCATGGCAAAGCCAAGGCCGCCACCGAGCAGCAACCCGCCCAGGCTTCGCCCCAGGCTGGTGCCCAGTGCACCGCTGAGGTTGCCATCCACCACCCCGGCGACGGTGGTGTGCAGCACCACCCATGGGCTGACCAGAATGTTCGTGTCGACCCAGCCTTGTTGCGTCGCGACCTGCCACAGCGCCAGCAACAGCAGGGGCAGCAACCACGGTTGCAGGCGCTGCCAGCCTTGATAGCGCGGGCCGCGACGAATCTGCGCCGTGGCCGGGTGGGGCCAGTGCACCCATTTGCGGTCCAGGCAGCCAATGCCACGGTCCATCACCACGCCGAATACGCCGATGACCACGATGCACACGAAGACGATATCGAGCATGAACAGCTGGCGCGCCCACACCATCAGGTAGCCGATGCCTTCGCTGGAGGCCAGCAACTCCACCGCCAGCAGCGAGGTCCAGCCGGCCGCCAGGGCCAGGCGCACGCCGGCCATAAAGGCGGGCAGCGCGGCAGGCAGGATCAGGCGCCGGATCAACAGGTGCGTGGGCAGGCGCAACACGCGGGCGGCTTCGCGTAACTGGGGTTGGGCGTCGCGCACGCCCACCAGGGTATGCAGGGTGACGGGCACCACGATCGCTTTCACCAGCACCACCAGTTTCAGGGTTTCGCCAATGCCGAAGAACACCATGAACAGTGGAATCCAGGCCAGGGTCGGTACCTGCGACAACGCGCTGAACGTCGGAAACACCAGGCGCTCGGCGCGCGCGCTGAAACCCAACACCGCCCCCAGCAGCGCCCCGGCGCCAATGCCCGCCAGCAACCCCCAGGACAGGCGTTGCAGGCTGATCGCCAGGTGGCTCCACAGCTCGCCGCCGGCCAGTTCCACGGCGCTGCTCCACACCAGCGACGGTGGCGGCAGGATCTGCTCGCTCATCCAGTGATTGCGGCTGGCCAGCCACCACAGCGCAAACAGCGTCACCGGCAGCAACCATGGCAACAGCCGTTCACTGTGCAGCGGCCAACGTGGCGCGGCGCCGGGAGCCGCGAGCGGTAGGCTCAAAAGTGAGATTCGGGCCATGGAGGACCTCCGTTGTCGCCAAGGGCGTTATGTGATTTCGATCTTATAAAAACGTAATCAAGATGATTGAGGGATAAGAAAAGCCATTTAAAGCCTCGCTCCGGCACGCATCCAATGCATTCGAAGAATATTTTCGATGCTATTCATGCATAGCCCTCTGGAGCCTGCGTTTCCCTTCGCATAGTCCTAAAAGCTATTAAATTGTGAATTTATAGTATTTAAAGTTTTGACCAGGTTGTGCCTACTTTCTGCTCCCCAGGCGACCCTCGCCCACAAGGAGCTGCGCTTATGAAACTGCCGTTCAAACGTCTGATCACCCTGGTCGCAGGCACCGCACTGGCGGGCCTGGTACAGGCTGCCGACCTCAAGGAAATCCGCATCGCCGTGCCCGACCTCAGCGCAGGCAGCCAGCACAGCGGCGGGGGCATAACGGACGTGCTGCGCGAGCAGCAGATCTTCGAAAAAGCCTTTGCCGACCAAGGCATCAAGATCCAGTGGAATTACTTCAAGGGCGCCGGCCCTGTGATCAACGAAGCCTTCGCCAACGGGCAGGTGGACCTGGCATACCTGGGCGACCTGGCGGCGATCATCGGCCGCTCCAATGGCCTGGAGACGCGCTTGCTCAGTGCTACCGCGCGGGACATCAAGCAGTACCTCGGCGTGGTACCGGGTTCTGGCATCAAGACCTTGCAGGACCTCAAGGGCAAGCGCGTCGCGGTGTTCCGTGGCACGGCCAGCCAGTTGTCGTTCGACAGTGCATTGGCCAGCCAGGGCTTGAGTGAGAAGGACCTCAAAGTCATCAGCCTGGACTACAACGCCGCCAATGCCGCGTTGGCCGCCAAGCAGATCGACGCCACCTGGGGCGGTTCGAACCTGACGGCATTGCAAGCCAAGGGGCTGGCTGAAATACCGCTGACCACCAAGGACCTCGGTGGCGCCGGCAGCGTCCAGGCGGTGCTGGTGGGCAGCAAGCAGTTTGTCGACGAGCACCCCGACGCCGTCGCCAAGCTGCTCAAGGCCCAGCAGCAGGCGGTGCAATGGTTGACCGATGACAACAACAAGCAAGCCTACATAGCGCTGGTGTCCGGGCTGGCCAGTTACCCGCCGGTGATCCTCACCAATGACTTGAAAGACCAGACCCTCAGCGAGATTTTCCCGTCGACCCTGGACCCGGTGTTCCTGGCTAAATTGCAGGGTTCGGTGGACCTGGCTTCCAAGGAGAAGCTGATTCGCAAGTCGTTCCAGGTGAGTGACTGGGTGGCGCCGAATCTGTCGGCGGCGGGGCTTTGAGTCGGGTGGTGCTGGGCTATCGCCATCGGGGCATGGGTATCTACACAACTTGAGCGAGCCTTCTGCGTAGATACCGTCTTATCCAACCCCATCAAGGCCCCCCCGTAGCAGCTGCCGAGCGCAAGCGAGGCTGCGTCAGGCGCGCTGCCGATTCAGGAACGAGTCGCGGCCAACGCAGCCTCGCCGGGGCTCGACAGCTGCTACGCACTATTCTATTGAAGTTGTGTAGATACTCATGGCTATCGGGGCTTGCCCCCGATGAGGCCCTTCAAACCGCCACACTCACCTCCTGCCTGTCCACCTCCACCAGCGTCTCGATCATCGCCTTCGCCGCCGGCGACAACCGCGAACCGGTGCGGCTGACAATCCCGCAGCGGGCGCTCATGGTCTCCATGTTCTGCGGCAGGTTGCGCCAGTGCAGCAGCTTCAGCGTGCCCTGGGCGATGTCTTCGGCGAATGCCTCCTCGGTGCCCACGCCGATGGCATTGGACTGCAGTACGATCTTCACCAGCGCCGGGAAATGTTCGGTCTGGATGCTCGGGGAAAAATCCATGCGCCCGCTCAGGTTCGCCAACAGTTTGCGAATGCCCTGTGAGATCAGCGGCGACGCCAGCGGGTAGTCGAACATGTCGTTGGTCGACAGGCTGTCCTTGGCCAGCAACGGGTGCCCCGGTCGGCAAAAAAATACCCCGCGCTTGGGGGTCAGCGCGCGGGTCTGGAAATTCGGGTCGGCTTCGAATTGGCGGATGTCGGCGATAAAGAATTCGATCTCTTCACGGCTCAGGGCACGGCTGAGTTTTTCCCAGTTATCCACCTGGAAACTGGTGCGGATTTTCGGGTGGGCGCTGATAAAGCGCGCCACCGCATCCGGCACCAGTTTCACTGCCGGGGCCGGGCCGCAGCCGAAGCGCAGGTCGCCGGCGTCGAGCTTGGTCATGCGCGTCACTTCACTGCTCAGCAAGGCGGCGCCGTGCACCAGGGACAAGGCATGTTGCAGCACCACTTGGCCCTCCGGCGTGGGGCGCAGGTCCTTGTGGCCACGGTCGACCAGCACGCAGCCGAACTCCTGTTCCAGCCCCTGGATGCTGCGGCTGAACGCCGGTTGGGTGATGCCCATGGCGTCTGCCGCACGCACGAAACTGCGGTGTTCGTTGAGGGCGATGAAGTAGCGCAGTTGGCGAAGATCCATATGCTTTCCCTGCATCTTAAAAATAGGTCGAAGGCATTTGCGACCACGGGAGCAGAGGTTTTAAATGCAAGCTCTTATTCCGTCAATGAAGCATTTGTTCATCTACTAGATCTAAATTGCATATGGATAGAGCGTTGTCGGAAAGCGTCCCCATCAGCAGGCACAAGAGGGTCATCACCATGAGCAACGCCGCATTAGCTGTTCAACCCGTCGCCCAGGCGCTGGATATTCACCCGGTCGCCGGCCGCATCGGCGCCGAGATTCGCGGTATCACACTGTCCGGCGATCTGGATGCCGCCACGGTCGAAGCCATCCAGCAGGCGCTGGTGCAGTACAAGGTGATCTTCTTTCGCGAGCAGACTCACCTCGATGACCAGAGCCAGGAAGCCTTTGCCCATCTGCTCGGCGAGCCGATTGCCCACCCGACGGTGCCGGTGCGCGACGGCACGCGCTTCCTGATGGAACTGGACGGTACCCGTGGGCAGCGCGCCAATTCCTGGCACACCGATGTGACCTTCGTCGATGCCTACCCGAAAGCCTCGGTGCTGCGTTCGGTGCTGGCGCCCAAGTCCGGTGGCGACACGGTCTGGGCCAACACCTCGAGCGCCTACAACGACCTCAGCGTCGAACTGCGCGCCCTGGCGGATAACTTGTGGGCGGTGCACAGCAACGAATACGACTACGCCGCGCTCAAGCCGGATGTGTCGGCCGAGCGGCTTGAGGCATACCGCAAGGTGTTCACCTCGACGGTGTACGAAACCGAGCACCCGGTGGTGCGCGTGCATCCGGTCAGTGGCGAGAAAACCCTGTTGCTGGGGCACTTCGTCAAGCGCCTGAAAGGTTATTCCCAGGCTGACTCGACCCAGCTGTTCAACCTGCTGCAAAGCCACGTCACCCGCCTGGAAAACACCGTGCGCTGGCGCTGGAACACTGGCGACGTGGCGATCTGGGACAATCGCGCCACCCAGCATTACGCCGTGGACGACTACGGCACCCAGGAACGCATCGTGCGCCGGGTGACGCTCAAGGGCGATGTGCCGGTGGGCGTGCAAGGGCAGCGCAGCCAGACCACCAAAGGTCTCTAATGTGGGAGGGGGCAAGCCCTGATGCCAGTCAGTCAACGGCGAACACCGTACCTGTGGTGAGCGGGCTTGCCCCGCGTTGGGGTGCGAAGCGCCCCTGATGAAGACGAATGCGGTGTATCAGGCACTCCTCTGCGCCTGGTTCTGGGGCTGCTGCGCAGCCCAACGCGGGGCAAGCCCGCTCACCACAGAGGTACCCGTTTGCTGCGCGACAACGCTACTTCGAAGAGGTAGTGGGACCCCCCACATTCGATGTGTGGTTTACCACACGCCGATCTGCACCACTTTCTCCGCTTGCGGCTCACCGTAACGAAACCGTTGGCCACGCAGATCGATCTCTGCGTGGCTGATGGTGGTGCGTCGCTTCAGCCCGCGCAGCCATTCGAACAGATACCCCAAATGGGTTTCGCGCACTTCGGCATAGGCCGGGTGGTTGCCCAGGTCGTGCAGTTCCTGCGGGTCGTTTTCCAGGTCGAACAGCTGTGGGCGGAAGCCGTCGTACGCCAGGTATTTCCAGCGCTCGCTGCGCACCATGGTCATGCGGCAACGGTCGATGGGTTGCGCCAGGCGTTCGCGGGCCGGGGCCTGGAAGGCGTAGTCGTACTCGGCGATGGCGTAGCGGCGCCAGCGGGTTGCCTGGCCGTGCAGCAACGGGATCAGTGAGCGCCCTTCCAGGCGGTGCTCGGCTGCGGGCAGGCCCAAGGCGTCGAGGAAGGTCGGCAGTGCATCAATGGTTTCCACCAGGCGCGCGTCCACCGTGCCACGGCTGGCATCGGCAGCGGCGCGTGGGTCACGCACGATCAGCGGAATGCCCACCGCAGGTTCCAGCAAAAATTCTTTTTCGCCGAGGAAGTGATCGCCGAGGAAGTCACCGTGGTCGCTGGTGAACACGATCAGGGTGTCGTCCCAACGGTCATTGCCTTGCAGAAAATCGAACAGGCGTCCCAGTTGGTCGTCGACCTGTTTGATCAAGCCCATGTAGGTGGGAATCACCGTGAGCCGTACCTCGTCACGGGAAAAATTCAGGCTCTCCTGGTGCTGGCGGAACGCCTGGTACACCGGGTGATCGCTGGTCTCCCCTGGCTGGATCGGTGCCTGGATATGCTCGGCGCCATACAGTGCGTGATAGGGCGCCGGTGCGATGTAGGGCCAGTGTGGCTTGATATAGGACAGGTGCAGGCACCACGGTTGTTCGGCCTGCTCACGGATAAAGTCGATGGCGCGGTCGGTAGTGTAGACGGTTTCCGAATGTTCCTCGGCCACGCGCGCGGGGCGGCCTGCATTGCGCATGTGCCAACCGCTGAGGACTTCGCCGTTTTCACCGGCTGCCGCATTGGCCCATTCGTGCCACGGGTTGGCGCCGCTGTAGCCCTGCTCGCGCAGGTAATGGGTGTAGGGCGCGGACTCGCGTTTATCCTCGAACAGCGGGCTGTCGGGGTAGATGCCGTCGTGACGCAGGTACGCCTCGAAGCCAACCTCGTTCAATAGCTCGGCCTGCTCGCTGTCAGGGTCGATATTCAGGCGTTGCAAGGCGTCAACATTGGGTGTGGCGTGGGTCTTGCCGACCAGTGCCGTGCGGATGCCGTGGGGACGCAGGTAGTCGCCGAGGGTCAGTTCTTCCAGGGGCAACGGCACCGCGTTCCACGCCACCTGGTGGCTGCTGACGTAGCGCCCGGTATAGGCCGACATGCGCGAGGGCCCGCAGATGGTGCCTTGGGTATAGGCGCGGCTGAAGCGCACACCGGCGGCGGCCAGGCGATCGATGTTCGGCGTGTGCAAGTGGGCGTGGCCGTAGCACGACAGGTAATCGCGGCGCAGTTGGTCGCACATGATGTACAGCACGTTGCGCACGGGTTGGGGGTGGGACATGGGACTTCACCAGACGGAGGACAGGTGAGGTTTTTCGCCGTTCGGGTGGGGGGCTGGCAAGTGCATTTGGGGACTGGCTTTGATGCAGTGGATGCATGGCCTAGACGGCGACGTTCTCCAGCGCGCACACCTCTTCATCCAACTCATCGATCTGCTTGATCTGCTCGATCATCGCTTCGGCCAGCGGCGACAAGCGATACCCGGCACGGCTGACGACGCCGTAGCGGGTGTAACGCTCCTCCAGATCCTCCGCCAGGCCCTCGATCGTCAAGCACACCAGTTCGCCCCGGGCCATGTGCAGCACATCGCTGTTGGCGCTGACGATGCCGATGGCGTCGGAGCGCAGCACTACGCCCATCAGGCTATAGCCGTTCTCGCATTCGACATTGGGCAGGTAATCGGGCCGGCCGCTGAGGTCGACGATGACCTTGCGCAGGTTGGGCGGGCGGATGGTCACGGCCAGGGGGTAACTCATCAGCTCGGCGGCGCTTACGCTGCCACGTCCGGCCAGTGGGTGGCCGGCGCGGCAGCAGAAATACCAGCGGCGCGGGCGCAGGCGGTGGGTGTGATAGTCGGGGTTGGCTTCGAAGTGGCGGGTGTCGGCGACGAAAAACTCGAACTCTTCACTGAGCAGGCGTTTGCTCAGGCTCTGCCAGTCGTCCACCTGGTACTGCACCCGTGCCTTGGGGTAGCGCCCGATAAAACTGCCGATGGCGCGGGGGATCAAGCCGCTGGCCGGTGCCGGGCCGCAGCCGAAACGCAATTCCCCCGCCTCCAGGCCATTGAACTGGCTGATCTCGTTGGCCAGTTGCTGTGCGCCGCTGACCAGGCGCCGAGCGTGCTCCAGCAATACCTGGCCTTGTTTGGTCGGCGCCAGGTCTTTGCGGCCACGGTCAATCAGCTGGCAACCGGCGCTGTGTTCCAGGGCCTGGATACTGCGACTGAACGCCGATTGCGACAGGTTCACCGTCAACGCGGCGGCGACAAAACTGCGTTGTTCGGCAAGGGCGATGAAGTGACGAAGCTGGCGCAAATCGATATGCATTTTTCACATCAAAAATATCCGGGAAATGCATTGGCTATGCATTAGGTCGACTCCTTATAAAGGCTATCTCTTATGCAGTAAATGTTCGTAAAAACATAAATAAATAACCTAAAGGAATATCTGTCGATGGATATTTCCGGGTTCCGGAGCCGCTTATGAGTCTGTTGAAGTCCTTGCCCCTGGCCATTCTGGTGGCCGGCAGTTCCAGTTGGTCGCCGACCCAGGCCGCCGAAACGCCCGCGCCGGTAAGCAAGGGCGAGAGCGCCGGCGGCGAGTTGGAGACGGTCACCGTCACCGCCCGGCGGCGCACCGAAAGCGCCCAGGCAGTGCCGACGCCCATGAGCGTGATCGGCGGCCAGGCCCTGGAGAGCCAACGGGTGTATCGGATTCAGGATTTGCAGCAACTGGTGCCCAGCGTCAACGTCGCTTATATGCATGCGCGCCAGTCCAGCGTGTCGATTCGTGGCCTGGGCAACAACCCGGCGAGTGATGGCCTTGAGGGCAGCGTAGGGCTGTATATCGACAACGTGTACCTGGGGCGGCCGGGCATGGCGGTGTTCGACCTGATGGACATCGAACAGCTTGAAGTCTTGCGTGGCCCGCAAGGCACCTTGTTCGGCAAAAACACCACCGCCGGGGTGATCAACATCAGCACGCGCGCGCCGAGTTTTACCCCGGAGCGCAGCATTGAAACCTCGCTGGGCGAGGACGGCTACTTCCAGACCAAGGGCACGATTTCCGGCCCGCTCACCGATGACCTGGCGGGGCGTTTCTCGGTCTATCGCACCCGCAGCGACGGCGACATCAAGAACGAATACAACGGCCATGACCTTAACGGCGGCTCGCGCCAGGGCTTTCGCGGGCAACTGCTGTACAAGCCCAGCGAGACCTTCAACCTGCGCTGGATCGGTGATTACAACGAAGAGGATTCCAGCGCCGGCACCCGGGTGCTGTACAGCACCGGGCCGACCATCAACGGCACCAACCTCTACCAGTCGCGGGCCAACGCCGCAGGCGCGACCCTGGTCGATGGCACCCACCGCAAGGTCAACCTGGACAGCGACCAGCACGTCACCGTGTTCCAGGGCGGCACGTCGCTGGAGGCCAACTGGACGTTGCCGAGCGATTTCACCCTGACCTCGGTCAGTTCCTATCGCTTCTGGAATTTCACCCCGCGTAACGACGACGGCCTTAACGTGCCGGCGTCGTATAACGCCGGGGTGTCGGTGGAAGATAAGCAGTGGTCCCAGGAGTTCCGGCTGGCTTCGCCTACCGGCGGTTTCTTCGATTACGTCCTCGGTGCCTACTACTTCGGCAACTCGCTGGACAACAAGTCCTTCAGCTATTACGGGCCTCAGGCCGATATCTGGAATGGCACGCCGGCCGGCGCACTGGCCAATGTCAGCAGCGTCGGCAACGGGCACATTCGCACCGACAGTTTTGCACTGTTTGCCCAGGGCACCTGGCACCTCACCGAGCGCCTGGATTTCACCGCCGGCCTGCGCGGCACCTACGAAGAAAAAAGTGCCTGGGTCACGCGCAACGCTCCCCTTGGCGGTGCGGCGGTCAGCGGTGCTGCCGCGACGGCTCGACGTGGCCGCGCGGGGGCGTACGACTCCGGCGACCTCACGCAATACAGCACCAGCCCCTCGGGTTTGCTCAACCTGAGCTACCGCTTTAACGAAAACCTGCTGGGCTACGCGACGCTGTCCCATGGCGAGAAGTCCGGCGGGGTCAACCTGGCGGTAGGCTCAGCACCGACGGCCGGGGCCGACTCGCTGTTGATCGGCACCGAGCGCGCCAACAACGCCGAACTGGGTTTCAAAAGCACGCTGTGGGACCGGCGGCTGCAGCTCAATGCCAACCTGTTCTGGACCCAGGTCAACGGCTACCAGACCAATGCCTATGACCAGGACAACCGTGTGCAGTACCTGACCAACGCCGGTTCGGTGCGCTCGCGGGGTGTCGAGGTGGAAAGCACCCTGGTGCCGATCAAGGGCCTGACGCTGAACCTCAACGGCTCGTTCAACGATGTGAGCTACCTGTCTTACAAGGACGCGCCGTGCCCGCCGGAAGTCAGTCTGCGCCCCGGTGCGCCGGCCTCCTGCGACCTGAGTGGGCACCAAGTGGTGGGGGCCTCGAAATGGATCGCCAACGCCAACGGCGAATACAAGTGGAACCTGGATAACGGCTTCGAACCCTACGTCACCGCCAGCTATGCCTTCCGCTCCAAGGCCGTGGGCACGGTGGAGGACTCCGACTATGGACAGATTCCCGCCTACGCCGTGGTCAACCTGTCCACCGGCCTGCGCGGCAACTATGAGCAGGGGCAGTGGGACGTGTCGTTATGGCTGAAAAACGCCTTCGACAAGACCTACTACACCACGCTGTGGACGGGGGGGAACGGCGGCTACGAAGGCCTGCTCGGTACGCCGCGCACGCTAGGGGTGACCGGGCGCTATGACTTCTAGCCCCGTGCGATAGGTGGCCGGGCTGAACACGCGTGTCACCGCCAGCATCGCCACCGCCGTGACCGTCAGCACCACCCAGGCGCTGACAAAGTTGCCGGTCAGCCCGCGCAGCCAGCCGGTCAGCCACGGCGACACCGCATTGATCAAGAAGCCCACGCCTTGCACAAAGGCCGCCAGTTGCCCGGCCTGGCGTGGGTCGCGATGGTGGTCGAGGGTCAGCAGCAGGCTCAGGGCGAAACACGCGCCCAGGCCGAAGCCGCACAACGCCACCCAGAGGTGCGGATATTCCTGCGGCGCGACGATCAGGCCGAGGTAACCCACGGTCTGGGCCAGCAGGGCGATGCCCAGCAGCGGCCGACGGTCGATACCGCGCTGCGCCAGCACCGGCATCAACAGCGCGGCGATCACCTGGAAGATGGTCATGAACGCCAGCAGCGAACCGCTGGGCAGCACGCCCCAACCCAGTTGCTGATAGTAGGCCGGCAGCCACGCCACCAGGCTCATGTAGCCGCAATTGACCAGGCCGAAATACAGTGCCAGCAACCAGGCGCGGCGATTGCGCAGGTCCTTGAAGGCCGGCACCACCTGTGGATTTCTGGCCGCGCCCAGTGGCAGCCAGGCCCATAGCAGCAAGGCACCCAACGCCGGCAGCAGCCACACCCCCAACCCCGCCTGCCATTCCTGGAAATGCGTGGCCACCAGCGGGCTGAGCAGCGCAGCGAGCCCGCCGCCGGCCATCAGTGAGGCCGAGTACACACCCATCGCCACCGGCACGCGATGCCGGAATTCGCGCTTGATCATCGCCGGCACCAAGGCCTGGATCAGCGCCACACCCGCGCCGCCGAGCAGCGCCGTGACCAGCAGCGCCGACGCCTGGCCCATCAGCCAGCGTGCCAGGCACGCCAGCAGGATCATCATCAGGCCCAGGGCGATGCCACGCCGCTCACCCAGGCGGGCTTCCACGCGCACGCCCACCAGCGCCACCAGCCCCATGCACACCACTGGCAGGCTGGTCAGCAAGGCGCTGCTCTGGAAGCTCAGGCCGGTGGCCTGGCGGATCTCGCCGAGCAACGGGCTGATGGAACTGAGGATCGGCCGCAGGTTCAGGCCGAGCACCACCAGCAGGCCCCAGCCGGCGAGGGATTTATTCAGGGTCATGCAACGCTCTTGCAGTCGGTAAATGAGGCGTGAGTATGGTCAGTACCCAAGGTATTCTGAAATTAAATATAACCATGCCAACCAGTGGCAAAGAGAATGGTGACGCTGATGTTCGATCCCGTGTTGTTGCGCAGCTTTGTCGCCGTGGTGGACTGCGGCAACTTCACCCGCGCCGCCGAGCGCCTGCACCTGACCCAATCCACCGTGAGCCAGCAGATCCGCCGCCTGGAAGAGGCGGTGGCGTGCCAGTTGCTGGACCGCGACCAGCGCCGCGTGGTCGCCACCGCTGAGGGCGAACGCTTGCTGGCCTATGCGCGACGCATCCTCGCGCTGCATGAAGAAGCCACCGATGTGTTGATCAACCAACAGAGCGACGGCGTATTGCGCTTGGGGGTGCCGGAAGACTTTGCCGCCGAGCGCCTGATGCCGTTGCTGTCGGCATTTGTGCTGGCCTATCCACGGGTGCGCCTGGAGGTCACCAGCGGCCTGGGGCCCGAGTTGCAGCGTCAATACCGCAGCGGCGAGTTCGATGTGTTGCTGGTCAAGCAGATGGGCAGCAGCGATGACTGCCTGGCCTCGTGGCCCGAGCCGCTGTGTTGGGTAGACAGCCGCAGCACGCCGTGCCTGGGGCGCGACCCTCTGCCGTTGGTGGCATTCCCGGTGGGCGGCCTGTACCGCAATGAAATGTTGCACCACCTGGAAGTGGGCGGCTGGCGCTGGCGCATCGGTTATTCCAGCGCAAGCCTGGCCAGCGTGTGTTCGGCGGTGGCGGCGGGGTTGGGTGTGAGTCTGTTGCCGCGACGGGTCGTGCAGCCAGGGCATGTGGAACTGGGGCCGGACAGCGGTTTGCCCGTGGTGCAAGGCGTACGTCTGGCGTTGTATGCCCGTCATGGCCTGAGTGCCGCGGGGCAGTGCTTGCAGGCTGAGCTGTTCGATTTGTGTGCAAACAGCCCCGTTGAGCCATGCCTTAAGTGAATATTTTGTATGCCTGAAAAGCATCAAAAAAAACCACCTCGGCGCCAGGCCACGTGGGCCGGGGCTTTGGTGTTTGCAGAGCATTCGTTTATTCAAATTTGATCTATCTATAACTTCAAAGATTACTTTAAGAGATAAGCGTCTGGCCCCGATGATTCAGCCCTCGACGGCCTTCCACGCAGGCCCGTCGGTTTTTTTGTTTCGAAACCGTAGGGAGTCAATCAATGGGCAATGTCCAGACCGCCGCCAGTGCACCCGAGGCGCAATGGCGCCAGGCACCGAGTGGTGAGTTGGTCGACCTTGGCCGGCCGCACCGCGCGCCGTTGGGGCAATTGCGAACGCAGCAAACCCCGAAGCGCTTCTCCAGCCGCCGCGAAGGGATCCTGCTCGGTTTGTTGGTGTTGGCCCTGCACGGTGCAGTGATTTATTGGGTCAGCCAGAAACCCACGCCGGTGCTGCCGATTGTGCCGCCGGAAATTCCGCCGATGACCATCGAATTTTCCCAGCCGGCACCGCCCGTGGTGGAACCGCCACCGCCTGTGCCGCCACCACCGCCACCGCCTGTTGTCGAGCCGCCGCCGCCGGTGGTGGATGAGTTGGCCGCCAAGCCGGCGCCGCCCAAGCCGATTCCAAAACCTAAGCCCAAGCCGGTGCCAAAGCCTGAGCCCAAGCCCGCACCGAAACCGGTCGAGCAGGCGCCCACTCCACCGCAACCGGCGCCACCGGCACCCGCGCCCGCTCCGCCCGCGCCAGCCCCGGTGACACCGGCTTCGGCCAACGCCGCGTACCTCAAGAACCCGGCGCCGGAGTACCCGTCACTGGCGCAGCGTCGCGGTTGGGAAGGCACGGTTTTATTGCGGGTGCATGTACTGGCCAGCGGTAAGCCGGGCGAGATCCAGGTCCAGAAAAGCAGCGGTCGCCAGCAACTCGACGACGCCGCACTGACCGCCGTGAAGCGGTGGAGCTTCGTGCCGGCCAAGCAGGGCGATGTGGCCCAGGACGGCTGGGTCAGCGTACCGATCGACTTCAAGATTCACTAACTATTGCGCTGCGGTGTGCAGCACACGCCGCGACTTGTACAGAGGGAAAACATCATGGCATTAGCATCTCCACTTGAATCCATCGAAAGCGCGGTGATCTGGCTGCTGGTGGTCTTTTCGGTCGCCACCTGGGGCCTGGCCCTGCTCAAGGGCGTGCAGTTCGGTCGCCTCAAAGCGCAGGATCGCAAGTTCCACAAACAGTTCTGGGCGGCGTCGAGCCTCGACTCGGCCGCCGAGTTGGCCGAAACCCAGCCCGGCGCCGCTGCCCGTGTGGCCCAGGCCGGTTACGCCGCGATCCAGGTCGGGGAAGCGCCGCACGCGGCCGACCTGAGCCAGGCGATCAACCACCAGGACCGCCTCGAGCGTGCCCTGCGCCAGCAGATCGTACGTGAGCGCCGGTCCCTGGAAACCGGCCTGGCCGTGGTCGCCAGTATCGGCAGCACCTCGCCGTTTATCGGCCTGTTCGGCACCGTGTGGGGGATCATGGAAGCACTCAAGGGCATCAGCGCCGCCGGCTCCGCCAGCCTTGAAACCGTGGCCGGCCCCATCGGTGCCGCCCTGGTTGCCACTGGCGTGGGGATCGCCGTCGCGGTGCCGGCGGTGCTGGTCTACAACTACTTCCTGCGTCGCCTGAAGCTCACGGCGGCGGACCTGGATGACTTTGCCCACGACTTCTACAGCCTGGCGCAGAAAAACTCCTTCCGTGTGCTGCTGCATCCTGCCCTGACTAAACATGCGCCGGGTAACCCGCAAAAAGTGAAGGAGGCGTCCTGATATGGCCTTCTCCACGCAAGACAGTGATGAGGTACTGAGCGAGATCAACGTCACGCCCCTGGTGGACGTGATGCTGGTGCTGCTGGTGGTGTTTATCGTCACCGCGCCGCTGTTGACCAACGCGATCCCGATCAACCTGCCCAAGACCGAGGCCGTAGCCCCGGTGGAGCAGAAGGACCCGCTGGTGGTGAGCATCGACGGCGCCGGCAAACTGTTCATCAACAAGGACGAAATCCAGCCGGACCTGCTGGAATTCAACCTGCAGGCGGCCAAGGCCAAGGACCCCGATGTGCGGGTGCAACTGCAGGCTGACGATGGTGTGAACTACGGCGAAGTGGCGCGAGCCATGGCGTCTATCGAGCGCGCGGGGATTACCAAGCTGTCGGTGATTACCGCACGTTAGTTGCAAAAGCCTCGACAATTTTTTGGCCGTTTCCTTGGCAGGGTGCGGCCTTTTTTTTTGCCTGGAATTCAAGCCACACCGCCAAATCCCAATGTGGAATGTGGAATGTGGAATGTGGAATGTGGGAGGGGGCTTGCTCCCGATGGCGGAGTGTCAGTTGGCCTATTTGTCAGCTGACCCACCGCCATCGGGAGCAAGCCCCCTCCCACATTTGAACCTCATGCAGGTTTGAGTTTTTGGTTATTAATAAATAGCTTCTTATTCCTTAACGAATATAACCCTCGTCCCTATACTGTCCTACAACGTTAAACGCTGCAGGAGGGCACACCCATGCACAGCGAGTCGATTCGTTATCTGATCGTGCCGGGCTGGCAAGGATCGCCAGAAGATCATTGGCAAAGTCACTGGCAGAACAGCCTGCCCAACAGCGCACGGGTGGAGCAGGCCGATTGGCTGACGCCGCGCCGCGAGGACTGGGTGGCTGCGCTGGCCGAGGCGATTGCCGCCGACAGCACCCCGGTAATTCTGATCGCCCATAGCCTGGGCTGCATCACCGTGGCCCATTGGGCTGCCACCGCACCCGTGCAGTTCCTGCGGCAGGTGCGCGGGGCCTTGCTGGTGGCTCCGGCGGATGTTGA
This sequence comes from Pseudomonas sp. CFBP13509, assembly GCF_005233485.1. Classification (NCBI taxonomy): domain Bacteria; kingdom Pseudomonadati; phylum Pseudomonadota; class Gammaproteobacteria; order Pseudomonadales; family Pseudomonadaceae; genus Pseudomonas; species Pseudomonas sp. CFBP13509. The sequence goes on from NZ_QGAA01000014.1 coordinate 139,243, forward strand.
ACGGCCAGCCTGCTCGCCGGCCTTGCGCAACTTTGCGCCGATCCCGACCGACCTGCTGCCGTTTCCCAGCCAGGTGGTCAGTTCCGATAACGACAGCGCCGTCAGCGCCCCCCGGGCCCTGGAGCTGGCGCGTAATTGGGGCGCCGAAGCCGGCATCCTGTCGGGGGCCGGGCATATCAATGTGAAGTCCGGTCACCAGCGCTGGGAGCAGGGGTTCGCCTACCTGTATCGCCTGCAAAGCCGCCTCGAGCATCACGCCCGGCGCACAGCCTGATATTTTTTCAACGCCCCGTCCCTGAGTGGATTTGGGGCGGGAGCCTGCCATGAGTCTGCATGAAACCTTCGGTCAGCCGCTGCTGACCTTCCCCGACGCCGAAAAAAGCCCGCTGAGCATCCGCGCCAAGGCGCTGGTGTTTGTCGACCCACGCTCGCGCAAGCTGCGCGAAGACCTGGAAAATCTCGCCCCGCGCGCCTTGCCTGTATTGATTCGAGGCGAGACCGGCAGCGGTAAAGAATTGCTGGCGCGGCATATTCACCGGGGCAGCGACCGCTCCGGTTTGTTTGTATCGGTCAATTGCGGTGCCATCAGCCCCACCTACGCCGACGCCGAACTGTTCGGCTACGCCGCCGGCGCCCACAGTGGCGCGGCCAGCAGCCGGGCCGGGTGGTTTGGCTCGGCGAATGGCGGCACTTTGTATCTGGATGAGATCGGCGACTTGCCGCTGCCGATCCAGGTGAAACTGCTGGCGGCCCTGGAAAACCATGAAGTCACCCGCGTGGGCGCTCACCAGCCGAGCCCGGTGGACGTGCGCCTGGTGGCCGCCACCAGCATCGACCTGGCCCAGGCCGTGGCCGCCGGCAAGTTTCATGAGCGGCTGTTCCATTACCTGAGCGAAGGCCAGCTGGATCTGCCGGCATTGCGTGAGCGGGTGGGCGATATCCTGTCGTTGGCCGAGTACTTCCTCGGTATCTACAGCCAGCGCCTGGACCTGCCGGTGCCGCTGATCAGCGATGCGGCCCAGCGCGTCCTCGAACACCACAGCTGGCCGGGTAATACCCGCGAGCTGGAGAACGTCATCCACTTCGCTTTGTTGGTGAGCAGCGGCGACGAAATTCTGCCCGAACACCTGAACCTGCCGGTGGCGGGGTCGCCCTTGGAGCAAGTGCAGCGCATCTTCGCCAATGCCAGCCTGGATGAGCGGGAAACCTTGCGCAGCTTTTTACAGGAACAAGCCGCTACATGAGTAAAATGGAATATCAACGTGAATAAAAGATATTGTTCGGGAATAAAAAATCTAGGTATTGTCCATTCCACGCCGCGATAGCACTTCGCTGGCACACCACATAAAAAACGGTCGTCAGAGACGCCCCGGAATTTCGATAAGGACACTGCATGAAAAAGGTTCTGTTGTTTACCGCATTGGCGGCTGCCCTGACTGCAAGCTTCGCCCAGGCCAACGAGAAACTGGTGGTGGCCGCCACCCCGATCCCGCACGCCGAGATCCTTGAACTGGTCAAGCCAACCCTCGCCAAAGAAGGCGTGGATCTGGAAATCAAAGTCTTCACCGACTACGTACAGCCAAACGTACAGGTTGCCGAGAAGCGCCTGGACGCCAACTACTTCCAGACCCTGCCGTACCTGGAAAACTTCAACAAGGGCAAGGGCACCAACCTGGTCACCGTGGTTGGCGTGCACGTTGAACCCTTCGGCGGTTACTCGAAAAAGATCAAGAATATTTCCGAGCTCAAGGATGGCGCCACCGTGGCCATCCCGAACGAAGGCTCCAACAGCGGCCGCGCCCTGTTGCTGCTGCAGAAAGCCGGTGTGATCACCCTGAAAGACCCGACCAACGCCCTGGCCACGCCGAAAGATATTGCCAGCAATCCTAAGAACCTGAAGTTCAAGGAGCTGGAATCGGCCCTGCTGCCACGGGTGCTGGACCAGGTTGACCTGGACTTGATCAACACCAACTACGCCCTGGAAGCTGGCTTGAACCCGGCCAAGGACGCGCTGATCATCGAAGATGCCAAGTCGCCGTACGTGAACTTCCTGGTGGCGCGCCCGGACAACAAGGACAGCGACGCTATCCAGAAACTGTCCAAGGCCCTGACCAGCCCGGAAGTCAAAGCCTTCATCGAGAAGAAGTACAACGGCGCAGTCGTGCCCGCGTTCTGATGTAAGCCAAAACCCCCTTCAAGGTTTCAACGCCGGCGGCTACTACAGCGTCGGCGTTTTTTATGCCTGGAATTTGGAATGCAATAAAAATGTGGGAAGGGGCTTGCCAGTCAGAAGGCTTTTTGTAGGAGCGAGCTTGCTCGCGAAAAACTCACAGGCGCCGCGTTCATTCAGGAAGCACGCGTTATCGTTGACGTTTTTCGCGAGCAAGCTCGCTCCTACAGGAGGCGATGTACGCTTAACTGACTGGCATTAGGGCAACCCCCCTCCCACATCGGATCTACAGTGTTTTAGAGATCCCGGCTATTGATCGCCCTGCGCAACGCCACCAACCATTTCACCAGCTCCTGCGGATCAATCGGTTTCGCTTTGTTCATTGTTCATTCCCTCGAAACACTGACCCCCCAACCATAGCCGTCACCTGGAAAACCCGCGAATCCGTCGGTTATCTTTTTGGGTGATATCAATATGCTATTTCGGTATTTAAATTTTACTTTTTATACCTTTAAAGTTCGCGCTACCCGGCGTTACCCACGCCGGATCGGACGACGCTCGCCGCATTACCCCTGCGGTGTCATGGACTCACAATGACCTTCGATTTCGCTTTTATCCTCAGCACCCTGCCGGCGTTTCTGAAAGCCGTGGGCGTCACGCTGCAAGTGGGCCTGATCGCCATTGCCACCTCGTTGCTGGTGGCGCTGATCAACGCCGCACTGCTGGTGTTTCGCACGCCGTACCTGTCGCGCCTGGTGGCGCTCTATGTGGAACTGGCGCGCAATACACCGCTGCTGATCCAGCTGTTCTTCGTGTACTTCGCCTTGCCGGCGCTGGGTTTGAATATCTCCGGGTTCTGGGCGGCGATCATCACCATGACGTTCCTCGGCGGTGCCTACCTCACCGAAGTACTGCGCGCCGGTGTGGAAGCGGTGCCGCTGGCGCAGATCGAGTCGGGCAAGTCCATCGGCCTGTCGGACTGGCAACTGCTGCGTCATGTGATCCTGCCCCAGGCCGGCATCCTCAGCCTGCCGGCGTTGTTCGCCAACTTCATCTTCCTGCTCAAGGAGACCACCGTGGTCTCTGCCGTGGCGGTGCCGGAGATTCTCTACACCACCAAGAGCTACATCGCCCTCTACTACAAAACCTACGAAATGCTCGCCGTGCTGACGCTGATTTGCGTGCTGCTGTTCTTGCCGCTGTCGTTGCTGCTCAGCCGCCTGGAAAGGAGGCTCCAGCATGGCCAGTTCGGGTCTTGAGTTGTTGTGGGTGTCGTTGCCGCAACTGGGCAAGGGCGCAGCGCAGACCCTGTCGATTTCGTTGTTGAGCATCGCCTTCAGTACGGTCGGCGGCGTGTTGTATGGCGTGCTGCGCACCTTGAACAACAGGCTGGTCAACGCGGTGCTGCGGGTTTACCTGGAGCTGTTCCGGGCGATTCCGGTGCTGGTGTGGTTGTACCTGCTGTTCTTTGGCCTGCCGATCTTCTTTGGCCTGAGCATCCCCAGCTTCTGGTGCGCGGTGCTGGTGTTGTCGCTGTGGGGCGCCAGCGAAGTGGGCGAAGTGGTACGCGGCGCGTTGCATTCGCTGCCCCGCGGCCAGCGCGAAGCCGGCCTGTCGATTGGCTTGTCCGACCCGCAGTTGTACGGCTACGTGTTGCTGCCCCAGGCCCTCAAGCGCATGACGCCGCCGACCATCAACGTCTACACGCGCATCATCAAGACCAGTTCCCTGGCGGTGCTGATCGGTGTGGTGGACGTGATCAAGGTCGGCCAGCAAATCATCGAGCGCACCTATGAGTCGGTGTTGATCTACGGCGCGCTGTTCCTGTTTTTCTTCTTTATCTGCTACCCGTTGTCGGCCGCCTCCAAGGTGCTGGAACGGCGCTGGGCCCAAGCATGAGCGCATTGATCGAGTTCCAGGGTTTCAACAAATTCTTCGGCGACCAGCAGGTGCTCAAGGGCATCGACCTGAGTGTGCAAAGCGGCGAAGTGGTGGTGATCCTCGGCCCCAGCGGCTGCGGCAAAAGCACCTTGCTGCGCTGCCTCAACGGCCTGGAAGTGGCCCATAGCGGCAGCCTGCGGTTTGCCGGCAAGGAGTTGTTGGATAAAACCACCGACTGGCGCCAGGTGCGCCAGGACGTAGGCATGGTGTTCCAGAGCTACCACCTGTTCCCGCACATGAGTGTGCTCGACAACATCCTGCTCGGCCCGCTGAAAGTGCAAAAGCGCGAGCCGCGCGAAGCCCGCGAGCAGGCCGAGAAACTGCTGGCGCGCGTCGGCCTGGCGGACAAGCGCGACGCCTTCCCGCGCCAGCTCTCCGGCGGCCAGCAGCAACGCATCGCCATCGTCCGCTCGCTGTGCATGAACCCTCAGGTCATGCTGTTTGACGAAGTCACCGCCGCCCTCGACCCGGAGATGGTCAAGGAAGTGCTGGAGGTGATCCAGGGCCTGGCCCGCGATGGCATGACCCTGCTGATCGTCACCCACGAAATGGCCTTCGCCCGCGCCGTCGCCGACCGCGTGGTGTTTATGGAGGCCGGTCGCATCCTCGAACACAACACCCCCGAAGAATTCTTTACGAACCCGCAAACCGCACGCGCGCAGCAGTTCCTGGAGAAATTCTCCTTTGTCTCAACACTGCCCAAGAAAACCCAGGAACTGGAGCTGCTATGAAAAAGTTACTGCTGCCACTGTTGGCTGTCGCCCTACTGGCCGGCTGCGATAAAAAGGCCGAAGAGCCTGCTAAACCTGCTGCCGCCGTGAGCTACCTCGACAAGATCAAGGCGCGGGACAAGCTGATCGTCGGCGTATTCACCGACAAGCCACCGTTTGGCTTTGTCAACGAAGCCGGGCGCTACGTCGGCTTCGATACCGACATCGGTCGTCAATTCGCCAAGGACCTGTTGGGCGATGAGAACAAGGTCGAATTCGTCGCCGTCGAGCCGGCCAGCCGTATTCCGTTCCTGCAAAGCGACAAGGTCGACCTGATCCTCGCCAACATGACCGTGACCCCCGAGCGCAAGGAGGCGGTGGACTTCACCAACCCCAACCTGAAAGTCGCGGTGCAGGCGTTGGTGCCCCAGGACAGCGCGGTGAAAAGCCTGGATGACCTGGCCACCCGCACCACCATCGTTACCACCGGCACCACTGCCGATATCTGGCTGACCAAGAACCACCCGGACTGGAAACTGCTGAAGTTCGAGAAAAACTCCGAGTCGCTGCAAGCGCTGTCGGCCGGGCGTGGCGATGCCTATGCGCAAGACAACCTGGTGCTGTTCAGCTGGGCCAAGCAGAACCCGGGCTACCGCGTGCTGGAGGAGAAACTCGGTGACGAAGCGCCGATTGCCCCGGCGGTGAAGAAGGGCAATATCGAACTGCGCGACTGGGTGAATGCCGAGTTGGCGAAGCTGGGTGAGGAGAAATTCCTGCTCAAGCTGTATGACCAATATGTGCGCAAGGAGCTGAGCGATGACACCAAGCCTGAGAGTGTGATTGTCGAAGGCGGGAAGTGGCAGGGCTGATTCCTAGCTGATCGTTCCCACTCCGTGGGAACGATCAGCAATAATCCAGGCCCCTGTTCAATGGGTGATGTGGAATTTTTCGGAGTCGCCCATCTCGCCATTTCCCTGGCCGATTCGGATCATGTAGTGGATTTGCCGCTGGCCTATGTTCTTCAGCAATGCATCCCTGGGAATGAATGCCTGAATCTCCCGCGGCGGCTGATTGTTGAACTCTTTGTCCACCACGACTTCGCCATCGATGTAAATCTGCAGGCGATCATTGCTTGTGCCTATGTCGGTAGGCTGAATGACGGCGGTTGCTCCCTCGGGGGGCACATCCCTCAAGGACAGTAACCAGTAGTCTGAGGGGGCAGTCGGTGGTTTGGCCTCATTGATTTGCAGGGACGGAAGTTTTTTTGTCTTTTGGCTGCTCATTGGGTCTACCTCAGTACGGGTAAGTGAGGTGCTTGCACGGCAGCGCGTGGGAATGTCCGCGCAGCAAGACGGGAGCCAATATTTACGAGGGTTGGCGGCGGCCGTCTACTGTTAGAACTCACAGGTCTGGCCGGCCTGCGAAGCCTCGGGGTGCGGGAGCCCCATGCAGATAAGGAACCCTGAACTAAGCTCACAGTCGCATACACACTGGCACATCGCATCGCGCACAAGGAGTCTGCATGGGCGGTCGTATTTCCATCTGTATCGTCGGTCTGGGTTTAGTGGTGTTGCTGAGCGCGTGTGGCCAGGAAAAAGCTGAGCCCAAGGCCCATTCGCGGGTCTTTGTTCAAACCGTACAACCCGCCGATTTCGCCGCGGCCGTCACGCTGACCGGAGATATCCAGGCCCGCGTGCAAACCGATTTGTCCTTCCGCGTCGGCGGCAAGATCATCCAGCGCATGGTGGATGTAGGCGATCGCGTCAAAGCCAGACAGGTGCTGGCCAGGCTCGATCCCAAGGATTTGCAGACCAACGTCGATTCCGCCCAGGCCCAGGTCGTGGCCGAGCAGGCGCGGGTCAAGCAAACCGCCGCTGCGTTTGTGCGCCAGGAAAAGCTCCTGCCCAAGGGCTATACCAGCCGCAGCGAATACGATTCCGCCCAGGCCGCGCTGCGCAGCAGCCAAAGTGCCCTGGCCGCCGCGCAGGCGCAGTTGGCCAACGCCCGTGAACAACTCGGCTATACCGCGCTGATCGCGGACGCGCCGGGGGTGATCACCGCGCGCCAGGCCGAAGTCGGTCAGGTGGTGCAGGCCACCGTGCCGATTTTCAGCCTGGCCAGCGATGGCGAGCGCGACGCGGTGTTCAACGTCTATGAGTCACTGCTGGTTGAGCCGCCGCCGGATGCGCCGATCACCGTCAGCCTGCTGGATAACCCGAGCATCAAGGCCGTGGGTAAAGTGCGTGAAGTCACGCCTGCCGTGGCCGCCAATACCGGCACGGTGCAAGTGAAGATCGCCCTGCAATCGTTACCCGAAGGCATGCGGCTTGGTTCGGTGGTCAGCGCCACCGCCAATGGCCCGGCCAAGGCGAGTATCGAGCTGCCGTGGTCGGCGTTGACCAAAGACCTCAGCGAGCCCGCCGTATGGCTGGTGGACGGCGAGGGCAAGGCGCAACTGCACAAGGTCACGGTGGCGCGTTACCTCACAGGCAAAGTGATTGTTGGCGACGGCCTCAAGGGCGGCGAAAAAGTCGTGGTGGCCGGTGGGCAATTGCTGCACCCCGGCATGCTGGTCGAGATCGCCCAGCCAGGAGCCCAGCCATGAAGCGCCTGACGGTTGTACTTGCCGCCAGCCTGTTGCTGATGGCCTGTTCAAAGGAAGAACCGGCGCCCGAGCCCTTGCGCCCGGTGCTGTCCATGGAAGTGAAGTCCGAGGACCAGGAAACCCTCGGCCGTTTCGCCGGCGCCATCCAGGCGCGCTATGAAAGCAATCTGGGCTTCCGCGTCCCCGGTCGCATCGCCCGGCGTGCCGTGGATGTGGGCGCCGAAGTGGACAAGGGCGCCTTGCTCGCGGTGCTCGACCCTACCGACCAACAGAACCAGTTGCGCGCCGCCCAAGGCGATTTGGCGCGGGTGCAGGCGCAGTTCATCAACGCCCAGGCCAATGCCCGCCGCCAGCAGGAGCTGTTCAACCGTGGCGTCGGCGCCCAGGCCCAACTGGACGTGGCCCAGACCGACCTGAAAACCACCCAGGCCTCCCTCGACCAGGCCCAGGCTTCGGTCAACCAGGCCAGGGACCAGCTCAACTACGCCGAGCTGCGCACCGACCACGCCGGCATCGTCACCGCCTGGAATGCCGAGGCCGGCCAGGTGGTCAGCGCCGGTCAGCAAGTGGTGACCCTGGCGCGCCCGGACATCAAGGAGGCGGTGATCGACCTGCCCGCCGGCCTCGCCGAGCGCCTGCCAGCGGATGTGGTATTCCTCGTCGCCGGGCAACTCGACCCCAGCGTCCACACCACCGCCACCGTGCGCGAGATCGAACCCCAGGCCCAAAGCGCCACGCGCACCCGTCGCGCGCGCCTGACCCTGGCCGAAACGCCGCCCGCGTTCCGCCTTGGCACGGCGATCAGCGTGACCTTGAGTTCGGCCATCGCCCCACGCATCGAGTTGCCCCTGAGCGCCTTGCAGGAAGTCGACGGCAAGACCCGCATCTGGATCCTCGATACCCAAAGCCAGACCGTGCAACCGCGCGACATCACGGTGCTGAGTCGTGATGCTGACAGCGCCTTGCTCAACGGCGGCGTCAAACCCGGCGAGCGTATCGTTACCGCCGGCGTGAACAGCCTGAAGCCCGGGCAGAAAGTCAAAATCGACGAGGACAGCCCGCGATGAAAGGCAGCTTCAACTTATCCGACTGGGCCCTCAAGCATCAGTCCTTTGTCTGGTACCTGATGTTCGTCGCGCTGCTGATGGGCGTGTTCTCGTACATGAACCTGGGCCGTGAAGAGGACCCCTCGTTCACCATCAAGACCATGGTCATCCAGACCCGCTGGCCGGGCGCGACCCAGGAAGAAACCCTCAAGCAGGTCACCGACCGCATCGAGAAGAAGCTCGAGGAACTCGACGCCCTCGACTACGTGAAAAGCTACACCCGGCCGGGTGAATCCACGGTGTTCGTGTTCCTCAAGGACACCACCAGCGCCAAGGCCATCCCGGAGATCTGGTACCAGGTCCGCAAGAAGATCGACGACATTCGCGGCACCTTCCCCCAGGGCTTGCAGGGGCCGTCGTTCAACGACGAATTCGGTGATGTGTTCGGCTCGGTGTATGCCTTTACCGGCGACGGCCTGTCGATGCGCCAGTTGCGCGACTACGTGGAGCAGGTGCGCGCCGAGATCCGTTCGGTACCGGGGCTGGGCAAGGTCGAGATGATCGGCCAGCAGGACGAAGTGATTTACCTGAACTTCTCCACGCGCAAACTGGCGGCCCTGGGCATCGACCAGCGCCAGGTGGTGCAAAGCCTGCAATCGCAGAACGCGGTGACCCCCGCCGGCGTGATCGAGGCCGGTCCGGAGCGCATCTCGGTGCGTACCTCGGGGCAGTTCGCCTCGGAGAAAGACCTGGCCAACGTCAACCTGCGCCTCAATGACCGCTTCTATCGCCTGGCGGATATCGCCGAGATCAGCCGTGGCTACGTCGACCCGGCGCGGCCGATGTTCCGCTTCAACGGCAAGCCGGCGATTGGCCTGGCCATCGCCATGCAGAAGGGCGGCAATATCCAGTCGTTCGGTAAGGCGCTGCACACGCGGATGGACGAGCTGACCGCCGACCTGCCGGTGGGCGTCGGTGTGCATAAGGTCTCCGACCAGGCCGAAGTGGTGGAAGAGGCCGTCGGCGGCTTTACCAGCGCGCTGTTCGAAGCGGTGATTATCGTGCTGGTGGTGAGCTTTATCAGCCTGGGCATGCGCGCCGGGCTGGTGGTGGCGTGCTCGATTCCACTGGTGCTGGCGCTGGTATTCGTGTTCATGGAATACAGCGGCATTACCATGCAGCGTGTGTCGCTGGGGGCGTTGATCATCGCCCTCGGCCTGTTGGTGGACGATGCGATGATCACCGTGGAGATGATGATCACGCGCCTGGAAAAAGGCGAAACCAAGGAGCAGGCGGCGACCTACGCCTACACCTCCACGGCATTTCCGATGCTCACCGGTACGTTGGTGACCGTCGCCGGCTTCGTGCCGATTGGCCTCAACGCCAGTTCGGCAGGCGAGTACACCTTTACCCTGTTCGCGGTGATTGCCGTAGCGATGCTGGTGTCGTGGGTGGTGGCGGTGCTGTTTGCGCCGGTGATCGGCGTGCATATCCTCAGTGCCAAGGTGAAACCCCACGACGCCGAGCCGGGGCGCATCGGCCGCGCGTTCAATGGCGGCATGCTGTGGGCCATGCGCAACCGTTGGTGGGCGATCGGCATTACCGTGGGCCTGTTCGTGGCGTCGGTGTTCTCCATGCAGTTTGTGCAGAACCAGTTCTTCCCGTCGTCGGACCGCCCGGAAATCCTCGTCGACCTCAACCTGCCGCAAAACGCCTCGATCAACGAGACGCGCAAGGCCGTCGACCGCCTCGAAGCGATCATCAAGGACGACCCGGACATTGCACGCTGGAGCACTTATATCGGCCAGGGCGCGATCCGTTTCTACCTGCCCCTCGACCAGCAACTGGAAAACCCCTACTACGCGCAACTGGTGATCGTCAGCAAAGGCCTGGAAGAGCGCGGTGCCCTGATTGCGCGCCTGCAAAAGCGCCTGCGCGACGACTTCGTGGGCATCGGCAGTTTCGTGCAGCCGCTGGAAATGGGCCCGCCGGTGGGGCGTCCGATCCAGTACCGCGTGTCTGGCAAAGACACCGACCAGGTGCGCAAACACGCCATCGAACTGGCGACCCTGCTGGATAAAAACACCCACCTGGGCGAGATCATCTACGACTGGAACGAGCCGGGCAAAGTGCTGCGCATCGACATTGCCCAGGACAAGGCGCGCCAGCTCGGGCTGTCCTCCGAAGACGTGGCGCAACTGATGAACAGCGTGGTCAGTGGTGCTTCGGTAACCCAGGTGCACGACGATATCTACCTGATCAGCGTGGTCGGCCGTGCCGAAGACGCCGAACGTGGCACGCCGGAAACCTTGCAGAACCTGCAGATCGTCACCCCCAACGGCACCTCGATTCCGCTGCTGGCCTTCGCCACTGTGCGGTATGAGCTGGAGCAGCCGCTGGTGTGGCGTCGCGACCGCAAGCCGACCATCACCATCAAGGCCTCGGTGCGTGATGAGATGCAGCCGACCGATCTGGTCAAGCAGCTCAAGCCGGAGATCGACAGGTTCAGCGCCGGCCTGCCGGTGGGCTACAAGGTCGCCACCGGCGGCACCGTGGAAGAAAGCGGCAAGGCCCAGGGCCCGATTGCCAGCGTGGTGCCGTTGATGCTGTTCCTGATGGCGACGTTCCTGATGATCCAGCTGCACAGCGTGCAGAAGATGTTCCTGGTGGCCAGTGTCGCGCCGCTGGGGCTGATCGGCGTGGTGCTGGCGCTGATCCCCACGGGCACGCCCATGGGCTTTGTGGCGATCCTCGGCATCCTGGCGCTGATCGGCATCATCATCCGCAACTCGGTGATCCTGGTGACGCAGATCCACGAATATGAAGTGGCCGGCTACACGCCGTGGGACGCGGTAGTGGAAGCCACCGAGCATCGGCGCCGGCCGATCCTGCTCACGGCGGCTGCGGCGAGCCTGGGCATGATCCCGATTGCCCGCGAAGTGTTCTGGGGGCCGATGGCCTACGCGATGATTGGCGGGATCATCATCGCTACCTTGCTGACGCTGCTGTTTTTGCCGGCGCTGTATGTGGCCTGGTACAAGATCCGCGAACCAAAGCAGGAACAACACGGTTAAAAATGTGGGAGGGAGCAAGTCGAATCGTCGCACCGCCCCTCCCACAATTGATCTCAGCTGGGCATTTGAGACGTGGGAAATTTCCGGAAGTGACGCCTGTTGCCCTGGCCAACCGTTGAGTGCTTTACCCTTCGACCTCCACCTCTCAACGGTCGCCTGCCATGAACCGTCTGCGTCTTACCTCGCTGATCTGCTGCTTGTTCCTGTCGCCCCTGGCCTTTGCCGGCACCGTATTGGAAAACCCGTTGTGGCGAGTCGAACTCGATCCGGCCACCCTCGCCATCCGTGTGACACCCAGTGGCCAGCCGCAGGTGCAGGCCTCCAACGGTGTAGCGGCGCGTGCTGTCAGTCAACTTGCACAAAACGCGCAACAGGCCAGTTGGCAATGGGATGACGGTGCCTATCGCGTGACTGCCAGCCTTGAGCAGCGCGACCTGGTGCTGTCGATCACGGCGCGGGAAGCCGGTGAGCTGCCGATTCTTCTGCAACCGCCGAGCGCCATGGGCCGAGGGTTGATGTGGCCGTTGGCCGAAGGGCATTACGTGCCGGCCGGCAATGCCATGTGGAACGCTTTCCTGGTGGCGCAGGGTGACATCAACACCACCCAGGACCTCAGCCTGCCGCTGTGGGGCGTCGATCACGGCGCCTTCACCCTCAACTGGCTGCTGACCAATCCCTATAACAACCGCCTGCGCTGGCGGGGCCAGGCGTTGTCGCTGGCCCATGAGTTCACCTCGCTCGGGCCTGCCGCCCCCATGACCCTGCTGTTGCACCTGGGCGAAAGCGATCCGCTGGCCGGGGCCAAGCGCTATCGCCGATGGCTGGTCGAGCAGGGGCGCTATGAACCCCTGGCAGACAAGCTGCGGCAAACCCCTGGGGCTGAAAAGCTGCTGGGCGCCAGCCATGTCTACCTGTGGGGCAATGACCTGCTGGCGCCGGAGGATGTGCGTGATTGGCCGTTGTTGCTCCAGCGCTTGCGCGCTCATGAACTCAGAGGCCCGTTGGACAAGGACTCCGCAGCGCTGCTGGCGCAGCCCCGCGCCTTGAATCGCTACGAGCAAAGCGTGCTGTTACGCGGCCTCAATGCCGCGATCAATAGGAAGGCCCGGCAGAGTTGGCAGGTGGACGAGCCCGATATGAGCCGTCTTGCCGCGCGCTACGGCGAGTTGCGTCGCGAATTGGCCGTGGACTTTGCCGGTGCCCTGCGCGATAGCCCCGGCACCTGGGGCAGCCAGGTGGTACAGACGCTGCGCGACGCCGGGCTGCCACGCTTGATGCTGACCCTGGGCGAAGGCTGGGAAGGCGGCCTCTGGCACCCCGAGACCATCCGCGCCGGTGTCGACGCCGGCTACCTGATGGCGCCCTACGACTCCTACCAAACCGCGTTGTCCGCCACCGAAAACCCCGACTGGACCACCGCCCACCTGGGCAGCCAGGCTTACCGCGACTGCGCCATCGTGTTGAAGGACGGCACACCCAAGACCGGCTTCCAGCAGTCCGGCCACTACACCGACCCGCGCTGTGTGCGACCTCTGTTGGAGGCGCGGGTGAAAGCCGTGCAGGCCGTTGCCGGCTTCAACGCCTGGTTTCTCGATGCGTACGCCACCAGCATGCTGTTCGACAGTTACCGCGACAGCGCACCGATGACCCAGGCGCAAAACGCCGAAGGCAATATCGATGCAGCCCGTTGGCTGAACACCACGCTGCAATTGCCGACCGGCTCCGAAGACGGTAACGCCATCACCGCCCAGGGCATCCTGTTCGCCCATGGCATGCAAACCCCGGTGCTGGGCTGGGGGGATCGCGACATGACCCAGGACAAACAGTCGCCCTACTACGTGGGCAACTGGTACCCGCCGGAGCAACCAGCGGTGTTCTTCAAGTCGGTGCCGCTGAACGAGCCGTTTCGCACCCTCTACTTCGACCCGACGCTGCGCCTGCCGCTGTATCAGGCGGTGTTCCATGGCTCGGTGATCACCACCCATCACTGGCTGTTCGACAGCCTCAAGCTGAGCAATGTACGGGCTGAAAATGAGCTGACCCAACTGCTCTACAACGTGCCGCCGCTGTATCACCTGAGTGCTGCGACGCTCAAGGCGCGGCTGCCGCTGATCCAGCGCCAGGATCGATTTTTCCGACCGTTGCATGAGCGCCTGGCCACCCAGGCGATGACCGGGTTTCGCTGGCTGACGGCGGATCGGCAGGTGCAGGAAACCACGTTTGCCGATGGCACGCGGTTGGTGGCGAATTTTTCCACGGGGTCGAGAGAGGGGTTTGCGGCGAGGAGTGTGACAGCGGTGGTGGATGGGACATCGGTGGTGTATCAGGTGCAGTAGTGGTGTGTATCAGTCCGTCATCGGGAGCAAGCCCCCTCCCACAGGGGAATGCATTCCAAATGTGGGAGTGGGCTTGCCCAGACTTAAACCTTGCGCCAAACGCTGGCCAACCAAGGCTGCTGATCCCGAGGCAATCCCGCCGGCCGGTAGTAGTGCTCCAACTCTTCAAACCCCGCCGTCGTCAGCAATGCCTGCCACGCCTTCAAGTCGTGATAAGAACCATACCGCGGCCCATTCCAGCCTTCCTGGTTCTCACCCCGTGGATTGGAGCTGAACAGCACACCGCCGGGCTTCAACGCCCCATGCAGTTGCTTGAGCACACGGGGCAGTTCCTGCTTGGGGATATGAAACAGCACTGCATTGGCAAAGATCCCGTCAAAGCGTTCGGCGGGTAAATCCAGCTTGAGGAAGTCCTGCTGCAACACCTCACAGCCGCTGTCTTCGCGCGCCATCTGCGCAAACCGCTCGGAACCATCCAGGCCGACGGCGATATGCCCCAGGCGCGTAAAGGTCTGCAAATCCCGCCCCGGCCCGCAGCCGAAATCCAGCACGGTAAAGGGCGCCGAGCCCTGGATATGGCGCAGCAGCGCGTCGATGTTCTGGCTCACATCGTGATCGCGGGTGCCTTCACGGAAATCCTCGGCCACCTTGTTGTAGTGGCCGAGGGTGGTGGACGTGATCTGGTCGAGGTCGTCGGGCTTGAGGGGCATGGTGATGAATACCGGGCGCTGAGATGGCCCGACTATACCTCACCTCTTGTTCAGCACTCGCGCCAGGCGATCGCCGCCGAGTTGAATCACCGCCACCAGGATCACCAGCAGCACAATCACCGTGAGCATGATCTGCGTATCAAAGCGCTGGTAGCCATAGCGATAGGCAATGTCGCCCAAGCCACCGGCCCCGATCGCCCCGGCCATGGCCGACGAGTTGATCATGGTCACCAGGGTGATGGTGAACCCGCCGACAATCCCTGGCAGCGCTTCGGGCAGCAGCACATGCCAGATGATGTGCCAGCGTCGGCAACCCATGGCCTGGGCAGCTTCGATCAGGCCGTGGTCGACCTCGCGCAGACTCACTTCGGCGATCCGCGCAAAAAAAGGCGTGGCGGCGATGGTCAGCGGGACGACCGCCGCCCACACCCCATAGGTGGTGCCGACGATCAGCCGCGTGAACGGGATCAGCGCCACCATCAGGATCAGGAACGGAATCGAGCGGAACAGATTGACGAACGCCCCCAGCACCCGATTCAGCGCCGGCGCCTGGTAGATGCCGCCTTTGTCGCTGGTCACCAGAAACACCGCCAGCGGAATGCCCACCAGCAAGGCGATCAACGATGACACGCCGACCATCAACAAGGTGTCGATGGCGCCTTGCACCAAACGATCAAACCACATAGCCCAGCACCTCCACCTGTTGTGCCCAGTTCGCAGCGCGGTTGCGCAGTTCTTCGGTGCCATGGGGCGAGCCATTCACCGCCAGCAGCAGTTGCCCCAAGGCATGCCCCTGAATCCGCTCGACACCGCCCTGCAGCAGACGCACCCGCCCGCCGAGGGCGCTGAACAGCGCGGCCAGGTCCGGTTCATCGCTGGCACTGCCGGTGAACTGCAAGCGCAGCACCACGGCGGCGTCCGGTGATTCAGGCTGGGTGTGCAAACGGCTTTGCAGTTCTTCCGGCAGCCCATGTTGCAGCGGCGCCAGCAGGGTCTGGCTGACCTCGTGCTGCGGGTTGCCGAACACTTGCCACACCGTGCCTTGCTCGACGATGCGCCCGTGTTCCAGCACCACCACGCGGTCGCAGATGTCGCGGATCACCGCCATCTCATGGGTGATCAAGACGATGGTCAGGCCCAGGCGTCGGTTGATCTCGCGCAACAGGCCGAGGATCGATTGGGTGGTCTCCGGGTCGAGGGCCGAGGTGGCTTCGTCGCACAGCAGGATCTGTGGGTCGTGCACCAGCGAACGGGCGATGCCCACGCGCTGTTTCTGCCCGCCGGACAGCTGCGCCGGGTAGGCCTTGTGCTTGTCCTGCAAGCCGACCAATTCCAGCAGCTCACGCACCTTTTGCTCACGCTGGGGCTTGGGCACGCCGGCGACTTTCAGCGGCAACTCGACGTTCTGCCACACGGTCTTGGCCGACATCAGGTTGAAGTGCTGGAAGATCATGCCGATACGCCGACGCAGCGCCACCAGGTGGTCTTCGTCGAAGTCGCCGATGTCCACCTGATCGATCAGCACGCGCCCGCTGCTGGGTTGTTCCAGGCGGTTGATGGTGCGGATCAGCGAGGATTTGCCGGCGCCGCTGCGGCCGATAATACCGAACACTTCACCGTGCTGGATCGCCAGGTCGATGCCTTGCAAGGCATGCACGCCGCCGTCGTAGGTCTTGCCCAGGTTGATAAAGCGCACGTGCGCGCGGTTCAGGTCCGGATGCAGTTCTGTCTGTTCGGCGTCCCTGGGCGGTGAGCCCAGGTCGCGCAGTCGAGCGTGGGCGGCGGTCATTTTTTATCTTCCCAACCGACTTGGTAGAGCTTGCCGAGGGATTTATCCAGGGCGGCACGCACCACCGGCGAGTGCTGGTAGATGTCGACGAACTTGATCACGCGCGGGTCGGTTTTGCTTTTTGGCTGGATCACGAACTGGATCACGTATTCCGGGTGGTCGAGGCCGTCGAACAGCAGCGCCGACTCGGCATCGAAGGTCTTGGACAGGCGGATGTAGGCCGGGTAGCCCTGCACCAGGTCGGCATCGTCATAGGCGCGCACCAGTTGCACGGCCTCGACTTGCAGGATCTTGATGTTTTTCGGGTTGGTGACGATGTCTTCTTCGGTAGCCTTGTAGCCCACGCCCGGCTTGAGGGTGATCAAGCCGGCCTTGGCCAGCAGTTGCAGGCCGCGACCGCTGTTGATCGGGTCGTTGGCAATCGCCACGCTGGCGCCCTGGGGCAGGTCGTTGATGCTTTTGTACTTTTTCGAGTACAGGCCGACGTTGTTGATGATGCCCGGCGCGTACGGCACCAGGTCAAAACCGGCGGCGGCCTTGGCGTTTTCCAGGAACGGGATGTGCTGGAAGTAGTTCACGTCAATATCGCCGGCGGCCAGGCTGACATTGGGGGCGATCCAGTCGGTGAACTCCACCAGCTCGACCTTCAAGCCTTGCTTGCCGGCTTCGGCGACGGCGGCTTCCAGGGGAATCGCGAAGGCGGCGGTGGTGCCGATTTTCAACGGGGCGTCGGCGGCGAATACGGCCGAGCTGAACAACCCGAAGGCCAGGGCCAGTGCTTTGACTGGGTGGGAGAGCAGTGTTTTTTTCATGGTCGATTTCCAGTCATAAGGTATTTGTACAAACAGTGGAGATCCACTGTGGGAGGGGGCTTGCTCCCGATAGCGGAGTGTCAGCAAACCAATCCGGTGACTGATACACCGCTATCGGGAGCAAGCCCCCTCCCACATTTTTCAATCAGTGGCGGTAGGTCGAGCCGGTGTGTTGTTCGGGTAGACGGGCGCTGCCTTGGAAGACTTTTTCTCTTAACGTTCCTTGCTCATAGGCGGTCTTGTACGACCCCCGCCTCTGCAACTCCGGCACCACCAGGTCGATAAAATCCACATAGCTTTCCGGCGTGACAATGCGCGTGAGGTTGAAGCCATCCAGCCCGGTTTCGCTGATCCAGGATTCCAGCTCGTCAGCGACCTGTCCGGGGGAGCCGACCAGGGTGATATAGCGCCCGCCGAGGGCATGCTGTTCGAGCAGCTTGCGTCGGGTCCAGTCGTTGTTCTGCAGGTTCTTGGTGGCCGACTGGATCGCGTTGCTCTTTACGTACTGGATCGGCTCGTCCAGTTCGTATTGGGCAAAATCAATCGCGGTGGACGCCGAGAAATGCGCGACGCCGGCCTCCGCGCTGGCATAGCTCAGGTACTCGGCATGCTTGGCCCAGGCCAGTTCTTCGGTGGCGCCGACGATCACGTTCAGCCCCATGAACACCTTGATGTCATCCGGATTGCGCCCGGCCTCGACCGCGCTGGCGCGCACCTTGTCCACCTGCACCTTGGTCGCGGCCTTGTTCTGCCCGCTGATGAATACGCACTCGGCATGGCGCCCGGCGAACAACAGGCCACGGTCTGAACTGCCGGCCTGGAACAGCACCGGCGTACGCTGCGGCGACGGTTCGCACAGGTGATAACCCTCGACCTGGTAGAACTCGCCATGGTGCTCGACTTTGTGCACCTTGCCCGGCTGCGCGTAGACCCGCGCCTGCGGATCGTTGAGCACCGCGTCGTCTTCCCAGCTGCCTTCCCAGAGTTTGTAGAGCACTTCCAGGTATTCATCGGCCTGGTCGTAGCGCCGGTCATGCTCGACCTGTTCGGTGAGGCCCATGGCCTTGGCGGCGCTGTCGAGGTAGCCGGTGACGATGTTCCAGCCGACCCGGCCACGGCTCAGGTGGTCGAGCGTGGACATGCGCCGTGCGAACAGGTACGGCGGCTCATAGGTGAGGTTGGCGGTGAGGCCGAAGCCGAGGTTGCGGGTCACGGCGGCCATCGCCGAAACCAGCAGCAGCGGGTCATTGACCGGCAGCTGGATCGACTCCTTGAGCGGCACATCGATGGAGTTCTGGTACACGTCATACACGCCGACGATATCGGCGATGAACAAACCGTCGAACAGCCCGCGCTCCAGGGTTTGCGCGAGGTCGGTCCAGTACTCGATGCTTTTGTACTGGGTGGACGTGTCCCGTGGATGGGTCCACATACCGTGGTTGATATGCCCGATGCAGTTCATGTTGAAGGCATTGAGCAGGATCTTTTTCTTTGCCATCAAATGGTCCCCCGCAGTGGCGGGTTTTCAGCGTTGAGGTAGTAATTGCCCACAGCGTGGTACTTCCAGCGCACCGGGTCGTGCAGGGTGTGCACGCGGGCGTTGCGCCAGTGGCGGTCGAGGCCGTGCTCGGCGAGGGTGGCCTGGCTGCCGGCCAGCTCGAACAGGGTGCTGCCGGCGGCCAGGGAAATCTCGGTGCTCAAGGCGCGGACTTCAGCGACGGCGATGGACGCCGCCGCCACGGTCTCTGCATTGCTGTCGGCCTGGGCGCGGTCGAGGTATTCAGCCGAACGCTCCAGCAAGGCTTCAGCGGCGTGCAGGCGAATGCTCAGGTGGCCGAAGCTCTTCAGGGTCAGCGGGTCTTCGGTGGCCTTGTCGTTGCCGGAGTCAATCCACGGGCGGGTCTTGGTGCGCACAAAGTGCAGCGCATCTTCAAAGGCGGCGCGGGCGATGCCGGTGTCGATGGCGGCGTGAAGAATCTGCGCCAGCGGGCCGACCGTGGTCGGGCGTTCGAAAGCGCTCTGGAACGGGATCACGTCGTGGGCGGCGACCCACACGTTATCGAACACCACCGAGCCGCTGCCGGTGGTGCGCTGGCCGAAGCCGCTCCAGTCGTCAATGACCGTCAAGCCTTCGCTGTCGCGGGGCACGAAGGCCAGTTGCTGGATGCCGTGTTCGTCCACCACCGAGGTAGGAATGCGCTGGGCATAGATCGCACCGGTGGCGTAGAACTTGCGGCCGGTGATACGGAAGCCGTCGCCGTCGCGGGTGATGGACGTAACACGGTCGTGGGCGGTCCTGGTGCCCAGTTCCGCCAGGGCGTTGCCGAAACGCTGGCCGGCGAGTACTTCGGCGTACAGGCGTTGTTGCTGTTCAGGGCTGCCATTCACGCGCAGCACTTCGAGGGCATAGAAATGGTTTTGCGGAATCTGGCCCAGGGAGGCATCCGCCTGGGCGATCAGGGCAATGACCTTGGCCAGGGCGACGTTGGACACGCCCGCGCCACCGTACGCCTTGGGCACACTGATGCCCCACAGGCCGGAGCGCGAGAACACGTCCAGTTCGGGCAGCGGCAGGCGGCGTTCGCGGTCGCGCTGGGCGCTGTCGCGGCGCAAGTCTTCGGCCAGGTCGCTGGCGACAATAAGGGCTTGTTCGTCGCTGGTGATAACCGCGACACGGTGAGAAAAGGTCATGAGTTTCTCCAGAGGTCTGGTCGGTTAAATCCAGGAATGGCGAGCCGGCAACGTGCCGTTCAAGCGATAGGCGCCGACGGCGTGATACTTCCAGCGCACCGGGTCGTGCAGGGTGTGCACCCGGGCGTTGCGCCAGTGACGGTCGAGGTTGAATTCGGCGAGGGTGGCGCGGCTGCCGGCCAGTTCGAAGAGCTTTTCGCTGACCAGCAACGACACTTCAGTGGTGAGCACCTTCGCTTCGGCCACGGCAATTGACGCTCGCGCGGCGGACTGTGCGGTGATCGGCGCGGCGCTGACCTGGTCCAGCACTTGCCCGGCCTTGCGCAACAGCGCCTCGGCGGCGTGCAGTTCGATCTTCAGCTTGCCGATATCGGCGATCACGTAGAGGTCATCGCTGGCGCGCTCGACCTTGGCATCGATCCACGGGCGCGAACGCTCCCGCACAAAGGCGATGGTGTCATCCAGCGCGCCACGGGCGATGCCGGCGTCGATGGCGGCCTGGATCAGTTGGGAAACGGCGCCCTGGATAGTCGGGCTTTCGCCGATACGCCAGTTGTCTACGACCAGTTCGGCGTCCACGGGCACGCGGTCCAGCAGCACGGTGCCGCTGGCGGTGGTGCGTTGGCCGAAGCCCGACCAGTCATCCACGATGCGCAGCCCTGCGGTGCCACGGCGTACAAACGCCATGACCTGCCTGCCGTCGTCGTTCAGCGCCTTCACGGCCACCCAATGGGCAAACAGTGCGCCGGTTGAATAGAACTTCTGGCCGCTGATCACGTAACCGTCGCCTTGGGCGGTGATGCGCGCCTTGAGCTCCAAGGTGTTCCTGGTGCCGCGTTCCGGGCCGCCATTGCCGATGCGCCAGCCGTCGAGGACGCTCTGGAACAGTTGCTCTTTCTGGCGCTCGGTGGCGGCGCCCTGCAACACCTGCAGGATGCCGAAATGGTTCTGCGGGATCTGCCCGAGGGCCGGGTCTGCCGCGCTGATGATCGCGAACACCTCCGCCAGGGTGGTGTACGACACCTGTGGGCCGCCGTATTCGCGGGGGATGGAAATACTGCCCAGCCCACTGCGGGTGAATTGTTCGATCTGCGCCCACGGCAGCTTGCGTTGCTGGTCACGCTGGGCGGCGTGCAGGCGCGCGGCCTGGGCCAGCTCATGGGCAGCCTGCAGCGCCTCTGCATCGTTGCGCAGCACAGCGGCCGGCAACAGCAGGGGAGCAACGTCCAGATCACGCTGGGGGGGTGTTAGAGCCAAGTTAGACATCAGCGCCGCTCCTTGGCTGCACGTAATGCCCTGGCGTTATGCACCGGGGTAATTCTGACCATACCGACCTCGCATTCAATGAAATAAAAACAGAAAAATCAGAGATGTCCGGTGGTCCGGTGCATATACCCTAAGCGTGTTAAATATTTAAATAAACTAACTTTTGGGAATATGCATAGAAGGTCTGTCACCCCGGTTCACAGGGCGAGCCGAGGGGCCGTGGTTGGTAGACCCGCGCGGTCCCGGCCGGCTGGCTCGGCGCGCAGGCGGCAATGCGTAACGTGCGCGTGGGCGCCCAGCGTGAATTGTTGCCGACACGATCGAGAATGCAGTACGTCACCTCCAGGCGGCTGTCATCACCGGCCTCGACAATCACCGTCGAAGGCACCCACACCTGCACGACCACCCCGACGGCCTTGGCCTGGATCCGTGGCAGGTCCATGCGTACATCTCCCCAGCGCAGGGTGATGGCATCGCCCGTGGCCATGTTCAGGTAAGGCGCGATGGTCAGCGGAATACCCCGTCGCACCTGGCGACCGTTGACGCCGTAGCGACGGATGGTCTCGGGCAAACCGACGGGGGCGAGGTTGTGGTTTTCGTCGCTGTACAGGGGGGAGGGCTGGCCACCGGGGTATCGGGTCTTTACA
Source organism: Pseudomonas sp. CFBP13509 (assembly GCF_005233485.1). Classification (NCBI taxonomy): domain Bacteria; kingdom Pseudomonadati; phylum Pseudomonadota; class Gammaproteobacteria; order Pseudomonadales; family Pseudomonadaceae; genus Pseudomonas; species Pseudomonas sp. CFBP13509. Next base: position 161,040 of record NZ_QGAA01000014.1, read on the forward strand.
CACACACCTTTCACGGCCGAGCGGGCAGGTGCACGACCGACTTGCATGACCTGGTAATGCACCTGGGCCAGGCCGTCCTGCACAAAACTTTCCGGCACCCGCAGATGGGTCGGTGAGCCGACCTTGCACGCGCTCACCCTGCGTGAGGCGGCAAAGCAGTTGTTCCAGAACAGTTCGATCAAGTCGCCCTCATCCATGCCGGGGTAAGGCGCGATGTCCACCTGCAGTTGACTGGCCGCCAGTGCGTTGATGCCGTGCCGGTTAGCCTGGGGCAAGGTGGGGGCTGTGAGCAGGGCCGGGGTTGCAGTGCGCGTCATAAGTAATCTCCTTGATGCAGCCAGCAGCAATCGTTCCAGCCCTGCGGCGCGGATGCGCAGGTAGGCTGAAAGGAACGATTCAGTGAGTAGCCGGGATAGGATCCAATCCTCTGGACGCTAGATAAGAGGGTTGGCCAAGGAGCGTCAATGGCGGCAAAAGGCTAAACGGCGGGTTGGAGCAGATTCAGAAGGGTCTGACTGGGCGGGGGGTTTTTGGATCAGGGAGACGGCGGGTTTACGCGTGGATGGCGAGGATTTCCTGTAGGAGCAGATTGTGTGGTGAGGGAGCAAGCTCCCTCGGCACATCAGTGGGCGAGGAACTTGCTCAGGAACTGCCGGGTGCGTTCTTCCTTGGGGTTGGCGAACAACGCCTTGGCTTCGCCTTGCTCCACGATCACGCCCTTGTCGAAGAAGATCACCCGGTTGGCCACATCGCGGGCAAAGCTCATTTCGTGGGTGACGATGACCATGGTGCGGTTTTCTTCGGCGAGGCTGCGGATGGTCGCCAGCACTTCGCCCACCAGCTCCGGGTCCAGCGCCGATGTGGGTTCGTCGAACAGGATCACCTCCGGCTCCATGGCCAGCGCGCGGGCAATCGCCACGCGCTGTTGCTGGCCGCCGGACAGGCGCCGTGGGTAGGCGTCTTCCTTGCCCGCCAGGCCAACCCTGGCCAGCAGCTTGCGCCCAAGGGCAACAGCGGCTTCACGGGGCATCTTCTTGACCACGGTCGGCCCTTCGATGACGTTTTCCAGCGCTGTGCGGTGGGGGAACAGGTTGAAGTTCTGGAACACAAAACCCACGTGCTGGCGCAGGCGCCGCACCAGGCCTTGTTGCTGGTTGAGCGGTTTGCTGCCGTCGATCTGGATGTCGCCCACCTTGATCCGGCCGCTGGTGGGTTCTTCGAGGAAATTCAGGCAGCGCAGGAAGGTGGTCTTGCCGGAACCGCTGGGGCCGATGATAGCGACGACTTCGCCTTCCTTGACCTCCAGGTCGATGCCGTTGAGTACCACCTGACCGTTGAATTGTTTGGTCAGTTTTTCAACCACGATCATGCTTCAAGACTCCAGGTCATGCCGGTTGACCCGGTCTTCCAGGCGGTTTTGGAAATGCGCCAGGATACTGATGAGTACCCAATAGATCAGGGCGGCCGACAGGTACATGGCAAACATTTCGAAGGTCCGCGCAGACACCAGTTGTGCCTGGCGCAACAGCTCCGGCACTTGAATGGTTGCGGCCAGCGAGGTGTCCTTCACCAGTGAGGTAAAGCTGTTGCCCAGTGGTGGCAGTGCCGTACGCATCGCCTGCGGCAGGATCGCCCGGCGCAGGGTCTGCACACGGGTCATGCCGATACTGGCAGCGGCTTCCCACTGGCCGCGCTCGATGGAGCTGATGGCGGCACGCAGGGTTTCACAGATATATGCGGCCATGTTCAGCGAGAGGCCGATCAGGGCGGCGGGAATCGGGTCCAGCTCGATGCCCACTTGCGGCAGGCCGTAATACATCACGAACAGCTGTACCAGCAACGGCGTGCCGCGAAAGAACGACACGTAGACGCGGGCGATCCAGCTCACCAGCCTGATGCGCGAGAGGCGCATCAGTGCCAGGCCGAAGCCCAGCAGAAAGCCGAAAAACATTCCGCCCAGGCTCAGGATGACGGTGAAGTACACGCCCTGCAGCAAGAAGGGCGTGGAATCCAGGACGAGTTGGAGCTTTGCTTCCATTATTGAGTAACGTCAGCGTTGAAGTACTTATCCGACAGCTTCTTCAAGGTGCCGTCAGCGCGCAATTTGTCGAGGGCCTTGTTCACCGCCTCAAGCAGTTCAGGTTCGCCTTTGCGTAGGGCAATACCGGCTTCCTGACGGGAGAAGGCAGCACCGGCAGCGACGGTGTCCGGGGCTTTCTTGGCATATTCCAGGGCCGCCAGGCGGTCGATCAGGATGGCGTCGATGCGGCCGATGCGCAGGTCCTGGAACTTGGTAGGATCATCTTCGTAGGTACGGATATCAGCGGTAGGCACATTGGCTTTTACCCACTCCTCGTAGTTGGTGCCCAGGCCGACACCCACCTTTTTACCGGCCAGGTCGGCGGCTGATTTGATGTTGAGCTTGTCTTCGTTCTTTTTCAGGACCAGCGCTTGAATCCCGGAAACGGTGTAGGGCTCGGAGAAGTCGTATTTTTTCTTGCGCTCGTCGGAGATGGTCACCTGGTTGATCACTGCATCCAGACGCTTGGATTCCAATGCCGCCAGAATGCCGTCCCATTTGGTGGCCTGCAGCTTGACCTTCACACCCAGTTCTTTGGCCAGCGCTTCGGACAGCTCGACTTCGAAGCCCGCCAGTTTGCCTTTCTCATCCTGGAAGCTGAACGGCGGGTAGGTGCCTTCCAGGCCGATTTTGATCTCGCCGGCCTTTTTGATGTTGCCCAGTTGCTCGCCGGCAACCGCCTGGCCCAGCCAACCGGCGCCGAGAGCCAGACCCAAAGTGCCAACCAGCAACGTGCGACGCAATACAGAAATAGTCATGAAGAGCCCCTGTGTTTTTTATGTTGAGCGAAGCAGGTGACGCGGTAGTCGTATCCTGCCTTAAAGCGCGTAGCGCGTCTTCGCCTGCGGCGCGATGATAAAGCCGGGTTTTAAGACTTGAAAATAATATTAAACTCAATTGATATTCTATTTTTGAATATGTGTTGAGTCTAATGTGGGAGGGGGCAAGCCCTAATGCCAGTCAGTTAAGCGTACATCGCCTCCTGTAGGAGCGAGCTTGCTCGCGAAAAACGTCAACGATAACG
>NZ_QGAA01000015.1:0-158869 GCF_005233485.1 Pseudomonas sp. CFBP13509
CTTGATGGGGCCGCTTCGCGGCCCGGCGCGGGGCAAGCCCGCTCACCACAAAAAGTCCGTTCACCACTACGCGGGCGCCCCATCACAAAAGATCATCCCATTGCAGAAAACCCGTCATCGGGGTGACTGAATGTATCCAGCCTGGAGTGACCTGGCTTTTTTGTGGTGGGCGGGCTTGCCCCGCGCCGGGCTGCGAAGCGGCCCCAAAAGCTGTTATCAGGATTCACCTGGAAAAACGCGGTGTTCTTGATGGGGGCGCCCCATCACAAAAGATCATCCCATTGCAGAAAACCCGTCATCGGGTGACTGAATGTATCCAGCCTGGAGTGACCTGGCTTTTTTGTGGTGAGCGGGCTTGCCCCGCGCTGGGCTGCGAAGCGGCCCCAAAATCTATCATCCGGGTTCACCTGGAAAAACGCGGTGTTCTTGATGAGGGCCGCTTCGCGGCCCGGCGCGGGGCAAGCCCGCTCCCACAGAAGCCCGCTCACCACAAGAAGTCCGCTCACTACTAAGCGTGCGTAAAACCCGTTCCCCCGGCCACCTCGCCATCGGCTTGCGCCTTGTCCAACAGTTGCTGCACCCACGGCGCGTTCCGGGCATTGACCACGCCATAGCGGTCCGGCGGGAAAAACGCCCAGTGATGGGCGATTGCAGTAAGGCGCTTGAGCTCATCGGCCGCCAGCCAATACCCGGTGTCCAGCAAGGGCAGCGGTTCGCCGTCGAAACGTCGGCCCAGCATCAGGTTGGTGCCGGGGGCAAAGGTAAAGGCCAGGTCCTGGCAGGGTTGCAGTTGTTTGTCCGGGGCCGGCATGCTCCCGACGCGGTTGTAGGTGAAGTCGCCGGGGTATTCGTCCTTGAATACCAGCCAGTGGCCCGCCGTGGTCTTGGCGACGATCCACTGCGACACCCCGCTGCTCTGGGTGCGTTCGAGCTGGCCGTTTTTCCATTGCATCAGGGCGTTGCAGTCGGGATCGTAGTCCGAGGCCCACAGGCTGGTGCCCGACACCAGCGTGTGGCGCTCCAGCTCGACCACCCCCTGGTCCGGCATGGCCTGCCAGTAGCGCTTGATGGGGTCACGGGTATCACGCAGGTAGTTGCGCAGCCCCCAGGCCGCCGTAAAGACCACCGCCGCCAACACCTGCCAGGCAAAGGTGTTGCCGATAACTCGGTCCACGTCCAGGCCAGGCGCGAACGCGGCCCCGTACAGCCACACGCCCAGCATGAACACCAGGCTGGGCAGGAACACACCAAAGCACAGCGGCGGCAGCAGCACTTCGATCCAACTGAAGTGATGCCCGGCTGCATGCTCCCGTGCCCAGGCCTGCTCCTCGGCGAGCATCGGCGCCTGTTCGCGCGGGCCGATGCCGGGATCGGGGGCCTTGAAGCGCCAGTAAAGTGCTACGGGGTCGTTATTCATGCCGCGCATCATGCACTTGGCGCGGGCAGAGATACAGCGCCCCGACCACCGATAAAACAATCATTGCCGAGACCCGCCTACAGTCATACGATGACTGATCACACCCATAACAATAAAGGATCACCCGTGAACAAACCTTTGCTCCTGGCCGCCGCCGTTGTCTGCGGCCTCAGTGCCCACGCCCACGCCGCCACGTTTGCGTATATCTCCAGCCCCGGTGACGGGCTGATTTCCCAGTACCGCCTCGACGAAAGTAACGGCGCCCTGAGCCTGGTCGAGCAAGTGACGGCCGGCGATCAGGTCAACCCCATGGCCCTCAGCCCCGACGGCAAGACCTTGTTCGCGGCGTTACGGGTCAAGCCGTTTCAGGTCCAGGGCTTCAGCATCGACCCGACTACCGGCCGCCTGACGCCGCAGTCCAAGGCGCCACTGGCCGAAAGCATGGCGTACCTGGCCACTGACCGCGCCGGGCGCTATTTGCTCGCGGCGTCCTACGGTGCCGACACCCTCAGCGTCCAGCCCATCGACAAGCCTGAACCTATCCACACCTACAAGACCGGCCTGCATGCCCACTCGCTGCGCACCGACCCAAGCAATCGCTTTGCCTACGCCGGCAACCTGGGCACGGACCATGTGCTGCAATACCGCTTCGACGCCGCCACCGGCGCACTCACCCCGATCGGCAGCGGCTACGTGAGCGTGCCAGCCAACACCGGGCCTCGGCACCTGGCGTTTTCGGCCGACGGCAAGTACCTGTATGTGGTCGGTGAAATGAGCGGCACCGTCACCGCGTTTGCCATCGATGACGGCACCGGCGCGCTGACCCAGATTGGCGTGGCCAATGGCATTCCCGAGCGTTTGAAACTGGCCCATGGTGAAGTGCGTGACGCGCGCAACAATGACCTGAAAGACGACCCGACGCCGCGCATCTGGGCGGCCGACCTGCGCCTGTCGCCGGACGGCAAGCTGTTGCTGATGAGCGAGCGCACCAGCAGTTCGGTGTCGGCGTTTGCGGTGGATACCGCCACCGGCGGCCTGCGCTTTGTCGACAACTACCCGGTCGAGGAGAAGCAGCCGCGCAATATCGCATTCTCCCCCAACGGGCATTGGCTGCTGGTGACCGGTGAAAAAAGCGACAAGGTCGGCACCTATGCAGTCAGCGCCAGCGGTGCGTTGAAGCGGGTGGGGGAAGCGGCGTCGGGCAAGGGGGCGCTGTGGATTGAGGTGCTGCATACCTCGGCCAACTGACCTGAACCTGTGGGAGGGGGCTTGCCCCCACAGGGTTGGATCTTGAGGGTGTACAGGCCTCAGCTCAGGCGAAACCGTGCGGTGTTATCACTCAACGCCTGGCTGCCCTTGCTCAAGGTGTCTGCCGCACGGTTTACCGCGCGGGCGCCGTCCAGCAGGCGCCCGGCGGCCTGGTCGACTTGCTGGATATTGCCGCTCACTTCATCCGCCGTCGCTGCCTGCTCCTCCACTGCCGTGGCGATTTGCGCCAGGGTGTCGGTGACGTTCTGCACCGCGCCGGCAATCTCGCCCAGGCGCGTGCCCAGGCCGGTGACGGACTCGGCATCGGTCAAGGCCTGCTCGCACGCGGCGCCCATCAGCGTCACCGCCTGGCTCACGGTGGCGCGCAGACTGTCGACGGTGCCGGCGATCTGCGCCGTCGAGGCCTGGGTGCGTTGCGACAGGCTGCGCACTTCATCGGCGACCACCGCAAAGCCCCGGCCTTGCTCGCCTGCGCGTGCGGCTTCAATGGCGGCATTAAGGGCCAGCAGGTTGGTCTGCTCGGCAATGCCGCGAATGGTGTCGACCACCGATTGAATCTGCTGGCCTTGCTGGCTGACCTGCTGCAAGGCGTCCGAGGTGTCGGTCAGGCGCTGGTTGAGCTGCTGGATGCTGGCGGTGGTGCGCTGGCTGTCGCGGCTGCTGTCTTCGGCGATGCGCCGGGTTTGCTGGGCACTGCCGGAGGCCTGTTCGCAGCTGCGCGCGACGCCCATGGACGTGGCGGCCAACTGCGTGGCGGCGGCGGCGATCTGGCTGATCTGGTGCTGCTGGTCTTCGACTTCGCTGAGGGTGCTGCCCGATTGCGAATTCAGGGTAAGCACCGCCGAGCCAAGCTGCTGGGTTTCGTGATTGACGCCGAGCAGGCTGGTGCGCAATTGCACCACCGCGACGTTCAACGCGGTGCTGATCGCCGCGAGTTCGTCGCGCCCTTCTACCGTCACGGCCACGCACAGGTTGCCGTCGCGCAGAGACTCGGCCAGCGTAGTGATGCCGCTGGCGCTGCGACGGATGGACGCTTGCAGGCACATGAACAGGTACAGCGCCGCCAACGCCAACAGGCTGAACGTTGCCGCCATCGGTATGAATTGCGTGTTCGCGTGCTCGTGGTAGTAGTCCAGGCGCGCATCCATCGACGTCAGCGACTGAACACGCAACGCGCCAAGCGAGGTGAGCATGGCGTCGATACTGCGCTCGAAACCGGCTGTATCCAGCTTGATGCTGCCGCCGAACACGCCGTCGTCGAGCACTTTGAGTTCGTTATCCAACAACTGCAGGCTGGTGTCGTATTGCGCTGTCCACGGTTCCATCCCGGCGTATTGCTTGGCCTTGAGCGAAGCCGCAGCCTTGACCAGTTGATCCCGCGCATCGCCGATGCGGCTGCGCAAGTCGCGCATCTGCAAACGGCTCTGCAAGGTGAACTGCCCCGAGGAAATCGAGGACTGCCCCACACTGGCCATCCGCCCGATACGCTCGATCAGGTCGGGCGTTTGCTGGGTGCCCATCTGCATGAGCATGTAGGTTTCCAACCAGGGATCGAGGATCAGGCCGGCGTCGAGGGTGATCTGTTCGCGCAGGGCCTGCATCGCCGTCAGCGCGGAGGTGAAGCGGTCGTAGCCATCCGGCCACCAACCCACGGTGCGCAGGGACGCCGAGTCCATGCCCTTGACCGTGGCCTGCAAAGCCTCGAAGCGGGCCAGGACGTCAGCGCCGGCGTTCTGGGTTTTCAGGGCATCACCGAGGGCCTGCAGGCTTTGCAGGATCAGTGGGAAATTGGCATCCACCTTATCCATCGCCGCCTTCGCCGCTGGCGTCGGGGCATGCAGGATGTCCGCCGCCTTCCAGCGCGCAGCCAGGTTACGTTGGGCGGTCAATTGGCCATCCAGCGCGTCCAGGGCCAACAGTTGACGAAGGCCGGACTGCTCAGCGGAAATCACGCTTAATTTGTCGCGATAGTCCTGGCCGATCATCCACAGGCTGCCCGCCAGGGGCAGCATGAACAGGAAGAACAGGATCTGGAACTTACGCGCGAAGCCGAAACGTCCGAGCAGGCGGATACCGGGTGATAAAAGGCTGTGCATGTCCACTCCCAAAAACAACCCACGCGTTAGACGGCAGGCGAAGCCTTGAAATGACTAACGGCAAAATGCCATGTCATTGATTAGGTTGGCACTAGCAAGATACGGGCCGCTGCTGCACAGCCCTGAAACAGGGCACGCGACGCGCCAAAGCGGCCCGAGGCGTGCGCGAAAATGGGGCAAAAGCACTCAGTCGCGACACAGGCATTGTCACCCGCAGAGACGACTGCCCGAGGCGCGCGCTGAAACGCCCTCAATCACCACAGCCTATCGGCCGCCCATGGGGAGAACTTGAAGGGAGTCCGGCGGCCTATTTACGCCAGCAGTCGGGTAATCCACTGGACCTGCTGGGCGATGGCTTGCGCCTTCGCCTGCGGCACCCGCTGCCGAGCCTGCTCAAAGCCCGCCAGGGTGCGTTTTTTCAGGCGCAACGCACGCTGCCACTTGGCGAGGAACGCCGGGCTGCGGGCCTGCAGGTGCAAGGGGCCGAAGTACAGCTCCTCAGCGCTGTACACCACGGGCTCGGCGCGCTCGGCCATGATGATTTCATAGTAGAAGCGGTTTTCGTGCAGCAACTCCTCACTGAGGATGCGGTAGCCATTGCTCATCAACCAATAGCGCAACGGCTGTTCGCCGCCGTTGGGTTGCAGGATCAGACGTTCGCGGCCGCTGAGGTGGGCCTTGCCGCTGTCGAGGATGTCGCGGATCGTCTCGCCGCCCATGCCGCACACGCTGATCGCGGTGATCGCGTCCGCTGGCTCTATCGCCGCCAACCCATCGGCCAGGCGCACCGTGACGTGCTGCTCCAGGCCATTGTCGCGCACGGTGCGCTGCGCCGCGTGGAACGGCGTGCTCGCCACCTCGCCCGCCACCGCCGCCTCAATCACGCCACGGCGCATCAAGGCCACCGGCAGGTAGGCGTGGTCCGAGCCGATATCGGCCAGCCGCGCGCCCCTCGGCACCTGCGCGGCCACGCGCTCCAGGCGCATGGACAAGGTGTGTTCGTTCAACCTGTGTTCCTTTTTATTCGCCGGAAAATCGATCCCGGCTGTTGGTCAGATGCAACACCATCGCCGCCCTTGCGGCATCCGGGTCCTGGCGCTTGATCGCGTTGAAGATCGCCTCATGCTCCAGGTTCGCCAGTTGCCCGAGCTTGGCAAAGTCCGCCCCGCCGCGCTCGTCACCCTTCACCTGGGTACGCGGAATCATCGCATTGCCCAGGTGCTGCATGATCTCGGTGAAGAACGTGTTGCCGGTGGCTTCGGCGATCAACTGGTGAAAACGCTTGTCCTCTTCCACGCAGCTGTCGTTGTTGGCCAGCGAGGCCTGATAGTCGTCGAGAGCGGCGCGCATGTGGGCCAGCTGCGTGTCGGACCTGCGCACGGCGGCCAGCGCCACCGCCTGCACTTCCAGGCCCAGGCGCAGCTCGAGCATGTTGCGCACGCTGGCGACGGTGTCCACATGCAGGCGCAAGCCTTGCTGGGCCCGTTGCGCCAGCACAAAGGTGCCGATGCCATGGCGCGTCTCCACCAGCCCCGAGGCTTGCAGCTTGGACAGGGCCTCGCGCACCACGGTCCGGCTCACCCCATGCTCGAGCACGATGGTGGATTCGGAAGGCAGTTTTTCACCGGGCTTCAACTGCCCAAGCAGGATGCGCTGGGTCAGGGCGTCGAGCACGCCTTGGGCCAGGTTGTTGGAGCGTCTACGGATGGGAGGTCCGCTTTCAATGGGCATAGTTACGAATCCACGGGGTTGGGCAGGAGCGAGCTTAACATCCCGCCCCACGGCGTAACCCCACTGTAGGAGCGAGCTTGCTCGCGAAAAACCTGAGGGCGCCGCGTTTATCCAGGATGCCCGCATTATCGTTGACGTTTTTCGCGAGCAAGCTCGCTCCTACAGGTTAGGGCGCGAGTGAAAAAAGCGCCAAACTTGTATGACAACTAATATTTATGGCCGCCAGCTCCACCCTTTCCAGAAGCCTCCTCAACCTTCTTAAAAACCCACACAGACCCGCAAAATAACCAGATCATCACTAAAACCTGGCCCTTACAAACACAAAAACATCATCACCGCATTGCGAACCTAAGAAGCTCACTTGTATGATGTCTATCAACAAAACACGCAAACCCGCATAAAAACAATCAGGGGGAGTTTTGAATTGTGAACAATTCAAGCCATGCATCTGCCGCACCAGAAAGTGATCCGGTCCTCGCGCGCGCCGTGAGCAAAGTGAAGGGCCATGTGCTCCCACTGTTCGTGATCATGTTCATCCTCAACTACATCGACCGGGTCAATATCGGCTTTGTGCGCACGCACATGGAACATGACCTGGGCATCGGCGCCGCGGCCTATGGCTTCGGTGCCGGGCTGTTTTTCATCGGCTACGCGCTCTTTGAAGTGCCCTCCAACATGCTGCTGCAAAAGGTTGGCGCGCGCATCTGGCTGACCCGCATCATGTTCACCTGGGGCATCGTCGCCACGCTGATGGCGTTCATCCAGAACGAAACCCACTTCTACATCCTGCGCTTCCTGCTGGGCGTGGCCGAAGCCGGGTTCTTCCCCGGGGTGATCTACTACTTCACGCGCTGGCTGCCGGGGGTTGAGCGCGGCAAGGCCATTGCGATTTTCCTCAGCGGCTCGGCGGTGGCCTCATTGATCTCCGGCCCGCTGTCAGGCGCGCTGCTGCAGATCGAAGGGTTCGGCTTCCACGGCTGGCAGTGGATGTTCGCCATCGAAGGCCTGGCCTCGGTAGTGATCGGTTTCTTTGTGTGGTTCTGGCTCGATTCCAAGCCCCACGACGCCAAATGGATGACCCGCGAAGAACAGGATGCGCTGGTCAACGCCATCGACCAGGAACAGCGCGAGCGTGAAGCCCTGACCAGCGTCAAGCCGACCCTCGGCAAGCTGCTCAGGGACCGTCAGATCCTGCTGTTCTGCGCCCTGTACTTCTGCATTCAACTGACGATCTACGCGGCGACGTTCTGGCTGCCCAGCATCATCAAGAAGATGGGTGACCTGAGCGATGTGCAGGTGGGTTTCTTCAACTCGATCCCATGGCTGATCTCGATCATCGCCATGTACGCCTTCGCGACGCTGTCGGGCAAATTCAAGTTCCAGCAGGCCTGAGTTGCGGCTGCGCTGTTGATTGCCGCAGCAGGCATGTTCATGTCCACCACCGGCGGGCCGATCTTCGCGTTCGTGGCGATCTGCTTTGCGGCCATTGGGTTCAAGTCGGCGTCTTCGCTGTTCTGGCCCATCCCACAGGGCTACCTGGACGTGCGCATCGCCGCAGCCGTGATTGCCTTGATCAACTCCATCGGCAACCTGGGTGGCTTCGTTGCACCGACCACCTTCGGCTTTCTGGAGCAGACCACCGGCTCGATCCAGGGCGGCCTCTACGGCTTGGCCGGCACCTCGGTGCTCGCCGCTATCCTGGTGTTCTTCGCCAAGACCTCGCCCGCTGCCGTATTGGCCTCGCCGGGCGCCGTGCCCACCGGCGCTGCCATCAGCAAATCTCTCTGAGCCTCTTTAGGAATTAGCCATGAATACTCCCGTCATCACCCACTTCCAGGTCATCCCGGTGGCCGGTCACGACAGCATGCTGCTCAACCTCAGCGGCGCCCACGGCCCTTACTTCACACGCAATATCGTGATTCTCAAGGACAGCAGCGGCAACACCGGCGTGGGTGAAGTGCCCGGCGGCGAACGCATCCGCGAAACCCTGGAAGACGCGCGCAGCCTGGTGATCGGCCAACCCATCGGCCAGTACCAGCGCGTCCTCAACCAGATGCGCAGCACCTTTGCCTCACGGGATTCGGCGGGCCGTGGCCTGCAAACCTTTGACCTGCGCATCACCATCCATGCCGTCACCGCCATGGAAGCCGCCCTGCTCGACCTGCTGGGCCAGTTCCTCGAAGTGCCGGTGGCCGCCCTGCTCGGCGAAGGCCAGCAGCGTGATGCAGTGAAAATGCTCGGCTACCTGTTCTATGTCGGCGACCGCAGCGCCACCGACCTGGCTTACCGCAACGAAGCCGACAGCGACGACGCGTGGTTCCGGCTGCGCCATGAAACCGCCCTGACCAGCGAGGCCGTGGTGCGCCTGGCCGAAGCCGCCAAGGCCAAATACGGCTTCAACGACTTCAAGCTCAAGGGCGGCGTATTGAGCGGCGACGCAGAGATCGAAGCCGTCACCGCCCTGGCTGAACGCTTCCCCGATGCGCGCATCACCCTCGACCCGAACGGGGCCTGGTCATTGAAAGAAGCCATCCGCCTGTGCCGCGACCAGCACCACGTGCTCGCCTACGCCGAAGACCCATGCGGCGCCGAAAACGGTTACTCGGGGCGCGAAGTCATGGCCGAATTCCGCCGCGCCACGGGCCTGAAAACCGCCACCAACATGATCGCCACCGACTGGCGCGAAATGGGCCACGCGATCCAGCTGCAATCGGTGGACATCCCCCTGGCCGACCCGCACTTCTGGACCCTGCAAGGCTCGGTGCGCGTGGCGCAGATGTGCCATGAGTGGGGGCTGACCTGGGGCTCGCACTCCAACAACCACTTCGATATTTCCCTGGCCATGTTCACCCAAGTGGCCGCCGCCGCCCCGGGCGACATCACCGCCATCGACACCCACTGGATCTGGCAGGACGGCCAACGCCTGACCCGCGAACCGCTGAAAATCGAAGGCGGCTATGTGAAAGTGCCGGCCAAGCCCGGCCTGGGCGTGGACATCGACATGGACGCCGTGGCCAAGGCCCACGAACTGTACAAAGGCATGGGCCTCGGCGCACGGGATGACAGCGTGGCGATGCAGTTCCTGATTCCGGGGTGGCGTTATAACAACAAGCAGCCTTGCCTGGTGCGCTGAAGCGCTGGGTTCTGGGGGCGGCTCGGTCTCCAGAACACCATCAATCCAATGTGGGAGGGGGCTTGCTCCCGATTGCGGTGTGTCAGCCAGCCATGTATCGACTGACACTCCGCCATCGGGGCAAGCCCCCTCCCACATGGGTCCTCGGTGTTTTACAAGGGTTGTGGCCGCTCGCTAACCGCGCGTCAGGGTTTACCGGCCAAAGCCCGCTTTGCTCTTGCAGTTTTCTTGACTGCCACCGCCGCAATCGGCTGCACAGTCAGTTCCACGCCTAACGCCAGCATCAACTTCTGAATCGTCTCATAGCGCGTTTTAGAACCGCCTTTCAGCGTCTTATACAGGCTCTCGCGATTAACCCCCGCAGACTCCGCTACCTTGTTCACGCCCTGGGCCTTGGCGACCTCGGCAAGCGCTTTCATGAGCACCTGCGGGTCTTGAGATTTCATGCTCTGCGCCAGATAAGCGCTGATGGTTTCCGGGCTATCGAGGAAGCGCGACGCTTCATAGACGCTGGTACCGGAGGTATCAAGATCGAGGATCGGCATGTCCTCTGGTTTGAATTTCGATTCGCTCATTTCATCTACCTCTCAGGGCATCAAGGATCTCTTTTGCCCGTTTGATTCCTCTGTTCTGGTCGGTTTTATCACTGCCCCAGAGCATCAGGTAAGCAGTGATGCCCGTACGCACAAAGTAAATTCTGTAGCCGGGCCCGACAAACACACGCATTTCACTCACCCCATCGCCTACGGGCGCACAATCGCCGAAATTGTTTTCCTCGGCTCGGTCTAACCGTGTGAGAACAGCGGTTTTTCCATAAATATCGCTCATGCCGTCGAGCCATGTATCGAACTCCGGCGTCCTGCCGATCAGATTGGTCACAGAATTTTTTGTAGCCTACTGGCTACTCCTTGTCGATGCCAGTGAATTTTGAGTCCGGAATACTCCGGAAGAAAAATCCTAGTCCAGCGCTCGCATGAGCAGCCGATCGATACTATTAGCGCCTGTGTCTAACCTTCACCACACCTCAGCACCTGCGCATTCGCCCGCTATCACGGTGGCTGACACTCCGCCATCGGCGGCAAACTGAGGCGGCAAATGATAGAGATGAAGCCCAAAGAAAACGTCCTGCACAGCCGCTTCACTTTGCGTAAAATGCGAGCCGTTCTCGATCAGGAAAACTCAACCCAGGAGGGGTACCGCTTGAAACCGCTTGACACCCACGCGTCACAACACGCCGACACGGCCGTCACACGACTTAAGCTCAAAGACCAGCTGGCCGTAGACCCTTACAAGGCATTGGCACTGCTGGAAAGCACCCTCCTCTGTTTGGTAACGACGGCCCTTATGCTGTTCGTTGCACAAAGCGTCGGCCTAACCGACACATTCAAGAGCAACGTCCTCTATGGAGGCACCCTGGGTGCATGCATAGGGGCGACCTACAGGATGTACCACGATGCCGCCCTTTCCGAGTGGTGCATGGCCAGCCCTGTCAGCCCTGCGGCGCTGCAAAACGCGATGCTTGCCTTGAAGTATTCCGAGACGCAGGAAGGCGTTTACTGCCCCAAGAAACGTATGTTCACCCCATTCCATCGGTGCGATTCAGAGCGGATCACGCTCACCACACTGGATGGAGGCACACGCTTCACAGGCCCCTATTTCAAGCTGAAAGCGCTGTCGGCCACGCAACTTGCTGACGCGCCCGAAGCGCAAGAAACCGACCTCACGCCACCAACGGCGCACGTCTGATCAATTTCGCAGGTTCATGCCCCGCACCACTGACTCTGTGAGGCCGTCGCGCCGCCACTGCGGGCCTCAAACGCAAGGAAACCAGGACATGGCAACAGCAAAAACCAAAAAGGCGTTTGTGTATTCGGCATGGGGGCTACTGTTTTTGAGCCTGGTCGGGGTTTTAGTCATACAGGCCTTCCAGGAAACACCCCAGCCCAGTAAAACCACCTTCCTCAGCGACCTCATCATCGTGACCGCACGAACGACGCCCGGGAATCGAAAGATCGACGAGCATCTAACCTTCGTTCGCGCGGAAGCGGCCAACAGTCACGCCCTCAAGTTCTATTACACGTTGGTCGATTACGATACCCATCCCGAGGACGTTGACTTGGGCGTGATGAAATCAAGCATCACCAAGGCTGTCTGCGCCGCGCAAATGCCAAGGGACCAGTCCATCATTTCATTGGGTGGCACCTTCATTTACATATTCGGCAGCAAAAACGTAAAAGAGGTTGGACGGTTCGAAATCAACAAGCAGAGCTGTAATGGCTAATGAGCTGGCCCCCTTCAACCGACTCGCTCGAACCGCCGCCGCTTCAGGAACAACCCCACCCCCAGCGCTACCGCAAAGATCGACAGCAACCCCAGGTCAGCCCCCCATGGACGGACCTGGCTCGCCGCCACGCAGCCGACCACCCCCGCCGCCACCAGCAGCCCTCCCAGCCACGTGCGAAGCAGGTACGGTTTGACAAACCGATCGAGCAGAAAAAACAGCACCAGGGCCAGGACCAACTGGGTAATGTCAGACATGTGCTTCTCCCGTCAGGTCTTGATGATCAGTGTCGAGGCGCTGCGTTGCGGGCCGATGCCGCCGTTGACCTGCGCTTCGATGCTGACCAGTACGTCGCCGGCATGATAGGTGGGCAGGATTTCATTGGCATACATGCGCACACCCGCGCCAACAGGAACACCCACGTAAGGGGAAGCCACAGCAGAAGTGGCGCCAGCGAAGGCACTGGCGGCCAGGTTAGCGATCCTGGTGCGCTGGGCATTGAGGGCGTCGCCCTGTTGCCGCGTCAGTGGCTTGGAGATGCCGATCATCATCACGCACGGCAGGCTCTTGGCCAACATCTTGTCGTACACCTCGACGACCTTGCTGTTGACCTCGTAGTGGGCACTTTTCGCCTCGCCAAAATGCAGCTCGCGCAGGCGTCCGCGTTCACTATCGGTAAGGGTGATCTGCGAAACGTTGAACACGATCCCGTGATTGCCCATGTATTGGAACGTCCCTTCGAACTTCATCGCACGCATCCTTTCGAGCCAAAGGCGGGGATTCTCTAGAAGGCGGGCAGTGGATTCAAGGCAAAAGAAACGAAATGAGGAAACGGAGGGCAGGCCGACCTCCCCTGTCGCGACCTTTGCCCCCGCCGCTACTCACGCTCACGCCCGCGTGGGCAACTTCCAGTTCGGCCGGATGAAGTGGCAGGTATAGCCGTTGGGTATCCGCTCCAGATAATCCTGATGCTCCGGCTCCGCCTGCCAAAACTCCCTGGCGGGCTCAATTTCCGTGGCCACAGGCCCCGGCCACAGGTTGGAGGCATCCACGTCAGCCGCGGTAGCTTCGGCAATCTCCCGTTGCTGCTCGCTCAGGTAGTAAATCGCCGAACGATAGCTTGGTCCCAGATCATTGCCCTGCCGATTCGGCGTGCTCGGGTCATGGATCTGGAAAAAGAACTCAAGGATCTGCCGGTAGGAAATCACCGCCGGGTCAAACACGATCTCAATCGCTTCAGCATGGTTGCCATGGTTGCGGTAGGTGGCATTCGGCACATCGCCACCGGTATAGCCGACGCGCGTGTGCAGCACGCCGGGGTAGCGTCGCAACAGGTCCTGCATGCCCCAGAAGCAGCCGCCGGCGAGGATGGCGGTTTCGGTTGGGTTGGTCATGGTCTGTCCTTGCGGTTAATAGAGACAGGGATAGTTATGGGGCAATGCTGGGCAATACCAAGTTCAATCAAAGAAAAACTGCCCCCCTATCGACTCAAGGTTTATTCCTGGAACGAAACGCCGCCACCTTCATCCGGTTGCCGCACGTCGCCATGCTGCACCAGCGGCGGCGGTGTGATTTGCTCAGGTCATGGAACAGCAGCACGCAGTCGTGGGCCTCGCACTGGCGGACGAATTCAAACTTATCGTTCGTGACCAAGCCCACCAGCGACTCGGCCACCGGCCCAAGCAGGCTGGCCGGGCTGCTGTCCCGAGGACGCGTGGCAAGCCGAAATGCCTTGTTCTCCTGCGCCCATTCCAGCCTGCTCACCGGGCGACCCGCTTCAAGCACCTGATTGATCACCGCGAGATCGACGGGAACGCCTGTCATTGCCGCATTCACCACCGCCCTTGAACTCGCACGAAGCGTACGAGCGAGGGCCAGCAGCCCACTCGGCGCCTTCGGGTCAAGCTGCTCGGGCAACAGGCCCGCCTGGGTCAGCCAGCTCATCACGCTGTGATCATCGGTGAAGCAGTCATGGCGCTGATCCCCCACCCCGTACTCGGAGTTGATGAAATCAAGGGCCAGGTTGTCGGCTAGAAAAAGTGCGCCTGCGGCAGTGCTGTTCGGATTCATGGGCGGCCAGTAACCAATAAAATATGTTTGACAGGTTACCAAACCCAGGCATAACCTTCAAACACCAACTTTAACGGTTACACAGGAAGCCACATCATGACCACGTCCAACGCCACGGCCGCTGCCGGACTCACCGCCGCCTTGCTGATCAGCGGCGCGGCCCATGCAGACAACACAGTGCATTACCGCTACGAGCAGGTCGGCGACGTAAAGGTGTTCTACCGCGAGGCGGGCGACCCCAGCGCGCCGACCGTGTTGCTGCTGCACGGCTTCGCCGCCTCATCCTTTATGTTCCGCGAACTCATGCCCGAGCTTGCCGACCGCTACCACGTCATCGCGCCGGACCTGCCGGCATTTGGCTTCACCGAAGCCCCGCCGCGCGGCGAATACGCCTACACCTTCAGCCAACTGGCGAAGACCATCGGCCAGTTCACCGAACAGCTCAAACTCGATAAATACGCACTGATGGTCCACGACTACGGCGCCCCCGTAGGCTGGCGCATGGCCGTCGCCCATCCGGAGCGAGTGACCGCGATCATTTCCCAAAACGGCAACGCCTACGAAGAAGGCCTGGGCGCCGGCTGGGCCCCTATCCAACGCTACTGGCACGCCCCGACCCAACAAAACCGTGAAGCCCTGCGCGACTTCCCCACCCCCGCCTCGATCAAGTGGCAGTACCTGGAAGGCGTGGCCGACAAAAGCTCGGTGTCACCCGATGGCTACACGCTGGAAGGGCTGCAAATATCCCGTCCAGGCAATGCCGACATCCAGCTCGACCTGGTGCTGGACTACGCCTCCAACGTAGCGATGTACCCGGCCTTCCAGTCGTACTTCCGCCAGTACCAGCCACCGCTGCTCGCGGTATGGGGAAAGAACGACCCATTCTTCCTGCCGGCCGGCGCCGAGGCGTGGAAGCGCGATATTCCCAAGGCGGATATTCGTTTTTATGACACCGGGCACTTTGCGCTGGAAACCCATGGGAAGGAGATCATTCCGGTTATACGGGCGTTCCTGGACAAGAACCTCCAGTGATCAACGCAACCCTATGTAGGAGCGAGCTCGCTCGCGAAAAACGTCAACGATAACGCCGCGACTCCGGTTTCACGCGGCGCTCCAGGATTCTTCACGCATCAGCTCGCGCCTACCTTTTGGACATGTCCTACAGCAAGCTGCAGCACCTTGCTCCGTTGCCTACAGTTGCGTCAGAATCCGCCGGCTTGTGCGCTTGAGTGGGCGTCTCTAAGGTGGCCCGGTCGCTGACAACTCAGTGATCGGGTTTAGTAGCCCGAGGGTCAATTACACTTAGTGCATGAGCTTCATCTATCAGACGTTCCTGTCTGTACCTGATGGTGGCTGTGCGTAGGGCGCCTTCGGGTGCGCCGGCTTTGTGTAATTCCCCGGTCTACTAACCTGCGTACAGCTGCCACCCTTCTTGTGTAGTAGCGAAAGGGTGTCAGCCTCATTCAGGAATTACACCATGTCCAAAATAACGCCTAATCCTCCGAACGGCCCCGACCTGAAACTGAATCAGGCGGCGCATCGTGCGATTGATCACTACCTCAACGCGAGCGCCGAACCGCCAGGGCCGCCTCCTCCACCTTCGAATACGCTGTTCAGCGTTGCGGACGATGTCAGCAGTGAAGTGCTGATTGCCAATAGCTATGAGACTTTTTCTTCGGTGACTGCGTTGTTGCTGGACCTGTCGGATGAGCTGACGGGGAAGCAGCGGGATGTGGCGTTGGCGATTCACCAACTGAGTGAGTTGGGGGTTTTGTTGGTGGATAAGTTGATGGAGCGGGAGGGGGCTGCTGGAGCGGGCACCTAACCTTCCACCAACTCGATAGATCGCTGAGTCGTTGTGACTCACTTTGCAAAGACTCGGCGATTTTCTTTCGGAATAAATAGACCCATATCCTAACCCGTCTTCACCCGAGTTCGTGATCGACTGCTTCCGGCCAGAAGCAATCATTCGCGGCCATGTTCAGACCACTTTGCAAGTCAACCACGCCCCCCAGAAAAGGCTGCTGAAGAAACGGGTAGCGTCTCCAAATCCGGCGTCATGCAATAGTTTCTGAACCGCCGCCTCGGAATGTGGAGGATCAGCGCCTTGAAGGATTTTCCCAAGCTTGACCTTCACTTCATCCGCGCTGGCCCCATGCTGCCGCCACCGCTGCCCCCAGGCCGCAAGCAGTAACGGCTGGCTGGCGTAAGCGTATTGATTCCCCGCGACAATCAGCGGCGCACCCGGTTTTAGATGAGCCCGAATGGATCGTAAAATTTGTCGCTTGGCGTCATCTCCATCGAGATGATGGAGTACACCGATCAAGGTCGCTGCGTCGTATGACTCGTCTGCTGCCAGGTCTTCAACTTGCCCAAGATGCATGGCCGTTCTTTCAAGCAAGTTGTTTGCCTCTAACTGCTGCTTCGCTGCCTCCAGCATCGGTTCGGATGGGTCAACGGCCGTGAAGCGCCAACTCGGTTCAAGCTTGGCCATCGCAATAATCTCCTGCGCCGTACCGCCAGCGCCAACGACCAGTATTTTTGCCGAACTTGCATTGCCCAGGCTTGCCGCCAGCATGCACGCAGCCAAGTCTTGGCAGGCGTCATATCCAGCTAGGGCAATACGGCTCTGTCGTCCGTACTCATTAGCTCGTGAGGTATCAAATTTTTCAGCTGAGTCGAAAGGGGATGATTTCAATGCGGTTCTCCATGTCCTGAAATCAAGCTACGTCAGACACAGCAATAATAAAAATTCATTAATTTTATGTGACGCATTCCTGCAAGGAATGTATAGCTCAAAAATTGCTGTTTGCTTGAGCTGATTCAGCCTCTTATCGACAGTCAACTTTGGGTCGTTTTTTGCCTCTTGCGACAGGCAGAAAACGGCCAAAAGCTGACGTCACCCAAGCCGCTTCCGCTAACGTCGGACGGTCAGCCTGGGTGGCCGCGCTAACAAATGGTTATATGATCTGCCTACTAAATGAGAGCCGATTCAGGCCTATGCTTCTTCAACAACCACCTGTATGAAAAGAGCACGGCACGATGATAAATGATTCAGATTTGGCCGAAATGATTCCTTCCGCGCTAACAGGTGTAACTGTCGGGATCGGTTCGCAGATCCTGCTTTTTGGCGATATGGCTAGCGTGTTAATTCAGTGCCCATTCGCTTGTGATATCAATAGGGTATGCAAGTGGGGGCATGGTGAAGATGCTGCCACAAGCCCTTTACTTTTCGACTTTCTAAACCACGATGTAGAAGCTTTTTCAATTGATAGTTTTGGGGTTTTCACCATCACCTTCAGTACGCAAATGATCTTGCAAATCCATCCTGAGAAAAATGGATTGGAGTCTTATGTCGTGAGTACGCGGCACGATATATTTCCCATCTTGGTGTGGTAGCCAGGAACGCGATGGCTATACGACGCGAGCCCCGGCCTCCGCTCTGACTCTGGTTGCTGACACCTGTGGGTCGTCAGCTGCCGGTAGAGATAGGCTGCAACCGACCCTGTGCTGTCGCTTGTACCCCATGCACCACTTGAGCAGTGAAGGAGTCCCTATATGAAAAAGCCCCCCTTGTACCTCTTTGCCAAGGTGCGGTGCATTTGTGAGTATCGCCCCAGTGTTACGGCTATCGTGCTGTTTGGTCTCGAGGTTGAGGGTGAGGACGAACCACCGGTTTATATGGAGATTCGCTTCATTGATTACACCAGCCAGCAGATTGAAGGGGACCATCTGATGCTTTCGCTGGAGGAGGCACTTGAGTACGCTCAAGCTGATTACGGTATCCACCAGACTGATTGGCGTGCGATGAACCAAGAGGAAATTGATCGGATTACATGGTAGCTAGAGCAGCTACCGGGCCTGTTCCTGACTCGGCGTTAAAAGACGAGTGAGAACCGCAACTGATCAAGAGGAGCCCCTTCCGATGATCGCTCGCAAGACGTTGCAGCCCTCAAGGCCTCAGAAGGAATCCGTTTCGGACATTGTAGAGTTCGGTAATTTGACTGCTCGCCTGCCGCTATGAGTCGAATGCCAGATCGCAGCTCGACGTTGCACTTAAAGCTGTCAAGGTTGCCTAATGCCCTAGGCAGCGTCCGATCCGAAACTGCCATTGCGTCTTTTACACGCCGAGACCAGAACGGCTTGGGCTTGGATTCGTTCGAACCTTTCGTGGATGGTTCAGTGCAGAATTTGCGCGATGGTTTGCGCGACAAAAGCCGACCATGCAAAGAGATTCTCCGACGCTTGTTCGCTCTCGCTGAGCCAGTACGTCCTGGCACCCATAAAATATCCCCTGACATTGATCCGTAAGTGGCAGCCATCGGCTAGGCGTGAATCACACGCCCTTCAGTTAACATCGATGCCAGGATAAAGATCCGCAGGTGGGTGGTAATCGGGATCTTCAAAACGACTATTGTTGTAATGCATTTTGGCAGTAGGCCCCTCGCCTTCGTACGTCACCTCAGAATTGGGAGTCAGATGCCATCCGGTCCCATCTTTGTCGCGTTCGATCAGCGACGGATACAACGTACATGTCCCGCCCGAACCGGATGTCAGCATGAATTGGTAATAGCGTCCGGCTTGGAGCGTGAACTTCGCCGAGACATAGCAGTAACGAGTGCGTGTCCCGTGGATACGCCAGCGGCTAAATCTGTGTCTCGTGCCCAAGAAGCCTCGCAATAACCGTACATATTTCTGGAAACTGTACAAATCCCTCGCGGTCGAGAAAATGTCCCCCACCACTAACGACTTCTTGCTCGGCTTTGAGGTTGCGGGACAGTTCGATAGATGCTGCCGGCTCAACAATTGAATCGTTGTCGGAAAACAGCGAGATGATTTTCTGTGTACGACGGCAAACTTCCGCGTGGTCCAGCGGTGCATCTGTGAAGGCGTGTAGCTCTGGCAACGTAGACACCGTTCTATCGAAGCCGGAGACCAGCAAGACTCCGCCAGTTAGGGTGTGTGCGGGTAAGGACAACAAGTGCCGTAGAGCAGCGATGCATCCAAGACTATGCCCTATGAGGATCGTGTTTGTGTCAGCTGCTGGCAGTGATTGCTGCAACGCCAATGCCCATTTTATTGGATCAGGATTGAACGAATCAGGCATAGCTGGAATGCTAACTTGCGCGCCTTGCTCCCGTAGCACCTCCGCCAACCAAGGAAACCAGTTCACATTGGGCGAGGCAGTATAACCATGCACAATTACAACGTGTTTACCGTCATAGCGGTTCGATGTTCTGTTGGCTGCATGCATATTGGGTATCAGAGATCAGCGGATTGATCGGTCGCTGATACTACACTTTCTGCTTTCGGCCGGCGAGGATGTCACAGCTGATAAATTGAGCGATCTGGATGATTCCCTGCAACGCGTGTCGTGGTATGCGTCCAATCGCGGCCATCGGCAATGCGGTTGTAATCTAGGGCTGATGGCAATTCGTGGCCGTCAATGACCACGACTCGTGCTGGTCACTCCGTTGAAAATGGCTGGTCAAATGCGATGCAAACGAGTGGTCAAGTGAGGGCCAATTTCGCATGAGTGACACAAGGCCTGATTTCGGCAAACTCGCCCTGCCGCAAGAAGCGATGCAGTCGTGTTTTTTGCGGCACAGGCGGCAATGGCAATGGATCACTGATTTGGATGTGGCGGATGGCTCCTAGGTGACGTCTGCGCATAAGCAGCTTCCTTGGTATACCGTTGTCGTACGCTTTTCCGATCATGCGAAAATGTCAGCGTAACCGTCCACTTAAGTCAGTCGACCTACCTGTAAAGATCCTAACAAACCAAACCGTCGAGGGCGTGGGTGGCTCACAATCACACTGCGATTTATCGGGCTGGCGAGTTGGAGGGCTGATGGGTTTTCGCGAGCAAGCTCGCGCCTACAGGCGTGAGATGTCGGGGGGACGTATGCATAGCGCCAGGTCAGCGCCTTTCCAGCCAGGCAAGCCTGAGCATTTCATGTGCCCCGGTCGGTTACGAGGCACATGGTAGCTCCCTTCAGCCACCGATATCCTGAGGCAACGCCAAGTAGAACGATAAGGCACCAAAATATACTGGCGAGCGTCTGCTTCTGGCCGAAGCACCGCCTCCGATCAGGCTTGTTTGACGCCGTTGGGTAACATCAGCAGGCAAGCATCAGCAACGGCATGGGCAAACGGGGCGAAGTCCTCGGTATTAGCGGCGATGATGTTATCAGTCGCGCCATGGACGCCCGCATAAATGAGCAATGCCACAACGTTCGGATGTTCTGGCGCCCAATTGCCGGCCAGCTTGCCCCCTTCAATAATCGCAAGCAATTGCTCGAGAATAGCGTTCTTCGAGCCGTTGGCACGATCATGATGGTGGTGGTTCACGTAGACGATATCGTGGATACGATATGTCTTGACGTAGGTTTCGATGTTGGCGTGAATCCAGGCGCGAAGACGCTCTTCCCAGTCATCGGCAGCGCAGCGCGCCATTGCATTGTCCAGGCTGAGCATGAAGCGCTCGGTATAGCGCACGGCCAGAGCGTCAAGCATTTCGTTCTTGGAAGAAAAGTAGTGATAAAACGTGCCCTTGGCCACTTGAGCTGACTCAACGATCTCGTTGATCGTGGTGGCCTCGACCCCCTGAGCTAGAAAAAGCTTCTCGGCTGCCGCCATCAGTTCATCCAGACGTACTTCGGCGGGTTTGGTCCGGGGCTTGGGAGCACGTTCTGTCGCCGGAGCTTTTACGGGGGCTTTGGTTTTCATCGTCTCGTTTCAAACAATTCGTCAAAGGAAATCAGTGTAAAGGAGGGAACCAATCGAGGTGGGAAAAAGTTGGAATGATCCATTGACCGACGGTCAGTCGGCAAATATCATGAGGCATGAACATTGATCGCTCCGCCTCAGATAACCCGGTCACCCGCCGCTTTCCCCGCATAGCGGCGCTATGTGCAGCCTACCTCGGCACGTTTCTCGCTACGCTGGATATCAGCGTCGTGAACGTGGCACTACCGACACTGCAAGACGCGTTGCAAACGGATATTTCCGGTCTTCAATGGGTCGTCAATGCATACACGATCTGTTTGTCAGCCTTCATGCTGTCTTCGGGGCCAATCGCCGATCGTTATGGGCATAAGCGGGCCTGGCTGGCAGGTGTAGGGGTGTTTACTGTCGGCTCAGCAGTTTGCGCTATGGCATCCAACCTGGATTTACTGCTGTTCGGGAGGGCGGTGCAGGGAGTCGCCGGTGCGCTTCTGATCCCGGGTGCCCTGCCAATTCTCAGCCATGCATTTCCAGACGCTGAAGAGCGTGCTCACGTCATTGGTGGCTGGTCGGCGTTCAGCGCATTGGCGCTTATCCTGGGGCCATTGCTGGGTGGCTTGTTGCTCCATGGCATAGGTTGGCAGAGTATTTTTGTTATCAACCTGCCTCTTGGGATGATTGCCATAGGCCTGGGCATCTGGGGGATCAGGGAGCACAAACAGCAAGCGCGCACAGCGCTGGATCCGGCAGGGCAAGTGCTCAGCGTCGTGTGTCTTGCCAGCCTGACTTATGGGCTCATCAGTATCGGCCAGCCGGGCTTGAACTCTTTGATACCCATAGCGGCGCTGGCAGTTGCCCTGGTGGTGTTTATTTTGTTTATGTTTGTAGAGCGGTGTGTAGATCGACCGTTATTGCCACTTTCGCTGTTTCGCAGGCGTTCGTTTGCCGTGGTCAACCTGGCCTCTTTTACCCTGGGTTTTTCGTACTACAGCTGCCTGTTCTTCTTCTCGATCTATTTACAGACGATTCAAGGCTTGTCAGTGGTTGAAACGGGTTGGCGAATGATGCCGCAGTTTCTGGTCACCGGCTGCGTGTCGATTTTGTACGGGCGCTTGAGCGCAGTGATGACATCGCGAAGACTTCTGGTGGCCGGTTATGGCGTGACGGCGCTGGCGATGTCTACCATGGTGACCTTCACAGCACATACCCCTTATTGGATTGTGGGCACCCTGTTCGGGCTTCTGGGGCTCGGAGCCGGTCTCGCAGTACCTGCCACCAGCATGGCGGTTATGACCGCCGCACCGATTGATCGTATGGGGGTGGCCTCTACCACGATGAACGCGTTGCGTCAGATGGGCATGACAATCGGCGTCGCCTTTTTGGGCACGCTCATGAGCAGCGAGGCGTCACGAGTGCTAGCTGCCGCGCTGCGTGATCAAGGGGTAGCCAAAGCGCCTGAGATTGCGCGGTATGTGATTGCTCATGGTGTGGCATCAAGTGACTCGCTGATTGTTTCTACACTTTTTGTTCCCGCGATGGAGCACGGGTTTCATGTGGCAATGATGGTTTCCGGGCTCGCCTGTGCACTGGTGGCCCTGATGCTGTTAATCACCTCTTTTGAGGCCGACACCTTGCCATCGCCCCCACCGAAACACACAGATGGCGGCTGACTTTGCTTCAGAGTGGAGCCAGCCTTGAAATTCACCTGCAGTTCTGTGGTCTGTACAACAATCCCGTAAAGGACTGTTTTATGTCTATTCGCCGTACCCTCTGTTTCCTGACGCTGCCGTTGTTCGCAGGTTGCCAGTATTTGCCCCACACCAACTACTTCACCGCGCCCGAAAACGAGCCCAATCCTGCCTGGGTACGTATCGTCGACTACACGCAACATGCCGAAGTTTACCAATACGAAAACGGTAAACGTTCGGGCGGCGCTGTTCGCACCGGCCTCCTGCCGTTCACCCATACACAAGACGTGGGCATGCCCAAGGCAGGGCAAGACCTCACATGGGACTATTACGAAACGCGGATCCGACCCGGTATCGAAACGCAGGTGGATCTTTTCTGGGAGGGGTCACGCACTCGCTCCTGCCACATCTCGACGAAGTTTACTCCCCAAGCCGGACTCTATTACCAGTTCAGGCTGACATCCGGCTCATCAGGCAGCTGTAGGGTGTACGCATCGCTGATTGAGCGCGACACAGAAGGAAACGGTTGGCATCTCACGCCGAATCCGCAGGTGACCTACAACGGTGATGGACCGACGGCCCAAACCTATTACCAGAACAGTAGGTTTGAGGACCCCGATTATCATCCACCTGAAGCTCTGTATCCGGGGATGGACATTTACTAGACAGGTGCACGACTACAAGGAATCGTTAATTGGCTAGCGCGAAATACTTCCGAACGCTCGGCGAGCGAGCCTCAGAAGATGTGTTCGCATGGGCGGCATTTGTCGCGCAAACAGAATTCCAGTGGAAAGACACAGCGTCAGTCCAGGACGCCGTCGCCTGGCAGCGTATTTGGTTCGAGCTTGAAATACTCAACGGGCTTGCGTTGGCGCATTGGGAGGATGAGGGAAAGCCTATTAACTGGTCGAGCCGCTGGAATACCGACTATCGACAAGAAGCGGCGGCCCTGGCGAATGACTTGCTGGAGCTTTTGTGCGATGCAGAATCATCTGGAGGCTGAACCATCACGCTGGTCTCACGCAAAGTGCCCAGAAGTCGGATTGCGGCGAACAACGACCCGACGGTCAGCTCAATAGGCATCTAAACCGCTCTTCAGGGAGTTTCTCTGCAAAAATCGCGTCGGCTTTCAGCAGCACACCCTCAAATATGCCAGCTTATCCATCCCCATCCGCGCGCTTGTGCAATAGAGCATTTTATAAACCGCTCACACCGTATTGTTCCTCACTGCGTTGATGCTCTTTTGGCTGATACTGCGCGTAGAGGTTGTAGAGTGATCACGGGATGACTGCTTCTGGCCGAAAGCTGAATCGC
Source organism: Pseudomonas sp. CFBP13509 (assembly GCF_005233485.1). NCBI lineage: Bacteria > Pseudomonadati > Pseudomonadota > Gammaproteobacteria > Pseudomonadales > Pseudomonadaceae > Pseudomonas > Pseudomonas sp. CFBP13509. The sequence goes on from NZ_QGAA01000015.1 coordinate 23,726, forward strand.
CCCGGGGTTCGTAGACACCTCCATGCCTTAAAATGAGGCCAATCAGGAGGTGCCATGAGCAACCCGCGTTATCCCGAAGAATTCAAAATCCAAGCAGTCAATCAAGTGACCGAAAAGAAGCTGCCTGTCGCTGAGGTAACCGACATCACGTACATTCGTACGTATGAAGGCTGGTTATATTTGGCGGTGGTACTGGATCTGTTTTCTCGGCAGGTCGTTGGCTGGTCAATGAAGTCGCAGATGACCAGTGATTTGGCTATTGATGCGTTGTTGATGGCGGTTTGGAGGCGTAAACCGAAGCAAGAGGTGATGGTTCATTCCGACCAAGGCAGCCAGTACAGCAGCTCCGATTGGCGCAGCTTTTTGAAGGCAAACAATTTGGTTGCCAGCATGAGTCGCCGAGGCAACTGTCATGACAACGCCGTGGCCGAGAGCTTTTTCCAGCTTCTGAAACGGGAACGGATCAAGCGAAAAATCTACACCACGCGGGAAGATGCTCGGAGTGATGTGTTTGATTACATCGAGATGTTCTACAACGTAAAACGCCGCCATGGTTTCAACAATCATCTGTCACCGGTAGAGTTTGAAAAGCGTTACGCAATGAGCTTGCAAGGTGTCTAGAGAATCCGGGGCGATTCAATTCACCTTACTGGCCCGTCATTCCTGGCCTTTCAAGCGGAGTTTCTATGCGACCGCTATGCCACAGTATTAACGTTAAATTTTCACCCGCAAAATGGATGCGGCTCTACTCACCCGTAACACTATCCTTGAAAGCGTGAACTGGTCTTCCAAGACTGACCGAGGATGACCTATGATCTTGGTCAGTTATTCCTTCGAGTATTTCTTCAATGATAAAACGCTGCACTATGCTCGACCATGATGGTTGGCTGCCCCTCCGTGTTGCTCTGTGGCCTGATTCCTCCTCGAACAATGAGAATGACAAACGGATAATACTGAACGCACCAGAGCGCTATGTGGTACTTATCTTCGTTAATGAACATGGCAATGCTCTAGGTTTTGCCGAGGCGTCGATCCGGGTGGACTATGTCAACGGTACCAGCTCATCGCCCGTGGCCTTTCTCGAAGGCCTGTATGTCCGACCCGCTAGTCGGAGCCAAGGCATAGCGCGGCAACTCGTGGCGGAAATCCAACAGTGGGCCGAAAAAATGGGCTGCACCGAACTGGCTTCGGATGCGCTACTGAATAACCAAGGAAGCCACGCCATGCATGAGGCCTTGGGCTTCACAGAGACCGAGCGAGTGGTTTATTTTTTGAAGCCTTTGGGGGCTATCAAGACGTTGTAGTGGGCACATGATCAGCATTCGGTTGCCAGCGGTAATCTAGGCGAAAATCAAGGCACATTCGCCGAACATACGTTGCCAGATTAAACAGGCGCCCACCGATGCGGCAGCAGTTGGGTAATATAGTCTGGCCATCCTCGCCGAGGACAAAAAGGTGAAAGGGTTCCCTTACCCTGTGTGGGATGGCGCTCGCGTGCGCGCAGCAGCGATTGAGGCGTCATGCAGAATATAGTCACATCGAATGGCTGCTTTTGGCCAAAAGCAGCCCCTCTATAAACACCAACCTAAGAACACCCGCGTCCATCCGTCGCATCCCCCACCCTCCCCCTCCAGCCGCCACCCAACCTGCCGATAACCCTACTAATCACATGCCTACCCCCGCATCCCCACCCGACCGAGCCCACCCCATGAATCCACTCTCCCTCCTGAAAAAATCCCGGCCCGCTCGCCAAGGCACCACCACCCTCACCAGCACCGCCAACAACCTGGACGCCGCCCTCACCGCCCTACGCATCAACCCCACCCTGATCACCGGCTTCATCTCCCCCCATCTGGACATCGACGCCATCGCCGCCAAGCTCAAACGCCGTTTCCCCCAGTCCACCCTCAGCCTGTGCACCACCTCCGGCGAGCTCTGCAATGCGCCCGGTTCGCTGTATTGCGCCACGGGCGAGCGTTGGGACCGGGTGGTGTTGCAGTTGTTCGACGACAGTCTGATCGCTTCGGCCGAGGTGGTGATGGTGCCGTTGGAGTGTGAGGACATTCGCGGTGGCGGCACTCGCCTGGGGATGCAGGAGCGGATTGCCAAGTTGGTGGCGAATATCAAGCGGGTGCAGGTACGTACGTCGATCGATCATCGCGATACGTTGGCGTATGTGGTGTTCGATGGGTTGTCGGCGTCGGAGTCGTTTTTCATGGAGGCGCTGTATGAGTCGGGGCGGTTTCCGTGTTTGTTTGTGGGGGGATCGGCCGGGGGTAAGTCGGATTTCCAGAAGACGCTGATTCATGACGGCCAGCGCAGTTATCAGCACCATGCGCAGATTGTGTTCTTGAAGACGGCGGCCCATGTGCGGTTTGGGGTGTTCAAGAGCCAGAATTTCAAGGCGGCGGATTTGACCTTCAGTGTGCTGACCGCGTCGGTGGAGGACCGCACGATTGACCAGGTGATCGACAGCAGCGGCAATATCAAGAGCATGGTGCAGGCGCTGTGTGATGCGTTCAGTTGCGCGCCACAGGCGTTGGAGTCGAAGCTGGCGGATTATTCGTTTGCGATTCGGGTGGGCAGTGAGTTGTTTGTGCGGTCTATCGCGCGTATCGATTATGAGCAGCAGATCGTGCAGTTGTTTTGCGACGTGGCGCCGGGCGAGGAGTTGGTGATGGTGCGGCGTACGCCGTTGCGTGAGGCGACGCGCCTGGACTATGAGCAGTTCTTGCGTGGTAAGGGTGGCCAGCCGGTGGCGGGGATTTTGAATGACTGCATTCTGCGCCGGCTGAACAACGGCTCCGAGCTGGGCAGCATGGCCGGCATTTTTGGAGATGTGCCGTTGGCGGGGTTTTCGACCTTCGGGGAGATTTTGGGCCTGAACCTGAACCAGACGCTGACGGCGATTTTCTTCTTTCGGGTGGCCAAGGGTGCGAGTTTCAGTGATGAGTACGTGGACAATTTCATCGCCCATTACGGCGAGTTCAAGGCGTTTTTCCTACGGCGTCAGGTGAAGAAGCTGGCGGGGTTGAACCATGTGGTGGTCAAGCAGATTACCGCGTTCAAGAACAATGACTTCACCGACACCCTGAATACCCGAGGCCTGGACCGCAATATCCTGCCAGTCTTCGAGGGCCTGGCCGACTTGGGCCTGGTGTTGGCCCAGGCCGAGCGTCAGCAGGAGGACATCGCTTCGCAGCTCAAGCATTACTCCGGCGAGTTGCACGCCTCGATGGATGAACTGGTGGGCACGATTGGCCAGCAGAACAGCGTGTCTGCCCAGGCCGGGGCCACGGTGGAGGGGCTGTCGAGCCAGGCGGATGTCGCGGTGCAGGGCGCACGTACGCTGGCGGGGTCGAGTTTGCGTATTCAGTCGATTGTGCAGGTGATCCAGCAGATCGCCGGGCAAACCAATTTGCTGGCGCTCAACGCGGCCATTGAAGCCGCGCGCGCCGGCGACCTCGGCCGCGGCTTTGCGGTGGTGGCAGACGAGGTGCGCAAGCTGGCGGAAATCACGCGCAAGAATGCGGCGGAAATTGGTGTGGATATCGACTTGTTGTCGAGTGAGATCCAGCGGGTGGCCCAGCAGATTGAAGACCAGTCCACCGGGGTGGGTGCGCTGCGGGAGATGCTGGATGTGCTGGAGGCGTCGAGCCGCGCCACCGAAGGCACGGCGCAACGGACCAAGACCATTGCCGATACGTTGACCGGGCTCACCCATGCGTAGGCGCTAGCAGCAGGTAAAAAAACGGCGCGGGGCTCATGGCACTGAACGGGGAATTCAGTGCATGATGCGTCGCTCATATCAAGGACGATAACAACCGTGAAAAGCGCCCTCGCCGCCCTGCTATTGCTGTGCCTGACCGCTCCCGCCTTCGCCGCCGAAAACCCCGTCGGCTTCAAGACCGTCACCCTGCCCGATACGCAAGAAAACCGACCACTCGAACTGGTCGTCTGGTACCCCGCCACCACCACCGCCAAACCCACCCTGATCGCCGACAACGCGGTATTCATCGGTGCCCTCGCCGTACCCGACGCCCCGCCGGCTGCCGGTGAGCATCCGCTGGTGGTGCTCTCCCACGGGTATGGCGGTAACTGGGGCAAGCAGGTGTGGCTGGCCAGTGCGTTGGCGCATCAGGGCTACATCGTGGCGGCGGTCAACCACCCCGGCACCACCACCAAGGATCGCAACCTGCAAACCGCCGCGCAGTTATGGCAACGCCCGGCCGACCTGAGCCGCGTGATCGACGCGGTATTGGCCCAGCCGAAGCCATTTGGCGCGGTCGCGAATGGCCAGATTGCCGCCGTGGGCCATTCCCTTGGCGGCTGGACCGTGCTGGAAATCGCCGGGGCGCGCTTCGACCCCGAGCTGTTCAGCCGCGACTGCAGCGCCCACCCCAAGCTCGGCGGCTGCATCGGCTATCAGGAGATGAATCCCGCTGGCACGCCAGAAGGTAAAGCGCGCTTGGCGGCGGATTTGAGCGACAAGCGCGTCACCGCCATCGTGTCCCTGGACCTGGGCCTGTCGCGCGGCTTCACCGACGCCAGCCTGGCTGCGCTGCCGGTACCGGCGCTGGTGATTGCGGGGGGTGTGCCGTCGGAAGATATGGACCCGCAGTTGGAGTCCGCTGATATGGTCAAGCGCCTGCCTGAAGCAACGACGAAGTATGTGGAGATCAGCGACGCCACCCACTTCAGCTTTATGTCGATCTGCAAGCCGGGCGGCATGGCGTTGATTGAGGAGAGTTCGCCAGGCGACGGCATGATTTGCCGCGATGGTGAGGGGGCTCGGCCACGGGCGGTGATTCAGCAGCAGGTGGTGGGGCTGATCAGTGAGTTTTTGGGGCGCAAAGCGCCTAACTAAAGAAAAGGCTATTCAAGAAAAAACGAATCAAATACGATGCATAAGTGTATTAACCCTCACAAATGCATTGTATAGGATGCAAACACTGTGGACGATTTAGGTTTCCTGATCAAAAACCTGCGAAAGGCAGCTGGCCTTTCCCAAAGCCAGCTCGCACTTCGGCACGGTATGAGTCGTGCAACCATCTCTGGAATCGAGAACAACACCATCCCTGAAGTGGGAATTCGCAAGGTGGCTGCGATCCTTGAGGGGTTAGGATACGAGTTAACCGCGACACCTAAGCGTCGACGCAAAACGCTGGATGAACTGAAAGCAGAAAACGTCCATGACTAGACCAAGCGATCGGCTGCACATCGGCACCAGCGGCGTGCCTGCCGGAATACTCGGGCGCGGCGAAGAAAACCAGCGCGATTCGGTGTTTTCGTATAACCCGGCAGTCACCGAAAAGAACGCGGTTTCCCTGACCATGCCGGTGCGCCTGGAGAGCTACATCTGGGCGTATGGCATCCATCCCCTGTTTGAGATGCATCTCCCCGAAGGCCACCTGAAAGCGGAGCTTGTGCGACGTTTCAGCAAGTCAGTGCGAGGCTTTGATGACTTCACATTGCTGGGTATCGTCGGCCCCCATCAACTGGGCCGCATCAGCGTCGCCCGAGCCACTGCGGATGAATTACTACCTGAAATAAAACTCTCCGAGCTGCTCGTGTATGACGGGGCGAAAGATCTGTTCGACGACCTGATGAAAACCTACGCAGCCTACTCAGGCGTTTCGGGCGTTCAGCCGAAGGTACTGGTGCGCAACGTTGACGATACGAATCCTGACGTTGCGCGTCTCACCCATCGTGGCGCTACGCACTTGGTGAAGGCCTTCAATGATTCAGACTTCGCGCAACTGGCCGCCAATGAGTTTTTCTGCATGCGCGCGGCATTTCATACAGGCCTTGAAGTGCCTGAATGCCAGTTGAGTCAGCAGGGTAAGTTTCTGGTGGTCAAACGGTTCGACATCGGTGAAAGCGCCTACCTTGGTTTTGAAGATATGTGCGTTTTATCCGGATGGGGGACAGATAAAAAGTACGACGGTAGCTACCAGGGTTGCGCGAAGTTGATCAAGACTTACGTCTCTCCTTCTCTTGTGACCAAGGCACTTGAGGACTTTTTTATGATGGTGGCGCTCTGCGCCGGCATACAAAATGGAGACGGGCACTTGAAGAATTTCGGCCTGCTCTATGAGAACTGCGCAGAAGACGCCGATATTTGGCTCGCGCCAGCTTACGACCTTGTGACGACCACGGTGTATCAAGTCAACGACATTATGGGTCTGTTGCTCGGCGGTTCAAAGGCTTGGCCAAAACGTAAGATGCTGGTCCAGTTCGGGCGCAGTTCGTGCAGTTTGACAGAAGCCCGTTGCAATGAATTGCTCGCCAGAGTCCACAGCGGTATGAGCCGTGCAATGGTGGAGCTTTCGGAGTATCGAAGCACCCATCCGGAGTTTGATGTTGTTGGGGAAAAGATGACCGCTGCATGGGCAACAGGGCTGGCGAGGAGTATTGAACCGGCGTGATTGTGCTTGCTTGGTATAGGGCGGTGATTCAGCAGCACGGCTGACTATTTATCGTTTTAACTTTATTGAACGGCGGAGCGAACATGCAAGAAAGTAAACCACTGAAGGGACTGGGCGGTTGGCTGATCGTGGTTGGGTTGGGCCTGTTTATAGCCTTGGCGCGTCTGGGTTATGCCCTTATCGCGGTGTATTACCCGATATTCGCAGATGGCGCGTTTAGTACCCTCACCTCATCCGGCCCGACGATGACTAACGCCCTGTGGGGCGCGATCCTGATTTCAGAAACCCTCGTCAATGCAGTCTTTATCGCGGCCTTTGGTTATTTGGTTTACCTGTTCTTCTGCGAACATTATTTATTCCCCAAGGTTTATATCGTCACGCTCATTGCCTCGGCTGTTTACGTTCCACTTGATGCATGGTTCAGCTCGCTTGTTCTGGTGGATGAACCCATATTCGACTACAACACGACCAAGGAAACCGTCCGCGGATTGGTGTCCACCTCGATCTGGGTCCCCTACATACTGTTCTCCAAAAGGGTCAAGGCAACGTTTGTCCAACGCCGGCCGGTTGCGGCGCAAGCGCCTGGCCCCGTCAGCCTTTGACGCGGTGAGCATCGAGCCTGCCCGATGACCGGCTGGCGCTCACCGGCAAAGAAAAACGCCACCACCAGCCACACCCTGCCAGGCAGGCTGCCGCCATCACATCGATAGCACTGATGATTACTATCGAACCTCTCGCCTAGCGTTGCCGAGCCCGATTCCTATAATAACCTTCTAATTTTTCACCCTCGCCTGGCCTCAGGCGACATCCCCCCTTGGAACCCAGCATCATGCCAAGCGCCCTCCAGGCCCCCAGCGGCCGTCCCGAACATAATCAACAAAGCGTCAAACAGCAGTGGCTGGCGATTCTCTCGGTCGCGGTGGGCGCCTTCGCCCTGGTGACCAGTGAATTCCTGCCGGTGGGTGTACTCAACGACGTCGCCGCCGACCTCGGTATCAGTGCCGGTCGCGCCGGGCTGATGGTGACGCTGCCGGGCATCATGGCTGCCCTCGCCGCGCCGTTCCTGTCGGTGAGCATTGGTGCCATGGACCGTCGTTACCTGCTGATCGGCCTGACGCTGATCATGATCATCGCCAACTCGGTCGTGGCCTTTGCCAGTGACTTCAACCTGCTGCTGTTCGGCCGCGTATTGCTGGGCATCAGCATCGGCGGGTTCTGGGCCACGGCCATTGCCCTCAGTGGGCGGTTGGCGCCCAAGGGCGTGGGCGTCGCGAAGGCCACCTCGATCATCATGATGGGCGTGACCCTGGCCACCGTGCTCGGCGTGCCCGTCGGTACCTGGCTCAGCGGCCTGATGGGCTGGCGCATGACGTTCCTGGTCACTGCGTTGCTGGGCGTGCCGGTGCTGCTGGCGCAGGTGTTCCTGCTGCCGCGGCTCACCCCGGAGAAGGCCATTCGCATCAGTGACCTGCCGGCGTTGTTTATCAACCCACAGGCGCGGATCGGGTTGATCGCGGTGCTGTTGATCGGCCTGGCGCACTTTGCGGCCTATACCTATGTCGCGCCGTTCTTCAAATACAGTTCCGGCTTCGACGGGCCGACGATTGGTTCGCTGTTGCTGCTCTTCGGCGTGGCCGGGGTGTTCGGCAATATCTTTGCCGGTTTCGCCGCCAACCGCAGCGTGCGTCACACCCTGTTGCTGGTGGCGCTGATGATCGGCACCAGCACCGCGCTGTTCCCCCACTTCGCCACCGGCATGACCGGCGCAGCGATGCTGATCGGGCTGTGGGGCTTCGCCTTCGGCGCCTTCCCGGCCTGTGCCAGTATCTGGATGTTTGTGGTGGCGCCCAAGGATGTCGAACGCGGCATGCCGCTGTTTGTGGCCTTGTTCCAAGTAATCATTGCCTTGGGCTCGTTCTTCGGTGGGCGGATCGTCGACCAGTTGGGCAGCTCGGTGCTGTTGAGCCTGGCCACGGCGCTGCTGGGCTGCGGTTTTGTCACCGTGCTGGTGTTGGGGCGCAACGTCAGTAATAGCCTGGCGGCCCAGCCTGGCTAGGCCTGTGCGGCGGCTACGTGGGGAGCTGTCGCCATTTTTAAGCTGGTATCATCGCGGCCTGTCCAACCCGGGTACAACCTATGAATCGCCAGAAAAAACTGCAACAGCTGTTCAAGGCCAAAGCCAAAAAGGCCAGCGCCAAATTGGCACCGAAATCCAAGGATAAGTACATCAGCAAGGCCGAGCGGGAAAAGCTGGCGGCTGAGGCCGCCCAGGCGCCAGACATGTCCCCCGAGGGTTAACTCAGCAACCGCTCAGCGCTTCGGGCCGGCGCTCACCGGCAAAGAAAAACGGCCGCAGGCGCACGCCCACGCCGTTGCCGATAAACGCCGCCACCAGCCACACCCAGCCATGCAGGCTGCCCGAGGCGATGCCGCTGAAGTACGCGCCGATGTTGCAGCCGTAGGCCAGGCGCGAGCCGTAGCCGAGCAGCAGGCCGCCGATCACTGCGGCCAGCAGCGAGCGGGCCGGGATCTTCAGGCTGGGGGCAAAGCGTCCGGCCAGGCCGGCGGCCAACAGCGCACCGAGGACGATACCGATGTCCATGACGCTGGTGATGTCTTCCCACACCGGCGCAGCCAGGGCCTTGGCGTTGCCCGGCATTTGCCAGAACGCCCAGCTGGCCACGTCCACACCCAACCCGTTTGCCACCTTGGCGCCCCACAGCGCGAAGGCCGAGGTAATCCCCCACGGCCGCCCGGCCAGCGCCAGGGTGGCGTAGTTGAGCAACGCCAAACCAATCGCGCCCCATACCAACGGCCATGGCCCACGCAGGAAGCGGCGCAGGCCTTGGTGTTCGCTGGTCACGCCTTCTTCAAGCTGGCCGTGGCGGCGCTTTTCCAGGCTCACGGTGACGGCCGCGATGAGCGCAAACATGGCCAGGCTGGCGAGCAACGCGGGCACTACGCCGAAGCTCTTGACGATGGACACCGCCGGGAACGCCGGCAATGCAAACCACCAGTCCACATGGTGGGTGGCGATCAGCGAGCCGCAGATAAAGAACAACAGCGTCACCAGCATGCGCGCATTACCGCCGCCCACCGTGAACAGCGTGCCCGAGGCACACCCGCCGCCCAACTGCATGCCGATGCCGAAAATAAACGCGCCGAACACCACCGACACCCCGGCCGGCGCCACCAGCCCGACCACCGGTTGCCCGAACAACGTGCCCGCCCCCAGCGCCGGGAAAAACAGCAGCACCGCCAGCGCGAGCATCACCATCTGCGCCCGCAGGCCACCGCCACGGCGATCATTGATAAACACGCGCCAGGCAGAGGTGAAGCCGAAGGCAGCGTGGTAAAGGGTCAAGCCCAGCGCGGCGCCAACCACCAGCAACAGCACCTGGCGCGAACCGACGCTGTTTTGCAGGAACAGGGCGCCCAGCACCAGGATGAAAAAGGCCACCAGCGGCGCGACAGGCTTGCGCGCAGGGGTGAGGGAAAGAGAGGTGCTCATGGGGTATCTCGGTTTGATTTGAAGGGGTGATTGCGAAGGGGCGAGTATAACCTGTGGGCGTTGTCGATCTTCAGCGAGGCTGCGATAGCGATGTGTCAGGCAACGTAGATGCAAGCGATGCCACCGCCAGCGCAGCCTCGCCAGGGCTCGATAACCCATCTAAAATTCAACATAACCAATTGATTTTTAAGGATTAAAACTTAACAAAAAAGTCTTGAGTCTTGCATAAACAATTTCAGGCTGACCGAATTCCTGTGGTGAGCGGGCTTGTCCCGCGTTGGGGTGCGAAGCGCCCCTGATGAAGATGAATGTGGTGTATCAGGTACTCCTCCGCGCCTGGTTTTGGGGCTGCTGCGCAGCCCAACGCGGGACAAGCCCGCTCACCACAGGGTCCCAGTTGGCTACACAACAGCCTCTCGCTGCGGTCACCTTGTATAGGGGGGTGGGGTATGACACACTCCGCCGCACTATAGGTAGGGGGGGTATACCGTGGGCCATATCGCAGCCAACAAAGACAGCCTGATAAAACGGGTCAAGCGCATCGCCGGGCAGATTCAGGCGGTGGAAAAAGCCCTGGCGTCGGACGCCGACTGCGCCAAGACCCTGCACCTGGTGGCCGCTACGCGCGGCGCCATCAACGGCTTGATGGAAGAAATCATCGAAGAACACGCCAGGGCGCACGTGGCCGATCCCTCCCTCAGCGAGGAAGAACGCAGCAAGGGCGTCGAAGAACTGCTCGAAGCCATCCGGCGCTACGCCAAATGACGCCCACGACCCACCACGCCCACGACCATGTGTTCCTCGGCGCCGCCCACGACGAGAACGCCAGGCGCACCCTGTGGGTGGTGATGCTGACGGTGGTGATGATGGTGGCGGAAATTGCCGCCGGCTACCTCACCGGCTCCATGGCCCTGCTGGCCGACGGTTTTCATATGGCGACCCATGCCGGTGCCTTGGGCATTGCCGCCGCAGCCTATGCCTATGCCAAACGCCATGCGCGCAGCCCGCGCTACAGCTTCGGCACCGGCAAGGTGGGCGACCTGGGTGGCTTCGCCTCGGCGCTGATCCTGGCGCTGGTGGCCCTGGGCATTGGCGTCGAGTCGGTGATCCGCCTGCTGAAACCCACCGAGGTGCAGTTCGGTACCGCCACCCTGATTGCCGTCGTGGGCCTGGTGGTGAATATCGTCAGTGCGCTGTTGCTGGGCCACGGTCACAGCCATGAGCACGATCACGAGCACCACCACGGCAGCGACAACAACCTCAAATCCGCCTATGTGCATGTGCTCGCCGATGCGCTGACCTCGGTCCTCGCCATCGCCGCCTTGCTGGCCGGGCGTTACCTGGGCTGGGTGTGGCTGGACCCGGTGATGGGTATCGTCGGTGCCATCGTGATCGCGCGCTGGGCCTGGAGCCTGATGGGGGTGACCGCCGGTGTGCTGTTGGATCAAACCGATGAGCACGTCGCCGCCGAGATCCGCGAGTTGGTCGAGCAACCCGGCGACGCCAGGATTACCGACCTGCACGTGTGGCGCGTGGGCCCCGACGCCCACGCAGCGATCGTGAGTGTGCTCGGCCAGGCGACCACGGATGCCGACACCCTTCGCGAGCGTCTCAAGGCGGTGCATGAAGTGAGCCACCTCACCATTGAGTTTCGTTCGGCGTAAGCCTTTACCCCCCCAGGTGACCCCTTGGCTAAAGACATCGAAAACCCCTGCGTCTCCACCTGCCAGCTCAGCGGCGACCTGTGCGTCAGCTGTGGCCGCAGCAAGGACGAGATCCGCAAGTGGAAACGCATGAAACGCCCCGAGAAAATGGCCGCCGTGCAACGTGCAACCCAACGCTTGAAAGCGTTGAAAAAAGCCAGGTAAGCCGCTTGATCAGGAGCGCCCCACCGACCCCGATACCGGAAGGTTACCCAGCAATTTGAGCCCGGTGCTTTTCACGAAGGTGTCGTAGTCCATCGGCTTCTGGATACGCGTTTCGGCGTTGGGCAGCACGTAGGCCCAGGCGCGCTGGCTGGAGGCGTCGTACACCAGCTTGAACAGGCGCGTCGGCACCCAGATCTTGTTGGCGCCGATGGTGCTGTAGCCCGGGTCGAACAGCGGCCCGGTGAACACATACACGTCACCGCCCGCGCGCACCGCGAACTTGCGCACGTCGGCCTCGACCTTACTCCAGATCTTGCGGTTGTTGGTGGGGTCCTGAGGCACCATGTTCGACAGCGCAAACGACTGGGCCATGGCCTTGGCATCGGGGGCATCGGCGGCCGGGGATTGATGGCCGCGATCCATGGCCGGTTGCTGGCCATGGTAGTCGCTCAACTCGGCCCGCGCGCCCTTGGGAATGCGCGGGTCCGCGTAGAAATGGTTGGTCCGTTCCTCGCCTTTGGCGTCCTTGAGCTGGCGGGCGTTGAGGCGCTCGACCACCACCAGCGGCGTCTTGCTGGTTTGCGAATACAGCACGGCGAAATGGTCGGAGCACAGCGCCAGGGGTTTCATGCTGGCGGGGATGGTTGCGGTTTTGATCGGCGTCGCGCCAGGGAATACATCGGCACAGCTGTCGAACGACAACTGCCGTTCCTGAGTGGAATAAAGGTCTATCGCACCACGGGCATGTGCCCCGGCCGAAAACAGGATAAAGGCCGATAGCCCAACTGCAATGTTGCGTAGGTACATGGATTGAATCTTCGAAGGAAAGTGAAGCGGCAGGCTCCGCGTACGGAGCCAAGTGAATGATATTTCGAGGATTATGGACTAGCAGATGTCAGATTAGTGCCCGAGCGACGCCGGCTTTCCCGCACCCCGCGCGCCCGGCTTGAAGCCATGGGCGCTGGCCACCCAGGCAATGGCAAACGACACGGCCACCAACAGCAGCATCGCCCACGCAAATGCGCCCACGCCCCAGGTGTCCAGCAGCACGCCACCGACCACGCCGCTGCCGGCAATCGCGCTGTTCCACGCCACCACGTTCAGCGACAGCGCCACATCCGCGCCCTCTCCCGCCGCATCCGCCAGGGCGGTTTGCAGCAAGGTCGCGGCGCCGCCGAAGCTCAGGCCCCAGACCGCCACGCCGAGGTAAATCACCTGCGGCATCGTTCCCAGTAAGCCGAACACCAGGCTGATGAGCGCAAAGCTCGCCAGGCTTGCCAGCACGGTGTTGCGCAATAACGGCTCAACCAGCCTGGCCGTGAGCCAAATCCCCGCCAGCGCAGCGATCCCGAAGACCAGCAACACCAGGTCCACGCGCTCGGCCAAACCGGCCGGCGCCACGAACGGTGCGATGTAGGTGTACAGAATGTTGTGCGCCAGCATCCAACTGATCACCACCGCCAGCACAGGGCGCACGCCCGGCGTGGTCAGCACCTTGCCCAGCGACAGGCGTTGATGGGCGGGCTGCGGCGCGTAGTCCGGGACTTTTACCAGCACCCAGGCGATCAGTATCAGGCTCACCGCCGACATCAGGCCGAAGGTGGTGCGCCAGCCCACCAGGCCACCGAGCCAGGTGCCCAGCGGCACTCCCAACGACAGCGCAATCGGCGTGCCGACCATCGCCAGCGCCAGTGCCTTGCCCTGTTGGTGGGGCGCAACCATGCGCCGGGCGTAACCGGCCAGCAGGCTCCAGGCCAACCCCGCCGCCACCCCGGCAAAGAAGCGCGCCACCAGCGTCACGCCATAGTGGGACGACAACGCAGTGATCGAGTTGAACAGCAGGAAACCGACGATGGTCAGCAGCAGCACATTGCGCCGGCGCCAGCCACGGGTGGCGATGGTCATGGGGATCACCGCCAGCACCGAGCCCAGCGCATACGCGGTGACCATCTGCCCGGCCATCGACGGCGAAATCGCCAGGCCATCGCTGATCAACGGCAACAGGCCGGCGGGCAGGGTTTCGGTGACGATACAGATGAAGCCCGTCATCGCCAGGGCGAGCAAGGCACCGATGGGCAGGCGCTCGGAGGCGGCCGATAAAGTGAGTGAGGGGGTCACGGGAAACTCCTTGGGCAAGACATAGATACTGATCGATATAAATGTTGCGGGCGATTGGTGCGCGTTGTCAACGACTTATGTATCGACTAGTATTTATCTCGCTTTCCCACCGGAGACCTGACATGGCACAAATGGGCCGCCCCCGCACCTTCGACCGCGAACACGCCGTGGAACAGGCCATGCACCTGTTTTGGCAGCATGGCTACGACGCCACTTCCCTGGCTCAACTCAAGGCGGGCTTGGGTGGCGGGATCTCCGCGCCGAGTTTCTACGCGGCGTTCGGCTCCAAGGAGGCGTTGTTCGACGAGTGTGTGCAGCGCTACCTGGCGACCTACGCCCAGGTCACCGAATGCCTGTGGGACGACACCCTGCCCCCGCGCCAGGCCGTCGAAACCGCGCTGCGCCAGTCGGCGCGCATGCAATGCGAAGACGGGCACCCCAAAGGCTGCATGGTGGCGCTGGGCGTGATGAGTGCGCCCAGCCCGGAAAATGCGCGGGTGGCCGACGGGTTGACCCAGTCGCGCCTGCGTACGCGGGCGGGGATTGTGGCGTGCGTGGAGCGCGCGGTTCGGTTGGGCCAGTTGCCGCAACAGACCCAGCCCGCCGTGATGGCGAGTGTGTTTGACAGTTTTTTGCAGGGGGTGTCGATCTTGGCGCGGGACAACGTGCCCCATGCCACCCTCGACGCGGCGATCAGCCAGTTGCTGATGAGCTGGGATGTTGCCGCGTCAACGGTACCTCCCCGTAGCACACCTTCGAAATAACCGCCTTCCATGGGGGGGATAACCCAGCGGATGTTCAGCCCCGGCGATATAAATACGGCGCTCCCTGCGGGCCACGCTTGCTTTCGCTGATGGCACACCGCTAATCTTGCGAATAATTCTTATCCGCAGACGTATTCTTCCATGTCGGCAAGCAACCTTCCCTTGAACCAGGCTGTCCATGCGCTCTACACCGAGCACCATGGCTGGCTGTTCGGCTGGCTGCGCAAAAAGCTGGGTTGCCCCCATAACGCCGCGGATCTTTCCCACGATACGTTTGTGCGAATCCTCGCCTCCCGCGATGCCCTCGGTGGCATGCGCGAGCCCCGGGCGTTTCTCACCACAACGGCGCGCCACCTGATTATCGACCGCGCACGCCGCCGCCGGTTGGAAGAGGCCTACCTGCGGGAACTGGCGCAGACCGTCGAGATGATGGAGCAATGCCAACAGTCGCCGGAACAAATCCTCGTCACCCTGGAAGCGCTGGAGCAGATCGCCTTCGTGCTCGACGGCCTGGCCCTGAATGCGCGGCAGGCGTTCCTGCTGTACTTCCTCGAAGGCCTGCGCCAAAGCGACATCGCCAGCCGCCTGGGGATTTCCGAGCGCATGGTGCGCAAGCATTTGATGAACGCACTGATGCACTGCAACCACGCGTTGGACGTATGAGCAGCGACCTCGACCAGCAGGCCGCCAACTGGGTGATTCGCCTGAATGAAGGCAACCTCAGCGAGCGCGAGCAACAGCAATTCGAACGCTGGAAGGCCGCCGACCCACGGCACGTGGCGGCGTTTGAGCGCTTGCAGGGTTTTGTCGGGCGTTTGCAGGCGTTGCGCCCGCAACAGGCGCCGGTGCAGGCCGCGCTGGAAGCGGCACGGGTACGTCGGCGCAACCCGGCCGGCCGCGTGCTGCTGGGCCTGTTGCTGGCGTTGCCGGTGGCCCTGGCACTGCGAACCTACCCGCCCGGTTACTGGCTGGCCGACCAGCGCACCGCCCCGGCGCAATGGCAGCGGGTCGACCTGGAAGATGGCTCGCAATTGACCCTCGGCGGCAACAGCGCCGTCGACCTGACTTTCAACGGCCAGCAGCGCCAGGTGCGCTTGCTGCGCGGCGAAATCCTCGTGCAAGTGGCCCATGATGCGACGCGGCCGTTTACGGTGGTGACCGACGACGGCCAGATGCGTGCCCTCGGCACGCGCTTCACGGTCAAGCGCGAAGCACCGGGCACACTGCTGGGTATGCTCGAATCCACCGTCGCCGCCACCGACGCCAGCCGGCATGACGCCGTCCAGGTCAGCGCCGGCGAACAGGCACGCATCACCCCGGACGCGGTCACGCTGTTGGGCAAGATCGACCCACGCGCCACGGACGACGCCTGGAAACACCATCAATTGGTGGTGCAGGACCGGCCGTTACCGGAGGTACTCGACGAACTCGCGCGCCAGTACGGCGGCCACGTGCAGTTCGATCGCCAGCAGTTGGCCGACCTGCGCGTGTCCGCGGTGTTGCCGCTGGATAACCCGCGGCGCGCCCTGCAATTGATTGCCGACGGCCTGCCGGTGCGTATCCGCGCATTCAGCCCGTTGTGGTTGCAGGTCGAACGCCTGGAAAAATAGTTTCGCCTGCCGGGTTCCGCTTTTCACGCCTGCCCCGTCAAGGAAGAAAGCACCTCAATAACAGGAATTTCTTCCATGCCCCGCCACCTCAAGCGTTCTCCCATACCCCTCGCCCTGGCGATCAACCTGGCCAGCCTGGCTGCGCTGAGCTTAGGCGTGTGCAGCCCGGTGGCGGCGCAGGAGGCGGCGCGTTATGCCATTGCCGCCGGCCCCCTGGGACCTGCGCTGAATCTGTTCGCCCAGCAGGCCCATGTGGCGCTGTTGTTCGACAGCACAACCGTCGCCGGCCTCAACACCACCGGCCTGCAAGGCGACTTCCCGGTGGCCCAGGGTTTTGCCCAGTTGCTGCGCGGCAGTGGCTTGCGGGCGGTGCAAGGCGCCAATGGCTACGTGCTGGTGCCGATCGACACCACAGGCTCCTTGGAACTGGGGCCCACGTCGATCACCGGACGGATCGAAGAGAGCAGCACCGATCACGTCCAGGGCTATGTCGCCACGCGCAACCTCAGCGCCACCAAGACCGACACGCCGATCATCGAAACCCCACAATCGCTGTCGGTGGTCACCAGCGACGAGATCCGCGACCGCCAATCGGAAACCCTGTCGCAGACCCTCGACCTGACCCCGGGCTTCACCAGCCAACCCACCAGCTTCAACCGCACCTCGGACCGCTTCCGCATTCGCGGCTTCGATGTGGAATCGGCCACCGGCGGCTCCCTGCGCGACGGCCTGCGCTTGCAGAACAACTCCTACGACGGCGTGCAGGAACCCTATGGCCTGGAACGTGCGGAAGTGATTCGCGGCGCGGCGTCGGTGCTGTATGGCCAGCTGTCGCCGGGCGGCCTGATCAATACCGTGAGCAAGCGCCCCAGCCAGACGCCCTACCACGAGATCAACCTGCAAGCCGGGCAGAACGACCGCAAGCAACTGTCCGCGGACTTCACCGGCCCGTTGGGCGACAGCGACACCTTGAGCTACCGCCTGACCCTGCTCGATCGCAAGAGCGACACCGCCGCCGACCATATCAACAACGATAAGATCTACGTGGCCCCGGCCCTGACCTGGCGGCCCGACGACGACACTTCGCTGACCCTGCTGTCGTTCTACCAGAAGACCGAAACCGGCTTCTCCGCGCCCCTGCCCTATCAGTTGACCAAAGGCGTCGGCGAAGGCCGGTTCCAGATCGGCCGCCACGACTTTATCGGCGAGCCGGACTACGACGAAATGAACGGCGAGATGTCGGCGCTGGGCTATGAGTTCGAACATCGCTTCGATGAACACACGCGCATCAGCAACAAGCTGCGTTACTACCAGTCGGATGTGACCTGGCGTTACCTGCAAGTCAACATCGCCGGCACCAACATCGGCACCGCACAAACCACCGGCCTGCTGCGACGCCAATACAGCGACCGCCAGGAACGCTCGCGAGGCCTGGCCAGCGACACCAATATCGAGAGCAAATGGCAGTTCGGCGACTGGCAGCACACCTTCCTGCTGGGTTTCGATGGCTACGACACCAGTTACGATTCGCACAACTTCCGTGGCAACGCACCGTCGCTGAACCTGGCGACCTACAACTACGGCCAGCCGGTGGTGGTCAATAAAAACCCCGCGACCGACCGTGGCTCGCAGATCGATACTCTGCAAAAAGGCATCTACTTCCAGGACCAGATCAAGTTCGACGAACGTTGGATACTGCTGCTCGGTGGCCGTCATGATTGGGCGGACCAGCACACCGAACTGTTCCGCAATGGCGCCGACAGCGGCAAAAGCGATGAAGCCACCACCTGGCGCGCGGGCCTGGTGTACAAGGCCGACAACGGCCTGGCGCCCTACATCAGCTACAGCGAATCGTTCTTCCCGGTGGCCGGCGCCAACAAGGCAGAGCAAAGCTTTGTGCCCACCGAGGGCAAGCAATATGAGATCGGTATCCGCTATCAACCCGAAGGCAGCGCCACGCTGCTGAGTGCGGCGGTGTACCAGTTGGAACAGCGCAACGTGTTGAGCCAGGACCGCACCGACCTCAATTTCTCGGTACAGGTCGGCGAAGTGCGCTCCCGTGGTTTCGAGTTGGAAGCCAAGACCGAAGTCACCCCCAACCTCAGCCTGATCTCGTCCTACGCCTACATCGACGCACGCATCACCAAAAGCGATATCGCCAGCGAAATCGGCCAGCGCAGCGAAGACACCCCCTACCACCAGGCCGCCCTCTGGGCCGATTACCGCCTGGCGGCGCTCGGCATCCCGCAACTGCGCATCGGCGGCGGCGCCCGCTACAAAGGCACTACCCAGGCCTCCGGCGTGCCGTCATCGATGCCCGCTTATACCCTGTACGACGCCCGCGCCAGCTACGAGATCGACCCGCATTGGGAAGTCGCGCTGAACGCCAATAACGTCACCAACAAGCGCTACACCTACTGCGAATTCGCGATTTGCCGCTATGGCGATGAGCGACAGTTGGTCAGTTCGTTGACGTATCGCTGGTAAGGCGCACCGGCAGCGGCTCGGCAATGTTCAGCCTGGGTCCGCAGCCAGGCTGAGCGCGTGGATCTTGTCGACAATCTGCCGTGAAGCCTTACGGATCGCCGTCGTCGTGCTGCCGGCGATATGCGGTGTCAGTTGGGCGTTGCCGATGCCTGCCAGTGGCGAGTCAAAGCGGTCTTTTTCGTGGACAAAGGTATCGATGGCAACCGCTTTTATATGCCTGGGAAACGCGGTCATGAAGCTTGCCAACTGGGCTTCGTCGACGATGCCGCCGCGAGCGGTATTGATCAGTATCGAGCCTTGGCGCATCTGCCTGAACTGGGCAAGGCCGAACAGGCCTTGGGTCAGCGGTGTCAGCGGTACGTGGATAGACACCACGTCGGCCTCCCCCAGCAATTGCTCGAGGGTTTGCCGTCGCTCAAGCCCAAGGCTGTGCGCGACCTGCTGCGTAAAACGCTCTGAACCGCTGGCGATGACCTTGATACCGAGCGATCCCGCTTTGCGTGCGACGGCTTGGGCAATGCTGCCGGTACCGACCAACCCGAGCGTGAGTTCACCGAATTCGCGGCCTGGCGCCAGGGTGCCCTTGGCCCAGCGACCGTTATGCGTTTCGGCGTTGTAGTGGTCCAGGTCCCTGGATAAAAACAACGCCTGGGCGATGACGTATTCGGCCACCGCCGCCGCGTTGGAGCCCGGTGTGTTGAGTACGCTCACGCCCCACCGTTCAGCCTCTTGCCGGTCGATATGGTTAACGCCTGTACCCGCCTGGGCGATGGCGCGCAGCGGCGTTGGCAGGGCCGGTGATGCAGCGGCGCGGATCAGCTCGCGCTCAATGGGAATATTCAGGCGCGTCTTGAACACGCTATACCCCCCGGCCTGGGTCACGGCGTCGATGAAAGCGTGCCTGTCGTGGCCATTGATCTCGGTGTACCGGATGCGCTCGCCATAATGCTCGCGGATACTGTGTTTATCGGTGAAATAGTAGAGATTCAGGGTAACGACCAGGCCCAACTCAAGGAATCGGTCGACTTCCTCGAACAGCAACGGCGGGCCGGGTGCATCCAGTATCAGGGTGGTGAATGCCATACCTGTGAGCCTCTTTAAAGGGTGTTCAACCGCACCAATACACTAGCATCGCGCCACACTTGCTCTAAAACAACAATCGCGAAAAATCGCAGCACACCTGCGCCATCCGCGCCACGTCCTGGTTCAAGCCGAACTGTCGATCCACGCGATGCAACGCTACATACTGGATATTCGGCAACTCCGGCTGCGTGACCAGCGCGCGTAATGCACCGCGCTCGATCAGGTGCGACAAACACGCCTTGGGCAAATAACTCACGCCGATCCCCGACAGCGCCAACCCCACCTGCACCAGCAGGTTATGGCTGGTGAGGGTGCGCGGCATCTGCACATTGTGCGCGGCCAGCCAACGCTCGTAGATCAGGCCGGTGCCCGACTGCGAACCCTGGGTCAGCACGGTGTAATCGGCCAGCACTTCCAGGCTGACTGGGTCGGGGTGCGGGATCAGGCCAGGCGCGCAGATCCAGGCGTTTTCCACGCTTTGCAGGACGGTGCTGTGGAAGCGCGGGTCGCTGTAGACGTCCGGCACAATCACCAGGTCGAGTTGGTCGCTTTCCAGCTTGCGAAACAGTTCGCTGCTCAGTTCCACTGACGGTTCGATCTGCACCTTGGGGTAGGCCTGGCGCAACGCTTCCACCAGCGCCGGCAGCCAGGTCAAGGCGGTGAGTTCGGTGACGCCGAGGCGAAAACGGCGCACCAGCACCTCGCGGGCGCTGACCCGTTCGAGCAGTTGGTCGCGGCTGTCGAGCAGGTCGCGGGCATAGTCGAGCAGCTCACCGCCCTTCTCCGTCAGCCGGGCGTTGCGCTTGCTGCGGTCGAAAATCTCGACGTCGAAGGTGTCTTCCAGCTCCTGGATGCGCTTGGAGATGGCCGACTGAGACATGTTCAGCTTGTTCGCCGCCGCTTCGAAGCTGCCGAGTTCGGCGATCCAATACAGCGCATCGATTTGCTTGAAGGTGATCATGGCGACCAACTCATGAAAAAAAGCGATGATATCACATCATAAAATATCGCTAAAACTCTCCCGTCATCACTCCTAAGATCCGGCCATAGCCCATCGCTATCCAACAATTCTGGAGATTTGCCATGTCCTTGCCCGGTTCACGCATCCTTCCCAACGCGCCCATGGCGCCGGCCGAACTGGTCGAGGCGTTTGCCCATGTCGTCACCCCGCATATCAGCGACAACCTCGGCCGCCATATCGGCGCCCGTGGCCTGACCCGCTACAACCGCAGCGGCAAGCTGGTGGGTACGGCGATCACGGTCAAGACCCGCCCCGGTGACAACCTGCTGATCTACAAGGCCATGAGCCTGCTGCAACCCGGCCATGTGCTGGTGGTGGACGGCCAGGGCGACACCAACAACGCGGTGATCGGCGAGTTGATCAAGCTGTATGCCCAACAGCGCGGTTGCGTGGGGTTTGTGATCGACGGCGCGATTCGCGATGTCGCCAGCTTCGAGGACACCCCCTGCTACGCCCGCGCCGTGGTGCACACCGGCCCGTACAAGACCGGCCCCGGCGAAGTGAACGTGCCGGTTTCCATCGGCGGCATGGTGGTCAACCCCGGCGACCTGCTGGTGGGTGATGAAGACGGCCTGGTCGCGTTCTCCCAGGCCGACGCCGCCGAAGTGCTGCGCCGTGCCGCACAACATGCCGAACATGAAGAAGCGGTCAAGGCAGAGATCGCCAGCGGTGCGGTGCGCCAGAGCTGGATCGACAAGGCCCTCAACAACGCCGGCCTGGCGTGAAGGAGTCCGAGATGAGCACTGCATTTTTGTCGGACCGCGTCCTGGGCATCGCACCCTCCCCCAGCATCGCCGCCAACGCCCTGGTCACCGAGTTGCGTGCCCAGGGCCGCGACATCGTCAACTTCACCGTGGGCGAGCCGGACTTCGACACCCCGGCGCACATTCTCGAGGCCGCCAGCCAGGCGATGCGCAGCGGTGACACCCATTACACCGCCACCACCGGCACCCTCGCGCTGCGCCAGGCCATCTGCCTGAAACTGCAGCGCGACAATGATCTGGTGTATGGCCTGGACGAAGTCGTCGCCGGTTGCGGCGGCAAGCACATCATTTATCACGCGTTGGCCGCCACCTTGAATCGCGGCGATGAAGTCATCGTGCACACGCCGTATTGGGTGTCGTACCCGGACATCGCACGGCTCAACGATGCCACGCCGGTGATCATCCCGGGCGATGAAAGCCTGGGTTTCAAGCTGTCGCCCGCCGCCCTCGAAGAGGCGATCACCCCACTCACCAAATGGGTGATCCTCAACAGCCCGAACAACCCCAGCGGCGCGGTGTACAGCGAAGCCGAGCTGCTGGCCCTGGCGCAGGTGCTGCGCCGCCACCCCCATGTGCTGGTCATGGCCGATGAGATCTACGAACACTTCGTCTACGGCGACGCCCAACATGTGCCGCTGACACGCCTGGCGCCCGACCTCAAGCCACGCACGCTGATCGTCAACGGCGCGTCCAAGGGCTATGCGATGACCGGTTGGCGCCTGGGCTTTGGCGCCGGGCCGGCGTGGCTGATCGCGGCCATCGCCAAGCTGCTGTCGCAGACCACTACCTGCCCCAGCTCAGTGAGCCAGGCCGCCGCCGTGGCTGCATTCGCCGGTGACCAGGCGCCTATTGCGGCGATGCGCGGGGAATACCGGCAGCGTCGTGCCCTGATGCTGGAGCGACTGGCGGGTATTCCAGGCCTGGGCATCATCCCGCCCGATGGCGCGTTTTATGTGTTCGCCAACGTCAGCGGCCTGATGGGCAAGCTCACCCCCCAGGGTGATCGCCTCGACAGCGACACCCAACTGGTGGACTACCTGCTGCGCGACTACGGCCTGGCCACGGTCAGCGGCGCGGCCTACGGCATGTCGCCGTATGTGCGCCTGTCGTTCGCAAGCGCCCTGGACGTGATCGAAGAAGGGTGCCGTCGCCTCAAAGACGCATGCCATGACCTGCGCTGACGGCCACCCGTAACACCCGGCGACCAGCGGACGGTCGCCTTTTGACTGCCTAGAACAACAACTTAAAAATCATTGATCTCAAATGAGGCATTCCCATGCACACGCCCCGTATCGCGCTGGTCTGGCAAATCATGATCGGCTTGCTCGCCGGTATCGCCATTGGTGCCCTGCTGCACCGCTTTCCCGAGTCCCGACCGTGGCTGGTGGACAATCTCCTGCAACCGGCGGGCGATATCTTTATCAAGCTGATGAAGATGATCGTGGTGCCTATCGTGTTTGCCTGCATGGTGGTGGGCATTGCCGGCCACGGTGACGGCAAATCCCTGGGCCGTATCGGGGTCAAATCCCTGGGCTATTTTTTCTGCATCACCACCCTGGCGATCATCATCGGCCTGGTCATGGGCAACCTGCTCAAGCCCGGCGCCGGCACTGAACTGTCCAGCCTGCACGCGGCGAATATCACCCTGCCCACCAGCAACGGCGCCGGTCATAGCCTGGGGCAGATCATCGTCGGCATCATCCCCGACAACGTGGTCAACGCCATGGCCCAGGGCAGCCTGTTGTCGGTGCTGTTTTTTGCGGTGATGTTCGGCCTGGGCGTGGCGCGCCTGCCCGCCGAGCGCAAGGACCCGGTGATCGCGCTGCTGCGCGGGGTCAGCGACGCGATGTTCAAGGTCACCTCGATGATCATGGCCTACTCGCCCATCGGCGTGTTCGGCATGATCGCCGTGACCGTGGCCAACTTCGGCTTCAGCTCATTGCTGCCGTTGGCCAAGCTGATCATGGTCAGCTATGTGGCCATCGCGTTCTTTGTGCTGGTGGTGCTCAACCTGGTGGCGCGCGTGTGCGGGATCAACCTGTTCGCGCTGATGCGCCATATCAAGGATGAGCTGGTGCTGGCCTTCTCCACCGCCAGCTCGGCGGCGGTGATGCCGCAACTGATGAAAAAACTCGAAACCTACGGCGTACCCCCTTCGCTGGTGAGCTTTGTGGTGCCGGTGGGTTACTCGTTCAACCTCGACGGCGCTTCCCTGTTCCTCGGCATCGGCACCCTGTTCGTCGCGCAGTTGTACGGCATCGACCTGAGCCTGGGCGATCAGGCCTTGCTGGTGGTGACCATGGTGCTCACCTCCAAGGGGGCCGCCGGAGTACCGGGATTCATGTTCGTGATCCTCTCGGCCACCCTGGCCAGCGCGGGTTTGCCGTTGGAAGGCATCGCGTTTATCGCTGGGGTGTATCGCTTGATGGAGATGCCGACCACGGCGCTGAATGTGCTGGGCAATGCGCTGGCGCCGTTGGTGATTGCCAAGTGGGAGGGGCGTGAGGGGCGGGCCGGGCGGCAGCAGAAAGCGCAAAATGTGCAGATGGAATGAAGTGGCTGCTGGGCTTCTGTGGCGAGCGGGCTTGCCCCGCGTTGGGGTGCGAAGCGCCCCTGATGAAGACGAATGCGGTGTATCAGGCACTCCTCTTCGCCTGGTTTTGGGGCTGCTGCGCAGCCCAACGCGGGGCAAGCCCGCTCGCCACAGGTACAGTGTTCCTCTTTAACTGACCGGCATTGGGGCAAGCCCGCTCACTACAAAGGCGCCACATTTTGACCTCGCCACATCGAATAAAGGCGCTCCGAAGAGCGCCTTTATTCATTCCAGCCTTACTGCTCGCTGATGGATTTCACCTCGGCCTTGGCAGCACCGCCAATCGCAATGCGCTTAGGCTTGGCTTCCTCCGGTACCACCCTGAGCAGGTCGATGCTCAGCAACCCGTTGGCGAGTTGTGCGCCCTGCACTTCAATGTGGTCGACCAGGCGGAACGACAAACGGAACGCGCGCTGGGCGATGCCCTGGTGCAGGTAGGTGATACCCTCATCGTGTTCGCGCTTGCCGCCGGCGACGGTCAACACGCCTTTTTCCACCTGGATCTCCAGGTCATCCTCCACCAGGCCTGCCGCCGCGATGACGATCCGGTAGTGATCTTCACCGTGCTTCTCGACGTTGTGAGGTGGGTAGGTGGTACCGGCCTCGCTGCGAAGCGCCGATTCAAAAAGGTCATTGAAGCGGTCAAAGCCGACGGAATGACGGAACAGTGGGGCCAACGAAAGAGTAGTAGCCATTGCAAAATCTCCTGAGTTTTCTCCAAGTGATTTGACACGCGACCCGTATTCGGCATCGCGTAAAACCTAAGTAGGTTCAGGGGAAAAAATTTCAAGCAGCGCCAGCAAAAAAATTTATCCGCTGCTGTGATTGCGTGCAGACAGGCTGACGCAATGAGCATCCCCCTAGGTCGAACAATCACTCAACGCCACATAGCGAAACGACAATTGTTGACTAGACTCATGGGCGCACTGCACTGGCAATGGGAATCGCTGCATGAGTGAAACAAACGCGCGGGCAGGGATGTTTTCCAGCCCGTGGCGACACAGGGAGTTGTTGTTTTCCATGGTCCAGCGGGAAGTGATTGGGCGTTATCGAGGCTCCATCATGGGGCTGTTGTGGTCGTTCCTTAACCCGCTATTCATGTTGCTGGTCTACACCTTCGTGTTCAGCGTGATGTTCAAGCTGCGCTGGCCCGCGGGCGACGGTTCGCGCACCGAGTTCGCGCTGCTGGTATTTGCCGGCCTGCTGGTGTTCAACGTGTTCGCCGAATGCGTGGGGCGTGCGCCGGGCCTGATCATCGCCAATGCCAACTACGTCAAGAAAGTCGTGTTCCCCCTCGAGATCCTGCCGTGGGTGGTGCTGGGCGCCGTGTTGTTCCACACCCTGGCCAGCCTGGTGATCTGGCTGGTCTTCCACCTGGTGTTTTTCGGCTGGCCGCCCCTGACCAGTGTGTTGCTGCCCCTGGTGTTATTGCCGCTGGCGCTCTTCACACTGGGAGTCACCTGGCTATTGGCAGCGCTGGGGGTTTACCTGCGTGATGTCGGCCAGGTGGTGGGCGTGCTGACCACGGCATTGATGTTTGTCTCGGCGATTTTTTACCCGACCAGCGCATTTCCGCCGGCCTACCAGGGCATTCTTCACCTCAACCCGCTCACCCTGGTGGTCGAACAGGCCCGTGACGTGCTGTTCTGGGGCGTGATACCGGACCCTTTCACCTGGGTCTGCGGCCTGCTGGTGGCCGGGGGTATCGCCTGGCTGGGGTTCACCTGGTTCCAGAAAACCCGCAAAGGATTTGCCGATGTGCTCTGACATCGCCGTACAAACGGCCCACCTGAGTAAGAGCTACCACATCTACGACACACCCAGGGATCGCCTGTGGCAGCTGTTGTCTCGCGGGCAAAAGCAGTTCTATCGAGAATTCTGGGCACTGCGGGACGTGTCGCTGCAACTGTGCAAAGGTGAAACGGTAGGGATCATCGGTCGCAACGGCAGCGGCAAATCGACGCTGCTGCAACTGATCTGCGGCACGCTCAGTGCCACCTCCGGCAGCATTGAGAGCCATGGCCGCGTGGCGGCGTTGCTGGAGCTGGGCTCGGGCTTCAATCACGATTTCACCGGGCGTGAAAACGTCTATATGAACGGTGCGGTATTGGGGCTCAGTCACGCGGAAATCGACGCCCGTTTTGCCCAGATCACCGACTTTGCCAATATTGGCGACTTCATCGACCAACCCACCAAGACCTACTCAAGCGGCATGCTGGTGCGACTGGCCTTCGCCGTCGCGGTGTGCGTGGACCCCGACATCCTGATCGTCGATGAAGCCCTGGCAGTGGGCGACGCGTCCTTCCAGTTCAAGTGCCTCAATCGGCTGGAAGCGCTCACCCAGCAAGGCACGACGCTGCTGTTCGTGTCCCATGACATGGCCATGGTCAAGCGCTTTTGCAATCGAGTGATTTACCTGCGCGAAGGCCAGGTGCGTGCCAGTGGCTCTCCCGAAGAAATGGCCGAACTCTACCTGCTGGAGATGCGTGACGAACAGCGTCGCTGGGCCAGCGGCGGCGCGGTGGCGGTCGCCCCCAAGGCGTTTCTTGCCCAACAGGCAGGCATCGCCTTTGGCACCGATGAGGGGCATATCGTTGCGGCCTGCTTTACCAACACGGACAGCCTGTATTCGAGTTTTGTGTATGGCGAGACCATCCAGCTGCGCATCGAAACCCGGGTACGCGAAAGCATCGAGCTGCCGACCCTCAGCGTGACGATCCAGGAGGCCCGGCTGCTGGTGATCGGCGGCGCCAACCTGCCGCTGCACCTGGAGGCAGCGCACGAGGGCTGGCGCAAGGCGACGCTCAACGTCCGCTTCCCCGCCAACCTTGCGGCGGGCAAGTACCACATCACGCTGAAACTGATGAATGGCCACCTCGAAGAAACCGCGCAGCTTATCGAGAAGCAGGTCGCGCTGCTGGCGTTCGACACCTTGCCGGGCCCCCGGGAATTCCTTGGTTTCGTCGATCTGGGAATAGAGGCCGGTCCTGCCCCTCACACGAATGAACCGGGGGTGCTGCAATGAGCCGAGAGTGGCAGGTCGGGATCTTCGGCACATTCGATGTCGCCAATTATGGCGACTTGCTGTTTCCCATCCTCGCCGAGGCGGAATTGACCCGGCGCCTGGGCACGATAACGCTGCACCGGTTTTCCTATCACGGGAAAACGCCGTCCGAATGGCCGTACGAGGTCACCTCACTGAGCCGTTTGCCGGACATCGCCGGTCAGTTGGATGGAGTATTGATCGGCGGTGGTTTCATTGTGCGTTTCGACAAGCTGGTGGCAAGCGGTTATTACCCCCCGGATGCCGCCATTCACCACCCCACCGGCTACTGGCTGACGCCCGCGCTGATCGCGCTGCAACATGGCATCCCGTTGATCTGGAATGCGCCGGGCATGCATTGCAACGACATCCCGCCGTGGGCCGCACCACTGGTGCAACTGACCCTCGAACACAGCCCGCACATCAGGGTACGCGATGCGCTGTCCCAATCGGCCCTGGCCCAACTGTCACCGACGGCCCAGGTCGAGGTGCTTCCCGACACGGCCTTTGGCCTGCCACGCCTGCTCGACCCTCAATCGCCTTCTGCCCCGTTCCTGGAGCTGTGCAGCAGCGCCGGCCTGACCCAACCCTATCTGGTGGTGCATGCGATGTGGGGGTTGAACAGCTTCCTGCAGCTGTGGCAAACCCATGCCGGGCAGTTCGAGGACGTGCAACTGCTGCTGCTGCCCATAGGGCCAGTACTGGGTGATCACGAATCCGTACTGGGCGACGGCCTTGCGCGCGCGCGTTGCCTGCCCTTCTGGCCAGAGCCCCTGCTGCTGGCAGAACTGCTCGCCCATGCCGAAGGAGTAATCGGACACAGCTACCACCTGGCGATCAGTGCATTGGCCTTTGGTGTGCCGATCTTCTGCTCGGCGGACCTAGGCACCGGCAAATACACTGCGCTGCCGAGCCATGGACGAATATTCCAATTACGCCGGGACCAGCCGATTGATCCGCAGTGGTTTCGCGCACAGCTGGGCAAGCAACCGGTGTCCCAGGTGACCGCCGACGCGATGGTACAGATCGACGCACATTGGGACCGCGTGGCCGAGTTGATCCGCGAAGGTCGCAGGCCCACGCAGCCCGCGCTCAACCGCTACTGGCAAGCCTTGCCGGGTGTTCTCGAAGACCTGCACTCACTCCTCGAAAGCCAGGCCGCCGAGCGGCAACACGAACGCGAGCAACATCAACAGGCACTGGAAAAGCTGTACCGCTCCAACTCGTTCAAGCTGACGGCGCCATTGCGCCATCTGCGCCGAACCCTGAACAAATGGCTGGGAGCCCTTCGACATGATTGACCTGAGCAAACTGACGGCCCACCGCCTGCAGACCGTGCCTTTTTCCTGGGCGCAAATCGGTGCGCTCTACACCCCCGACGATGCCAAGGCGCTGGCCGAAACCTACCCGCACGACCACTTCAAGACGGTCTCCGGCTACGGCGGGGCCAAGGACTACGAATACGAGGCGCGGCAATTGATCGCCATGGGCAGCCACGAAGTGGTCAATCCACAAGCCTTGAGCCCGCAATGGCTGGCACTGGCCCACAGCCTCTGTTCGCCGCAGTACCGCCAGGCCCTCTCCGCGCTGACCGGGGTGGACGTGACCGAGGTCCCCATGGAGGCCAACCTGTTCCACTACGGCCCCGGGGCCAACCTCGGGCCGCACCCGGACCTGGACGACAAACTGGTCACGCACATTTTGTACTTCAATCAGACCTGGGACCCCGCCGATGGCGGCTGCCTGCAGATCCTCGGCTCTGCCAGGCCCACCGATATCGTCGCGCAAGTGACGCCCGAGGTCGGCAACTCGGCGATTCTGGTGCGCGCCGACAACTCCTGGCATGCGGTTTCACGGGTGGTCGAGGGTTGTCGTTCTTCCAGGCGCAGCGTGACGGTGACGTTTTACCGCCCCGGCTCTACCAGCTCGATGTGGCCGGACAACGACCCGACACCTCTGCACGCTTACGGCGAACAGCACAACACAAGGTTTTCATGAAGGACGGCATCATGGATAAGGACACTCTGGCCACCCTTGAGCGCGAAAGCGTTCGCATGGAACGCGATGCGGCCATCAGGGAGCGAGACGCGGCGCTGGCCTACATCGCCATGTTGAAAAATACCCGCTCGTGGCGGATCACCAAGCCCTTGCGGGCGCTGCTGCATTGGTTGAGGTATCGGGCGCCGCACACAGAAGCCGACACGCCCGACTTCCTGCACGGGCAATATCTGCCGTTGCACACTGCATCGAAAAAAACACTGTCGCCATCGGCTGATTCAGCATCACCAGAGGCGCGCTTCGACATCCTCTGCTTCGCCAACATCGACTGGGCCGCACGCTTCCAGCGGCCCCAGCAGTTGATGAGCCAGTTCGCCCGTCACGGCCACCGCGTGTTCTACATCATGCCCTCCCGCAGCGCCGAGCCTGGCCAGGCCTACAGCACCTTGGAAGTGGCACCCGGGGTATTCGAGGTGACATTGCAGCGCGACGAGTTCGTAGACTGCTACACCCAGCGCATGTCGGAAAAACACCTGCAAACCTACGCCAACGCAATCGATGCGCTGGCCAAGGATTGGCGCATAAAAACCGCAGTCAGCGTGGTGCACCTGGCGTTCTGGTCTGCGCTCGCGCATCGGTTGCGCGGCACCCACGGCTGGAAAATCCAGTACGACTGCATGGATGACTGGGTGGGCTTTCCGGGGATCGGCGCGACGTTGCTGGAGGAAGAGCACACCCTGGTCCGAGACGCCGACCTGGTGACGGTCACCGCCGCCCTGCTGCAGGAAAAATGGGCCGCGATGAGCCGCAACTGCCTGTTGCTGCGCAATGGCGTGGATGTCGAGTTCTTCGAGCGCAATTGTGTGCCCAACCCCTTGATGGCGGAGATCGAGCGGCCGCTGATCGGCTTCTACGGTGCCCTGGCCGAATGGGTCGATTTGCCCTTGATCGCGGGCATCGCCCGGCTGCGGCCGGACTGGAACTTTGTGTTGATCGGCGACATTTTCGTCAAGGACCTGGCCGGGCTGGACCGCCTGCCCAATGTGCATTTACTCGGCAGGAAGCCCTATGCACAGATGCCGTTGTACCTCTACCACTTCAATGTCTGCCTGATCCCGTTTCGCCTGTATAACGTGACC
This sequence comes from Pseudomonas sp. CFBP13509, assembly GCF_005233485.1. Taxonomy (NCBI): domain Bacteria; kingdom Pseudomonadati; phylum Pseudomonadota; class Gammaproteobacteria; order Pseudomonadales; family Pseudomonadaceae; genus Pseudomonas; species Pseudomonas sp. CFBP13509. Next base: position 54,153 of record NZ_QGAA01000015.1, read on the forward strand.
CATGCGGTCGACCCGGTGAAGTTCTACGAATTCATCAGCGCGGGCAAACCGGTGGTGTCGGTGCCACTGGAAGAAATGCAGATCTACGCGGATTTCGTGTATTTCGCCAGCGAACCGCAGGCCTTCATCGAGCAGATCGAGCGCGCCCTGAACGAAACCGATACCCAGGCCGCCAGCCGGCGCGTGGCACTCGCCAGCGCCAATGACTGGCGCCACCGCTTCGACGCCAACCTCAGTGCGCTGAAGTCCTTGCACCCGAAAGTGTCGATCGTGATCGTCACCTATAACAATGTCGAACTGACCCAGGGCTGCATCCAAAGCCTGTTGCGCAACACCACGTACCCCGATTACGAACTGATCATTGTCGACAATGCGTCCTCGGACGACACGCGCAACTACCTGCGTTATCTGGGCCGCACCCACGCGAACGTCACCCTGGTGCTCAATGACCGCAACCTGGGCTTCGCCGCCGCGAATAACCAGGGGCTGCGCCTGGCGGCCGGGGAATACCTGGTGCTGCTCAACAACGATACCGTGGTGCCCAAGGGCTGGGTCGACCCGTTGCTGCGCCACCTGCAAGACCCGCAGATTGGCCTGGTCGGCCCGATGACCAACTCGGTAGGCAACGAAGCGAAAGTGCTCGTCGACTACGTCGGCCTCGAACACATGGAGGCCTTCGCCGATCAACACGTCGCGCGGCATCGCGGTCGCACCTTCGATATCAGCATGCTCGCCATGTTCTGCGTGGCCATGCGCCGCGAGGTGCTGGAACGCATCGGTTGGCTGGATGAGGCGTTCGGCATCGGCATGTTCGAAGACGATGACTACAGCCGGCGCATCCAGGCGGCCGGCCTCAGGACCGTGTGTGCCGAGGATGCCTTTATCCACCACTACGGGCAGGCGTCCTTCAAGAAGCTGATTGCCAGCGGCGAGTATCAAGCGCTGTGGGACAAGAACCAGGCGTACTTTGAAAGCAAATGGGGCACATGGACGCGCCCTGAACCGCAGCGCAAATCGGGTAACCCTTGACCAACCAAAGGAAGACACCGTGTTCAAGCGAATCATGCACAAGCTCAACGGCAAGCGCGAAGGGATCGGCGCCGACAAGCAAGTCACAGCGGATCACTGGTCAGAAAACATGGCCGGCTCCGACGCCTTTTCTGCGGATGTCTATTGGCTGGCGGTACCGACCGTACAACGCCGCCATCAGCACAAGGCAACGGCGGGCAGCGGCCATCCGGGCTGGGTGCAGTACTGCCTGAAGGAGTTTCTCGGCAACCCGGCGCCAGGCACACGGATGCTGAGCATCGGCTGTGGCACCGGCACCCTGGAGCGCGAACTCTACAGGCTCAAGGCGTTCGAGCACTGTGACGGCGTGGATATAGCGCCTGCCGCCCTCGAGGTGGCCAGAGCCGAGGCGCTGGCGATGGGCGCGTCGACGATCCAGTACGCCCTGTGTGATATCGAACGCACTGACCTGCCAGGCAATCACTACGACGCAGTCTGGTTCAATGGCTCACTGCACCATATCCGCGAGCTGGAAGTGGTCTGCCAGCGGGTTCGCCATAGCCTGAAACCCGGCGGCTGGCTGTTTTTCAATGAATATGTCGGGGCCAATCACTTTGCCTTTGATGCCCAGCAAAGGGCGGCCATCAGCCATGCGTTCGGCTTGATTCCCGAGCATTTGCGCCGCTCATTCGTGAAGGGTTCATACGGCCAGGTTCAACAGGTCGTGCCACTGCCCGACCCCGCCGAGGTGGTGAAAGTCGACCCGTCGGAAGCCGTGCGTTCGGCAGATATTCTGCAGGTGGTGCAGGAGCACTTTGATGTGCGTGCGCTGAACCTCTGCGGCGGTTCGCTGCTGCAGTTTCTGCTGCACGGTATCGCCGGCAACTTCACCGCGGACAACCCGCAGTCCCTCAGGGTGCTGCAGATGTTGTTCGACATCGAAGACGGGCTGATCGAGTCGGGCACGCTGAAAAGCGACTTTGTGGTGGTCGCCGCATCGCCGAAAACGTCAGGATGAGGTCGCCCCGCCCATGCTGATCGAGCGACGCCCATCTGGCCGGCAGCGCTGGCGCGCGGTGTATCACCGGCTGCCGTTGCCGGCCAGCGCGAAAAAACTCCTGGCAGTCATCTACCGACGTGCACTGCTGCCCGCTGTGCGCGCATTGCGCGGCGTACTGCAACCGATGAAAACCTTCGCCGACCCAGCGCCGTCGTCTCAGCCTGCGCCTCAGCCACAACAGGCCGGACTGGCGGATTACATTATCTGGGGCGCTATCGACTGGGACTTGCGCCACCAGCGCCCGCAGCAACTGGCCCAGGCGCTGAGCGCCACCGGGCGGCGGGTCATCTATGTGTCGGCCTCATTGATACATGCGCCCCAAGCCGGATTTGAACTCGAGTCGCTGGACCAGACCCAGCGGTTGTTCCAGGTCAAGCTGTTTGCCCGTGGTGCACCGTTTATCTACGCCGCAGCGCCTGACGCCGCACTGGTTCGGCAGCTGTGCCGCAGTATTGGCGAGGTACTCCTCTGGGCCGGCTCAGCCCGGGTCATTTCACTGGTGCAGCACCCTTTCTGGTGTGACATTGCCGGTGAATTACCCAACAGCCGATTGATCTACGATTGCATGGACCATCATCAAGGCTTCGGCGACAACGGCCCGAGCATCCTGCAGCTGGAGCAACGGCTGGTGCGCAACGCGGACGTTCGGCTGTTCACCTCCGATTGGTTGGCCGAGCAATGGCCGGCCCAGGCCAATGAAACTCGCGCCATCCTGCGCAATGCCGCCGACTTCACCCAGTTCTGCACCCCACCTGTCTCGATCTACCGGGATCGCTTGCAACGTAAGGTGATTGGCTACTACGGCGCCATTGCACACTGGTTCGACCAGGCACTCGTCGCCCGCATCGCCGAGGCGTTTCCACAGCATGTGGTGCTGCTGATCGGCGCCGATACGGTGGGCGCGCGGGCGCAATTGAGTGGCTATGCGAACGTAGAATTCACCGGCGAAGCGCCCTATGCCACCCTGCCCTATTACCTGCATGGCTTCGATGTGGGCATCGTGCCGTTTCACATCACGGCACTGACGCTCGCTACCAACCCGGTCAAGGTCTACGAGTACCTGAGTGCCGGGAAACCGGTGGTCTCGGTCGACCTGCCAGAAATGCAACAATTCGGCTCCCTGGTGCAGGTTGGCCGCGACGGCCCGGCGTTCATTGCCGCAATCACGCGGGCATTGCTGCCAGCGACGACCGAACAGATTGCCCAGCGTCAGGCGTTCGCTGCCCGACAAACCTGGACACACCGCGCCGATGCGCTCATCACCCTGGCCGAACGCCGCGACCACGCGGCACGCATCAGCGTGATCGTCGTGACCTACAACAACCTGGCGCTGACGCGGGCGTGCCTGGACAGCCTCGAGCACGACAGCGAGGGGCCTGAACTGGAAATCATCGTGGTGGACAACGCATCCAGTGACGGCACCGCTGAATTTCTCTCGCAATGGGCGGCCGACAGCGGCCAGACGATCGTACTCAACACCGACAACCGCGGTTTCGCCGCCGCGAACAACCAGGGCCTGGCGATCGCCAACGGTGAGTACCTGGTGCTGCTCAATAACGACACGCAGGTTACCAGCGGCTGGGCGAGTACCTTGCGCCGGCATTTACAACGCAATCCCGAGCTTGGCCTGATTGGCCCGGTGACCAACAACATCGGCAACCAGGCCAGGATCGACATCGACTACACCAACCTCGCAGACATGCCACAAGCGGCTCGGCGCTTTACCTGCCGCCACCTTGGCGAGGTGGTCCGGCTGCCGACCCTGGCGTTCTTCTGCGTGATGATGCCGCGCAGTACCTACACGCGAATCGGCCCGCTCGACGAAGTCTATGGCCGTGGATTCTTCGAGGATGACGACTACTGCCGACGTGTCGAACACGCCGGCCTGGTGAATGCCTGCGCCCGCGATGTGTTTATCCATCACCAGCTTTCGGCATCGTTCGCGCTCATGAACCAGGATGAACGCCAAGCCCTGTTCGAGCGCAACAAGGCGATCTATGAAGCCAAGTGGGGTCCGTGGGAGCCCCATGAATATGAGTAACTAACGCAGGTCGTCCTGTGACAATAAAAATCCCCTGGGCGCGAAGCCAAGATCCCGGGCAGCCTCGGTATGCTCGAACACCAGGTCCTGGTTCATGCGCTGCGCCATCGCCGCCGACCAATGGCGGTAGCGTGGCAGTACTCGCAACAGCCACAACGTCATCCGGAACACCCAGAGCGGCACCGTGAGAAAACGCGGGCGGCGCTTCTGCGCGGTGAACACGCGGGAGACCATCTCCCGATAGGGCAATGTTTCTGCGCCGCTGAGGTTGTAGGCATGGCGGCACACCTGGGGTGCCTGCAACGCACGCACACAGGCGCTCGCCACATCCTCGGCATGCACGGGTTGACGCAGCCCCATCGCGCCCCCCAACAGCGGGAAAAAGCCGAAGCGCCGAATAAAGCGTGCGATCTCGGTGATGTTTTTGTCGCGGCCCTGGCCGTAGATCAAGGTCGGACGCAGGATGCCCCAGTGCACCCCGTGGTCCTGCGCCCACTGCTCAACACGCGCCTCGGCATCGCCCAACAGGTTGGCGAGGCGCCGCTCTGCGGAGTCGACGGAGTGGCTTTTGCTAAAGCGACTGGTGGAAGACAAGGCCACGACTTTGCGCGCTCCGCAGGCCTGCAGCAGCGCAAAATGCTGCGGCAGCGTCCAAATCGGTGCCACGCAGATCCAGTAGGGAATCGGCGCGGCATACGCGCTTACACCCGTCTCAGAAAGCCGTTGCCAACTGACCGTGTCACTGTCGCTGCCGTGCCGGGGCTGGCGGGAAAAAGCGACGACCTTGAACTGTTCGCGCACAAGCAACGCAAGCAGGCAGCGGCCTACCAGGCTACTGGCCCCCAGCACACCGACCGTGACCTCAGGCATGCCCACCCCGGGATCGTCCCAGCAACCCATTGAATCCATGGTAGATGCAGACCAAACCGAAGCGCAGCCACACCCCCAGGACCACCCACCACCACAACCCCTTGGGGTAGTTGACCCTGAAGAACTTTGCGTAGAACCGCACCATCCCTCGGTGTTTGTGCCACTCGACAAAAAACGGTCGATTCCGGCTACAGGCGCCCCGCCAGTGCATGACGCGCGCCTGTGGAACAAACACGACGCGCCACTGTTTCAGCTTGAAGCGCATGCACCAGTCCAGATCCTCGCAATGCAGAAAATAGCCTTCGTCCCAGAGGCCCACAGACTTCAACGCTTCACGCTTGACCAGCATGCAGGCACCGGAAATGGCTTCCACCGCGGCGGGCTCGGTGGGCAGCGGCTCACGATGCAACAGGAAGTCGGCGCACAGCGTGGGAAACACTCCATCCAGGCGCGATAAGCCAAAAGCCCGGACGAATGCTCTCCTGGGGGTCGGAAACACCCGACGCCCGCCCGGCTGTTCGGACCCATCGGGGTTGCATAGAAAGCCCCCCACCATGCCCGTGGCGGCATCCGCGTGCAGCGCTTCCATCATGCCCTGCAATGAGCCCGGCAGCAGGACACAATCCGGGTTCAGGAACAACAATGCGCCGGCACTCGACACCCCCACACCGGTATTACAGGCCGAGGCAAAGCCCATATTCCGCTGATTCCGGATGATGCTCAGGCGCGTATCGGCCAGGCACCCATCCAGGTACGCCAGGCTGCCGTCACTCGAGGCGTTGTCCACCACAATCACCCGCCGCGCGCCTTCCCTTAAGGCCGACGCCACGCATTCGCCGAGCAGCGTGCCGACGTTGTAGTTGACGACGATCACGTCGCAGTCATGGATGAAGCGTGGCGGCATCAAAACGCGCTTCCCATGAGTGTTGCAGTGCAAATGCACGGGCTTGATCCGCATTGCGCTCACACTGCAAGGCGGCCTCGGCCAGCCCGGCAATATCGCTGTGCGAGTGACTGATGAAAACACCCGGCAGCCCTGAACGGCCATGCATCTCGCCGAAGTCAGTCGAGATCACCGGCAATGCCAGGCCGCGGTATTCGTAGTACTTGATCGGATCGACCGACGCGGTGAGCAGGGTCTTTTTGAAAGGAATCAAGCCCACGTCGAACTCGGCCATGGCGGCCAACGCCGCGCCATGATTATCGGCAGGCAACACCACTACGTTGCTAGGCAAGTGCGCGGGCACGGCGCCGAAGATCGGCCCCATCAAACGAATTTCATCGTTGGGCCTGGCTTCGGCCAAAGCCGCCACCCAGGCCCAGTCAAACCAGGTGGCCAGGGTGCCCACGTAGCCAAAAACCTTTCGACTCGATGACGTCGACGCCCGCTTTACGGCAGAGATCGCCGCTAAGTCCAGGCCGTTCAGCACCAGGCACACCTCGTTGCGATAACGCCGCCACTGCGCGTCGAGCACGGAACTCGACGTCCAGATGACGTCCACGCGCTGGACGATCAGCCGCTCACGGCGCGCCAGGGCCGATCGCGAGAGGCCGGTATAAAACGCCGGGAAATCGTCCATCGCGTCATACAAGGACGCGCAGTGACGAAGCCGCTGCAACAACAGATGTGCCAGGACCGAGGGCTTGCCGACCACGAGCAAGGCTGGGGAGGCGTGGGTGAATTGATCGATCCTGCTCAATGCATGCCGCCAGCAAAAGCGGTTCACCCAGCCCGAGCCCGGTAGAGGTTCTATCGGTAGACCGCCAGGCTTGATCAACGTGAGCCATGGCGGCGTACCGCTGGGTGGACTCGTTTGCGCGCAGGGCGCAGCCGCCTTGAGATCGCTCCATCTGGGCAGCCGCGTGGGATAAGGATCGACCCAGAGCACCGACGCCCCTGTGCGGCTGTGCACCCAATTGACAAACTTGTGCGGCCGCTGGGCGAAGCTGTGCCAGGGCAACGGCGAGAGAAATACCAGGCGCTTCAAGAAAAGTGCTCGCGCAGGACCTTCACGATACGCCCTGCAGCCTGCCCATCGCCGTAGGGCGAAACACCTCGTACCATGCCACGGTAGGCCGATTCATCGTCAAGCAGGCGCTGCGCCTGCTCGATGATACGTTCATAGTTGGCCCCCACCAGCTTGACGCTGCCCTGCTCCACCGCTTCCGGGCGCTCGGTTTCATCCCGCATGACCAGCACCGGCTTACCCAGCGCCGGCGCCTCTTCCTGGACGCCTCCCGAGTCGGTCAGGATGAAATACGCCGCTTTCATGGCGGCGATGAACGCCGCGTAACCCAGCGGCGCGCACAGCCTGAAGTTCGGTATACCTGCCAGGCACGCCTGGGCGACGTCCTGGATATTCGGGTTCGGGTGCACAGGGTAGAGAAACTGAACCCCAGGGTTGTTCTCGGCAAGGGTGCGCAGCGCTCGGCAGATGTCGAGAAACGGCGCGCCAAAATGCTCCCTGCGATGGGCCGTCACCAGCACCAGGCGCTTGCTCGGATCAAGATCAAGGCCGATCTCCACCTCACTGGCCGCGGTCATGAGCAGGGCATCGATCACCGTGTTGCCCGTGACGAAAATGTCCCCACTGGCTACGCCTTCTTTCAGCAGGTTTTGCCGAGTGCCTTGCGTTGCCGCGAAGTGCCAGTGCGCTAATTTACCGGCAATGACCCGGTTGGCTTCCTCGGGGAACGGATGCTGCAGATCCCACGTGCGCAGGCCGGCCTCAATATGCCCCACCGGTATACGCCGATAAAAACAGGCCAGGGCACAGGCCATCACCGTGGTGGTATCGCCTTGCACCAGAACCGCATCGGGCCGTTCTTCGAGCAGGACAACATCCAGCTTGAGCAATAACTGCCCGGTCAGGGTGGCCAAGGTTTGATTGGGTCGCATGACGTCCAAGTCGATATCGGGCTCGATGCCGAAAAACGCCAGGACCTGATCCAGCATGTCGCGATGCTGTGCCGTGGCGACCACACGCACATCGACCCAGCCCTGCTGCTTCAAGGCCAGAATGACCGGGGTCATTTTGATCGCTTCGGGACGCGTTCCGACCACGCAAAGAATTTTTTTTACCGACACATCAAGCCTATTTCCCTATTCGATAAGTGGCTGAATCGCTCAGGCGTTCAAGCTCATGCTCACGCACATTCCGCTGTGCTGTTTTGATGCTGTAATGGTGAAAATCCGGACTGCGGACAGCGAGAGTGCGGCGTCGAGACAGCTTCGTAGCGGGTCTCGACGCCCATACTGCAGCATAGACACAGACTGCAATACCTGCACGGTGGATGGACTAAAGGACGGCCTGGTCCCGAGGAATTCCCGCAAATCTACGCCAGGAAATGAGCGCACCGGTTCATGCCTGATGCGGGTGCTCTGGAAATGACGTGACCGACCCGTCGTTCGAGCCTGAAGACCGGCCAGTTACAGTGCATAACAGGCCAAGGCGGCTATCCGTCTTTTTTGCAGCGCCTGTGAAAACGCCTGCTCAGGCCTGGCTGATATCCAGCAATCGAGGCATGGCGATCGCCAGATAGTCCTGCGTATCGAGCACCATCGACGCATCCAGCCGCCCCGCGTTAAAGGCTATTTCGGCGTAGCCTGTGGTCAAGGCCGGATCGACGATCAATTGAATCCGCTCATCGAAAACAAAAGGAGGGATGGCGCCGATCCGGCACCCGGTCAGTTCCATGGCGGTTTCGGCCTTCACCAGCTCGGCTTTTTTCCCGCCCAGGGCCGCTCCGACTTTCTTCATGTCCAGCTTTTGGTCGCCTGGCAGTATCACCAGTGCATAGGGGCCGGCCTGACCCTTGAGGGCGCAAAGCATGGCCTTCGCGCCTTGGCCGGGCTCGGTGCCACGGATTTCGGCGACGCGCGCCGACTGGCCCTCGGCATCGTGCATCAACACCCGGTAAGAGGCTGAGCGGGCATCGAGTAATGCCACGAGGCGATCGAACATGGGATGCATGTAGTTTTCCTCTGGTTTACAGGAACAGGTCGTAGGACAGCTTGCTGATCAGAATCACCAGTAACACCAGGAATAGAGCCCGGACAAAGGGCACGCCTTTATGAACCGCCAGCCAGGTGCCGGTGAGCGCGCCCAGGATGTTGAATGCCGCCATGGGGATTGCGATCAGGTAGAGCACGTTACCCGTCGGAATGAAGAATATCAGTGCGGCTACGTTGGTCGCGATGTTCACTAGCTTGGCCGATGCCGAGGCATGGAGAAAGTCGAAGGCGAAGCAGCGGATAAACAGGAAGATCAGGAAGCTGCCAGTGCCGGGACCGAACAGACCATCGTAGAAACCGATGGCGCCGCCGATGACGATCGCCAGCAGTTTTTCCTTGGTACCGATGCGCATGGGTTTGTGCAGGGCGCCGAAATCTTTTTTCCAGAAGGTGTAGATCGCCATCAGCACAATCAACACCAGCACCGCCGGCCGGATCATCGACTGGGGTACGAACGACACCGTGGCGGCTCCGAAGAAGGCCATGACAAAGGCCGCGCAGGCGGCGGGGATCACAAGCCCCCAGTCGATCACCACCTTGCGCACGAAGGACCGGGCCGCGAATGCGGTACCGCAGGCGGCCGCGACCTTATTGGTACCCAGCAGCGCCGCCGGTTGAGCGGTGGGTAGCACGTTGAATAGCGCGGGAATCTGGATCAGTCCGCCGCCGCCCACCGCCGCATCGATCAGGCCGGCGGCGAAGGCGAACACGCAAAGGATGACAATATCGACCATGAAATCAGGCTCTGACTATGTAGGGTTGATGAGGGTCCAGCGGCACCACGCGTGCCGGATCATTGACCCCGAAGACACGCAACATCCAGCGATCACGGCCGTCGTAGCGGGGGGTAAAACCATCCCGGGCATGCAGGGTTTGCTGGTTCTTGAAGATCAGCATGTCCCCTGGTTGCAGCATGATGTGGTGCACGACATCGGGATGATTGGCGGCGGCGGCAAACAGCTGGAGGGCAAACTGCGCAGGGGCGCAGGTCGCTTCGACACTCGCTTTGTTATAGCGGCAATACAAGCCATCGGTTGCGCTTCTGTAGAGCAAGGGGACGTTTTCCAGCACATTCCCCTGCTTGCCGAAGGAGGCCGGTCGGCGAACAGTGAAGTTCGGTCGTGACAGTTCTTCTTCGACGTAGGCCGGCAGAATGGCCAGCACCTCGTCAATGGCGACGATGCGCGTCGGCACCTCGAGCTCGCAGCGCAGGCCGGTCAGGGACAGGTACTCCGGACAGGCCGACAACTGCGAGACGGGTTCGCAGGTCAAAGGCAGGTGAGGGTTGTCGACATGCATGTCCAGATCCGCGCGCGAGCCATAGGAGCTCTTTTCGGTCTCTCGCTTGCGCTTGGGCGATACGTGACGGAACACGGTGTCGGTGCTTTCGCCCTCGTACGCCAGCGGACGGGTTTGCAGAGTGTGCAGCACGGACAAAATAGCCCCGGCCAGAATCGACAGGTTCTCGATACCCGGCTCCAGGTCATAGGGCGTGGCAGGCAGTTGCGGGTCCAGCGGCAGCCCCCTGACGATCATCGCCACGTCACGGGCTTGTGGAAAATTGCGCAGCTGCTGGATTTTCTCGGTGCCCAGGACACTTTCCAGCAACCGCCCCAGGGCCGGCATGTGGCGGATCCCCGAGGCGCTATCGGTCACGTCCAGCGATGCCAGCCCGGCCTGAAGTGTGCGTTGTTCTTCCAGCGACAGATGAATTTGCGGTATCTCCCGTCGGGTCGAAGTCACTGATTTTTTTTCCAGCCTTTCATGAATGACTTCATCAATACACGCTGCGGCTTTCCCGATTACTTCATCCAGCTTCGACACGTCCTTGCGCTCCTGTTTGCACCATCCTTGTGGGTTGAACGGGAAGGTTAACGGAAGGGCCTTTTTTGTGTTGCAATGCCGCGTTGTGAAAAATGCAATGAGGTGGAAAGTGGCATTGAATATGTTGGGGGAACTTGAAGCCTTCGCGACCGTGGCTCGCAAGCGCAGCTTCGTCGCCGCGGCACGGACGCTGGGGCGCTCCCCCAGCGCACTGACCCGTGCCGTTCAAGCCCTGGAGGAAAGTGTGGGGCTCAAGTTGTTCAATCGCTCGTCCAATGCCGTGAGCTTGACCGAAGCGGGCGAATGCTTATTGCCCCACGCGTACAAAATGCTCGATCTGCAACGTGAGGTGGATGAAGACCTGGCCGGTCTCAGCGGCCTGGCCTCCGGCTGGATCCGTTTTTCCGCCCCCGAGGTGCTCGGACACGGGGTATTGCCCCGGTTGATCGCGCAATACTGCGAGCGTTATCCAGACGTTAACATCGATGTGATTTTCACCGATGAGATCATCGACCCGGCCAAGAGCAAGCTGGACTTCTCGATTCGCGGTGCGTTTCCACAATCCAGCGACTTGATCGGCTTTGCGCTCTGGAGTTACTCACGTTACCTGTATGCCAGCCCCGGCTACCTGGAGCGCAACGGCATGCCCGACTCCATCGAGGCACTGGAGGCGCATTCGCTGATCCTGCATACGGCGCCGCGGATTCTCAAGGAGTGGAATTTTCGCAGTGAGGAGCAGGCCATCAGCTTTCGGGTTCATCCAAAATTTCGGTTCAGCTCCGGCCTGGCGGTATTCCAGGCAGCCCTGGCGGGCGTCGGGATCGCCCGCCTGGCGGATTGGATGGCGGAACCCGAAGTGGAAACTGGGCGCCTGCTCCGGGTGTGTCCTGAGTACAAGCTCACCTCCAGCAGCGGTGAGAGCCCACAGATGCACGCGGTATACCCGGCCGGAAACTTGCCGCTGCGGGTGAAGGCATTGATGGAGATGATCCGTGGCTTAGGTGAAAGCCTCGAATGTAAACGCGGCTCAGCACCTCTATGAAGTCGGCCCTCACGTCGCTGTGAGGGGGATTCATTCAAGCATTCTGAATCGCCCCGGCACCGTAGACATCTCCAGCCTGCCAGGCTACGTTCATTAATGAGGCGTCATGGGAGGAAGGTAAAGGGTGTAAGCGCTGACCTTAGATTCCTTGTTCAAACGCTATATTGGGCTCCACTCCAAGTACTCCCGCGGGCAAGCAAAGCGTGTGTTACTCGGCGATTCAGCCATCCAATTTGGTCATGCCAAAATCACAATGGAAGTCACGGAGCAACTGAGTGACTGGCTCTCCCATCAAGCTCACACCAATGCAGTTGCAATCTTTCTGGAACGCCAGGCAAATCCCAGCACCATCAGCAGCCCTAGCCCCGCCACTGCCGCTCCAGCCAGGGAAATCGCCGGATAACCTAGCCCTGCATTGATCACCGCACCGCCCAGTGCCGCACCAATCGCATTGCCGAAGTTAAACGCACCGATGTTCACCGCCGAGGCCAGATTGGGCGCGTCCTTGGCAGCTTCCATGACGCGCATCTGTAGCGGCGGCACCAAGGCGAAACTGGCGATACCCCATATCAGGATGGCAATGGCCGCCGGCAGCGGCCAACGCATCAGTACCGTAAACGCCAGCAACACGAGAATCAGCACGCTCAGCGAAACGATCAGTGTGCGATCTATCGAGCGGTCGGCGGCCTTGCCGCCCCACATGTTGCCCAGTGTCAGGCCCACACCGAACAGAACCAGCATGGCGGTTATGTAGGCGGTGGACGCGTGGGTCTCGCTGCTAAGGATCGGCGCGATGTAGGTGAAGACGGTAAACATTGCGCCCGAGCCGACTACCGTGAGGGCCAACGCGCCCAGCACCGGGCCACGGCCCAGTACGCGAATTTCGGCCATTACACCGACGCCTGGCGGCGCCTTCAGGTTGGGCAGGGCGAACCATAACGCGGCCATGGCGACCACGCCGAGGCCGGTAATGCCCCAGAATGCAGTGCGCCAACCGAACATTTCGCCAAACCAGGCGGCCAGCGGCACACCGCCAATGGTCGCCAGGGTGAGGCCCATAAACATTGCCGCGACCGCTCCGGCACGTTTCTCAGGGGCGACCACGCTGGCAGCAACGATAGAGCCAACGCCAAAGAACGCACCGTGGTTCAGTGAGGTCACCACCCTGGCGATCATGAGGCTGTAGTAATCGGTCGCCAGGGCTGACATCAGATTACCCAGGGTGAAAATCGCCATGAGTCCGATCAGCAGATAGCGCCGGGGGATCCTGCCGGTAGTCAGGGTCATCAGCGGCGCGCCGAGCAGTACACCCAAGGCGTAAGCACTGACCAACAGTCCCGCAGCGGGAATAGAAACGCCGAGATCCGCAGCGATGCCCGGCAACATGCCCATGGGGGCGAACTCGGTAACACCGATGCCAAAGGCACCTATGGCAAGTGCGACAAGTGGTGGATTGATACGCATGGAAGGCTCCTTATCTATGCCGCCAATGCTACGATCCAGCGTTTTAAGGCGGTAGATAGCATTTTTGGCAATCACCTATGCGTAAGGGGCACAAATGGACTTCAACGGCAGAACCGGTGACATGCTCGTGTTCGCCACCGTGGCGCAGGAAGGCAGCCTATCGGCTGCCGCGCGTGCATTAGGGCTCACACCCTCGGCGGTCAGTCGGATCATCGCGCGTACCGAACAGCGCCTTGGCACCCGACTGCTGTTGCGCACCACCCGAGCGATCAGCTTCACTGCCGAGGGCGAGGCTTTCCTGCGCGGCGCCCGGCGTATCCTGGCCGATATGGCCGAGGTGGAAGAAGCCATCGCCGACCAGGGCGTACCCAGGGGCCGATTGCGGGTCAGTGCCGCCCTTGGCCACGGGCGGCTGGCCATCGTTCCCTTGGTGGCGGCATTCAGCGCCCGCCATCCGAACATCTTGGTCGACCTCACCCTCGGCGACGAAGTGGTCGATATTCTCGGCGGCCAGGCCGATGTGGCGGTACGTTTTGGCCATCTGCCCGACAGCCCGCTGACCGCGCGCAGGATCGGCGACACCGGCCAGGTAGTGGTGGCATCGCCCGAGTATCTGCAACGCCACGGCATCCCTCGCGAACCGGAAGACCTGCTACGGCATAACTGCCTGCGCTTCAACTTCCGGCGTGCCGAACCCAACTGGCCGTTCATCCGCGACGCAAGAGAGTTCTCCCTGAAGGTCTGCGGCAACATCGAATGCAGCAGTGGTGAAGCGCTGGCACAACTTGCGCGAGTAGGTGCGGGCATTGCGCGTATCGGCGAGTTCAGCGTGAGCGAGGATCTGCAGCGCGGTGACCTGATACCGCTGCTGGAAGCCTGGAACCCCGGCGACCGGGAACCGATTCATGCGGTGTTCGTAGGCGGCTCGGCAATGCCGGCGCGGGTGCGATTGTTCGTAGACTTCTTGCTGGAGCATCACCGGATGTAAGCGGTGGCGTCAGCTGATTGAACGAACCATTGGAATGGATCAGTGAGAGATTAGGAATGCAGGTGTGCGAAATGACCTGGTCGGCCCGGGTCTCGTTGTTCGCGATCAGTTGATAGGTTCCACCGCGCGCCTCATGCGATAGCGCATAGAACGACGACAGCGACGGCTGATTAACAGTCATTTGCTAGCTGTATTACACGCCTGGCGTGTTCAGCGTCGAACGCCATATTCGTGGCAAATGGGTTTGCGACAACTGCGAAACCTTGATTCAAGAGCCGGTGCCGGCGCAAGTTATCGACAAAGGCATCCCGACTGCCGGGCTGCTGGCTCAGGTGATGATCGTGAAATACGCCGATCATTTGCCGCTGTACCGCCAGGAGCAAATCTTCGGGCGAGCCGGTCTCGCAATTCCTCGATCAACGCTGGCCAGTTGGGTCGGCGCTTGCGGTGTGCAATTGCAGCCACTGGTGGATGCTCTGCGCGACGTCGTGCTTGAGCACAACGTGGTGCATGTCGATGAAACGCCGGTGCAGATGCTCGCACCGGGCGAGAAGAAGACCCATCGTGCTTATGTTTGGGGCTATGCCACGACTGCCTTCGCTGAGATCAGTGCGGTGGTGTACGACTTCAGCCCTGGCCGCTCGGGCGAGTATGCCCGCAACTTCCTCGGCGACTGGAAAGGCAAATTGGTCTGTGATGATTACAGTGGTTACAAAGCCAGTTTTGCACTTGGCGTCACTGAAATCGGTTGCATGACCCACGCCCGCCGAAAGTTTTATGATCTGCACATCACCAATAAAAGCGTGCTCGCCGAGCAAGCGTTGCGGTACATCGCGGCCCTATATGAAATTGAACGCGAAGTCCGCGATTTGGAACCGGATGTCCGGCGACGAATACGTCAGGAAAAAGCAGCGCCCCTGATGGACGCGTTTCATGCCTGGATGACCGCCCAGCGCGAGCTTTTGCATGAAGGTTTGGGGATTACCAAAGCCTTGGATTACAGCCTAAAACGTAGGGCTGCGTTGAGCCGTTATCTGAACGACGGCACGGTGCCCATAGACAACAACCATATCGAGCAGCAAGTTCGACCTTGGGCTCTTGGAAGAAAAAACTGGCTGTTCGCCGCGTCACTACGCAGTGGCCAACGCGCTGCTGCTCTAATGAGTTTGATCCAGTCGGCCAAGCTCAACGGTCACGATGCGTATGCTTATCTGAAGGATGTTCTTACTCGCCTGCCGACGCAGCGGGCGAGTGAGAGTGGGGAGTTGTTGCCGCATCGATGGCAACCGGCTTAGCTGCACAAGACGGCATTTCCGGAAGCTTACAGTGCTTGGGCGTACGCTCAGTGTAAAAATCGAATGGCCTGCATGGGTTCGGGATCTTAGTTTTATGTGGTGCAAACCAAGTTGCCGACTCGTGCAGGCTTCTCCCATAACTCCAACTTCTTAATTTTTCTTAAGAAGAATCGAGGAAGCGGAGGGTCAACCCCTTACTCTGTTCACTCTTCAATCTGATCAAGCAGTACTCCAACCTCACTCATAAAGTCTAAAGCTCGTTCCCTATTAACCCCGATTCGAGTTTCAAACTCAAAAACTTCTATACCATTACATATTTCATTCAGAGCCGCATAAATGAGCAAAAGCTCCTCACGTTCGATACTGATGCTAGTCTGATTAGATACAGATTCAATGATTTTCATTATTCTCACTTCAAATTATCAAAATATGCACGCCCACCGGTAGGACGAAATGCGGTTCCACCATCAACAGCGTTGGGGTTTCTGATAACAACTGTACCACTAGCCTCATCCCAAAAGGCACTTCTTCCTCCACTCAGTTCGCGAGACGACGTAGGCTTGCTAACAACTTCTTTAATATGCTTCGAAAACTCCTCACGTGTAGTTATCCCAAGGTCTTTATATTCTTCTTGATCAACCACATGCTTATCAAATGCATGACCGTCAGCTATTTCTTCAGCAATTTCCTGCGCTCGTTTTCCCGCATTGGCAGCAGCCGTTGCGGAGCTCCCAGTGACTTGGGCATCGGTACCAGCCTCAATAGCTCCGCCTTTCCCGGCGCTTGTGCCCCCTCCAGCTAATGCTTCTCCCTCAGCAGACTCACTGAACATTCCCTTTATTTTTGACAGGAAGCCAACGCTGCCGGCGGCTCCCTCCTCCAAGAAAAACTCTGGGAAGAGGCCAGTCAGTATCAGCAGAGAAATATTTTTCTTGAGCTTGTCAATGTCGGATACCGACTGCTGCATCGACATTCCGTTGTCATCAGACTGATCCGTAGGATCAAGGTGGAACCCTTGGTCATTGTACTTCTCCGCCGTCCCACCAATCAGGCTGCCCGTCGCTGGATTTCCACCCGCCACACCGGCCGCAATCAATCCAATGATCTGCGCTGTGCCGATTTTCAGTTGGCTTCCTGCGGCGCTCAAGTCAGTCGCATCAAAGCGGGAGCTGACGAACTCTGACAGTAGACCATTCGCAATAGGCGTCAGGCCCTCAGCCACACCGCCTGCGATGGCTCCGCTGGCAAAACTATCACCGCGAGCCTTGGCGATCAAACCGCCCAACGCCGCATGCAGGATCAGCTTCTCAGCAATCTTAGGCGCTACTTCCAGGCCCGCCGCCAAATCACCAATTGCCTTGTTACCTAAAGCGGCGCCAAGATCGATGCCCTCACCGATCAACGCATCTCCTAGGTTCGAGCCAAAACTTCCACCATTGATAGCAGTAGACACACCACTATTGATCAGGGCATGAGTGCCGCTGCGCAATAGGGTATCCGCCCAGTTTTCCGGGCTGAGCATACTGGAAGCATAACCTGGGTTCTGCAACGGCCCAGTGCTGATGACTTTCGATCCACCATTCGCCGCTCCGCTAGTGCCGGAAAACCATTTGGTGTCTGCATAATCGATAAGACCTGCCGTAACACCTGCGATAGCAGCATTTTTCAGGCTACTGCCGCTGAAAGTATCCTTGAGCGCGATACCCAGGTTGCCCTTGTTGGAAATCGTACTGTTGATTGCTGTGCTGGATAGACTGACAGCCACTGCTGCCTGCATAGGACTAAGCCCAAGACCTGCTGGCCCCATTACCAGAGATAGAGCGATGGCAAGGATTACCTGAGCACCAGCTCCCAGCCCGGAATGGCTGTACTTGAAGGACTCGTGCACCTCCTTGACCATGCGCCAGTCCACGTCACCGCGCTTCTCTGCCTCCTTCATCCACGCAAGAGCTGGATCGGCCTTGACCATCGCATCAATGGCCTGGCTAACGGTTTCCTGATCGACCTGTTTCACGTCAATGTGTAGGCCTTCAACAGCATTGATCACCAGTTCTCCCTTCGCGGTGATCTGGCTCTGACGCAATGTTTCATCGGTCGCGCTTTTGGTCGACATCGATGTCCAAGCCAGGCTAGTACTGCTCTTCTCGTGGCTCTCCTGATGCAGATCCTTGACTGCCTCGAAGGTCACTGAACCGCCACTGTTGATAATCAGGTCTTCGCCGCTGTTGAGCTTCGCTGCCTGATAGCGCTGGTTTCCACCGCTGGCGAGCACCATGTCGCCGCCAGAGGTGATCTGACTACTGATATTGGTAACTTGCGTGACTTCGTCACGCTTGGTTTTCTTGGCGCCGAAAGAGCCTTTGCTCTTTTCATCGTAAAGGGAGTAATCACTGTTCTGAGCGGCGAAAACTCCAAGTTTGTTACCCGCTGCGAGATACGCTTCCTTGCCAGCAGTAATGCTGCTGGAGATCACCGCCATGTCTTTACCGGCCGTCACGGCCACATTCCCACCAGCGCTTATACTGCTCGCGACCTGCCGGACGTGGTCCTCCTGAATCGTCAGCTTTTTACTTTTGAAGAGAAAATGGTTTTCATCTGCGGCTGAAGCAATAGTTACGTCACCCGCCCCGACCATGGCGATATCCCGCTCAGCATCGATGTCGCCCGCAACAACCGTAACATCGCGGCCAGCCTGAACCGAAACGTCCCTCCCGGCACTGATACTGGCGCTGTACTGAGTAGTGCTGCTGCTGTTGCGGTTGACGCCGCGACCCAGACTATTGGTGGCCTGCGCGGAAGCGATGTTCACGTCCCGACTGGCGCCCAAGATCACGTCACGCCCACTTTGCAGTGCGCCACCGATGTTATTGATATCTCGCCCCGCCGAAATATTCAGGTCGTTGGCCGACTCGACGCGAGCCGCGCTGTCGACGTAATCGTTACGAACCTGATCTTTTCCGTAAGCAATCTGCGACGAAGTCACCGTGCGCTCGTTTGTTACATCGCCTGTAAGCGCCGTTAACGCCACATCCTTACCGGCGATAACGCCGCCCGCCTTGTTGGTGAGGTCCTTGCTGGCCAACAGATCCAATCGACCACCCGCCTGCACCAGCCCGCTGCTGACCATGTCCTGGCCAGCAACGGCAGACAGGTTATTGGTGGCTTTTAATGTACCGGCATTGGTCAGGTTCTTGCCGGCGATCATCGTCACATCGGTGCCTTGAATCAGCGCCCCATTAGGTGCCAGCCGATTATTGGCCTGCGCCATGTACAACACCGGCACCAGCACCTTCTCGCCATTAACCTCATGTTCTTCAAGCCAGACTATGTCGTGAGTCAGCGCCGCGACCTGTTGCGACGTCAGGGTCACACCAACTGCGAGATTGAGTTCATTCTTACTCGCGATCGCGTTGTTCATCAGGTACTTGAACTGATCCTCATTGGAGGTCTGGCCATCGATGAAGGCTTGGCCGGTGCGAGCGACCACAGCTTGCTGTACCAAGCGTTGTTCGTAGAGCCCGTCACCGAGGCGCTTGGCGCTGGTATCGGGGTCGTAGCCAAGGCGTGTGAGCAAGTAGTCCGAACTCATGAATTGCTTGAGGTCGGTGAGTGCGGGGTTGGTTTCGATCAGGTACTTCGGCGGCTTGACCGCCGTCACGCTGTTAGGGAGGCCTTGCACGCCCACGATTTGGCTGACGGCCGCACCCGAGGTGTCCTGGGCGTTTAGTCGGAACAAGCCGTTTTGACCCGTCGGCAGGCTGAAACCCGGCAACGCAGTTGGGTCAACTTGCAGTTCTGCCAGGTCCGGCGGCAACTGGCGGTTGAGCAAGACGGTTGAAGGTTGGGTCACGCTGAAAACGCTGGTGTTCACTGACCGCTCCTCAACGGCCGTCGTGGTTTTCTGAACCACCAGATTGCTGATGTCGTTACTTGCTGAGACTTTGGAGGCGCCGCCAGCCTGGATGATGGCCGGTGCAGCCGCTTTGCCATCGGCCTGTACCGTCACAGGGTCGTTGATGCCATAAAACAAGGAAGGATCAAACTTCGCGACCAGTTGGCCAAACGCCACGGGATCAAACGGCCCCGAACTCGGATGCTGGTTGTTGTAGGTGCGTACATCGCTCATCAACCGGTAAAAGTCACTCCCCGAAACCCAGTTGCCGGCGCCCACCTCGTGACCGGATGTGCCCGATGCGGAAAGAGCCGCCTGGTTGGTGATGTTGGTGCTGGTGATGGATAGGTCGTTTGCCGCCGACAGCAGGCTGTATTGGTTGAGGACGCTTGTGCTGTTAACCGTGAGGTTGTGCCCAGACACAAATGTGGCCATGGGTGAGTCAACGCTCACGGTGCTTTCAACTGTTTTGTAAATGAATACCGGGCCACGCACACGTGGGCTTTGAGGGCCGTCACAGTGTTGTACGCAGGACATGGTCATGAAGCCGCCTACGACCACCTGCTCCATGCTGAATTTGTCGCGCTGGTTAGCGAAGTTTGCGGCGTCGACGTTGATGTCGCCGCCGGCCTCGATGCTGCCGGAGCGGTTTTCCAGGCGTTGGGCTGAGCTGCCTGGCGCTCTGCCTGTGACGATAAGATTGCCAATGCTGTAGATGTCGGCGTAGCGGTTTTTGATGCTGTTCGCCTGGAGGCTCATATTCCGACCGCTGAATATGAAGCCGCGGCTGCCGTCTTCGGCCTGATCGTTAAGGAGTGTCTCAGCGTTGATGACCAGGTCTTGCGAGGCCGCCAGGGCCCCGTAGTTGGCGAGGCCCGTGGCAGTCACGGTCATATCGCTGCCAGAGGTCAATCGGCCGTAGTTATTCAACTGGCCGATGACATTGATATCGGTTTTACCGCCGCCCGTGATACTGGCGGTAGCGCCGAGGTCCAGCTGAGAGGCAGCCACTTTCAGCTCGGCCAGGCTGCTCATCCGGCCGCTGCCCGAGTAGCCACCGGTCAACTTCAGGCCCAGCGTCCCGTCGCTGCCGATCACGCCGTCATTGACCCAGGTGTCGCCTGTACCGACAAACGCCGTCGACGCCAACAATTGCCCGGTAGCGGTTTGTGTGAAGTCCTTAATGTTGACGTTGAGCGTGCCGGCCTGAATGACCCCGCTGTTGGTCCAGCTTTCGGCATCCAGAGTCAGGTCACCGCCCGTGGTGAAGCTGCCGCCGGCGTTCATTACATCGCTGCTGGCCACACCAAAGTTGCCTTTGCCGGCATGCACGATGCTACCGCCAGTGTTCAGCAAACTGCCGGTCGTGAGGTTGATATCGTTGTTTGCCGTCTCCAGCATGCCGCTCTGGTTATTCAGCCGCCCACCAATCTGGAAGCGGGTGATGCCACTGTTGCCGAGTGCGCGCAGTTTGCCGGTCTGGTTGTCGATGCTGGCCGCTGTGATCGTTAGGGTACTGTCGCTTTCGATAATGCCGAGTCGGTTGTTCAAATCACCGTCGAGGGTCAGGTCGATTATCTGGCCGGAGATTTGGCCACCTTTATCGCCGCTGTTGTCGAAGTTGTTGCCGGTGACGATCACGCCCTGCTTTGCATAGAGCCCACCCTTGCGGTTATCGAAGTCAGCAGTTCGGGTGTCGATCAGCGCGTCACCATCTTGTGCAGCGATGCGTCCGCCGTTGCTGTTGATACCTGCCAGCGCGCGCAAATCAAGCGCGCTCGCCTGGACCGTGCCGCCTTTGCCGTCGAGGTCGTAACCGTTCTTGAGTACGCCAACAAGGCGTGCGGTGAAGGCGTTTTTCAGGCTGGACAGCGTGCCGCCACGGTTATCCACGTTGTCGGCGGTAACGCTCAGTTCGCCGTCCTGGGCGATGATTTTGCCGTCGAGGTTGTCGACATCACCTTTGGTTTCAAGCACCAGCGTCGTTTGGCTTTGCAGCGTGCCGTTGCTGTTCTCCACGCTGGCGACATGCAGGTTGAGGTTTGCGTTCTTGCTGTAGATCAGACCGTCGTTGTCATTCTGCACCTTGCCGGTGGCCGTCAACAGAAGCTGACCGTTGGCGGCGACTGTGCCGCCGTTACGGTTGTCCAGGCCACCGATAAGCAGCGTCATCATGCTCTGGCTGGCGAGCTGACCGCCCTGGTTATCGACCTGATCGGCTCGCTTGAGCAGCAGGTCTCCCACACTGGCGACTGTGCCCTTGGTGTTGGTCAGGGTGCCCAGCAGATCAAGGGTGGCCTCTGCGTTGGTCGCGATGCTGCCGGCAGTGTTGTCCACATCGGTACCGGTGACGGTCAGGCCGAGTTGGGAGCTGATGGCGCCGCTGACGTTGCGCAGCGTCATGGCGGCGGCGACCAGCGTCTCTGCGCTGTCCATCTGGCCCTTGTCGCTGTTATCCAACACACCGTTGACGGTGAGCGTCTGTCCTGCTCCGCTGGACAGGCTACCCTGCCGGTTATCGATGTTGTCCGCACTGACCATCAGCGCTTTTTGGCTAACCAGCGCGCCTGCGTTGCTGTTGTCCAGATCGCCGCTGAGCTTGACGCTGACTTCGCCGTTGAGGCTGGAGAGCTTGCCGTGGTTGCTGTTGTCGAGCTTGCCGCCTTTGACTTCAAGGCCCTGCAACCCAGAGATCAGGCCCAGTTGGTTAAGCACCTGATCGGCTTTGATAGTGAGCGTTTGCTCGCCGATCAAGCTGCCGTTGTCGCTGTTGTTGAGTCTGCCGCCAGTCAGCCGGATACTTACCTTGCTGGCGATTGCACCGCCGCGGTTATCCAGGTCTGCGCTGACAATGCGCAAGTCGCCCTGGCTATAAATTTTGCCTTGGGCATTGAGGAGATTATCTGCGTTGATGCGGGCCTTATCAGCGCTGAGCACCTTGCCGCCATTGCGGTTATCCAGCGTACCTGCGGTAATTTTCGCGAGACGTTGCGCGCTGACAATACCGCCGATGTTATCCAGGGCTTGATCCACCGAAACACGCACGTCATGGCTGGCAACCACACTGCCGTTGTTATGCATGTCCTGGGCGCGGATCTTGATATCGCCCGTGGTATTGCGGGTGTTGTCGTCGTTGACGCCCGCTTCGATGATCGCGTTGTTGGTCAACCGCCCCTGGGTACGAAGCACGATCTGGTCACGAGCCGCGATGTTTTGCTGGATACTCAGCGCATCGCGGGCCTGCAAGTTCACGCTACTGCCGTAAACCGTGCCCTGCATATCGGTACTGGCAGCTTTGACGGTCACTGCGTCAGTGGCAGCGAGTTGCGCAACGGTCAGGTCGCCATTGGCGGCGATCTGAATATCGCCCGCGCTGGCGGCCATTTTCCCGTCAAGCTTTACCCCGACCCCAGCTTCACTGCTGACCAGCTTGATCGCCCCGGCATACATCCCACCCAGGGACGAAGAGTCGATCGCCAGTTGCGGTGCAGTCGCCGGGTCGGCGGCACGCGCGGTGGCCTTGAGCGTCTTGGCGTCAACGTCATTAGCGCCGGCAATGATCGTCAGGTTCTTGGCCTGGATCTCCGCATTGAGCTTGGCCGAGCGGGTGATGATTTCGAAGCGATCGATGTTGTTGGCATTAAGGCCCGCACCTTCGATGGCGACGCTGCCTCCGTCGACTTGGTAACGATTGACCTGGCCGTTTTCGATCACTGCTTTACCGGTGGTCAACGTGGCTTGCGGGGTATTGATAAAACCGCAGCCATTGCAGGTGATGCCATACGGGTTGGCCACGATCACGTGGGCCGACTGCCCAGCCACCTCGGTGTACCCGCGCAACTGACTCGGACTGCCGCCGTTGACCTCGTTGAGGATCACGCTGGCTGCTGTGCCGTTGAGGTTCTGGTTGCCGAGGATAATCCCGCCCAACTGGGTCGACTGGGTGCGGCTGGTGGCGTTGTTGAGGATGACGCCCTGCTGGCCGACGTTGTAATCCTGGAACTGGTTATGGGACAACCCGCTGCCATTGGGCGCCGCGATATTGACGATGGGTACGCCATTGCCCGCCTGGCCCAGCGTAGTCCCCGGCGCGCTGACCACAATCCCATCCGCCTGCGCCAGCAACGGCTGCCAGAACATCGCGTTGGCCAGGATCAACGCCAAGCCGCGCTTGGGCAGTCCCAGGAAAGTGGAGCGCGTTTTCAAGGCCGCAGAAGGTTGGCGCGCAAGAAAGGCGAACTGGCGAACGTCCATGTGATGTCTCGATGCCCAAGGGGCGGTAAAAATTTAAAGGAAGAAATCCAGGCGAAAATAGACCGGCGCTTCACGTTCAGTGATCGGCCCCGGGCGTTCCAAAGAGTGTGCAAAGGTCACCGTGGCGGCGACGTTCTGGCCGCGCGCGAACAACTCCACGGAGTTGCTGCTCATGCGTCCGTGCTGTTCGGCGTTGTAGCGGCCATGGCTGATCACGCCTTGGTCATAACCAAGGCTGGTGCCGTATTCATTGAACACCGGCTGCAACCACGCGATGGTCACCGGGCGGCTCCAGCGCAGGTCGTTGCGCCAGTAGCCGCCGCTATCGCCGGCCAGGCTTTGATCCTTGTAACCACGTATCGATGACTGCCCGCCCAGGCTCATGCGCTGGGGGCTGAACAGCACGTCTTCGCTGCGCTGGCCGGTCATCAGGCTGCTGAAACTGAACGACTCGCCCCACAGCTTGAACGGGTACAGGTAGCTCAGGGTCGCGGTGTATTTGCGGTAGCGCGCATCGGCCTGGCCGGGGCGCGGATTGTGGTTGGCCTGGGCGTCGAATGCGCCAATGCCGTCCTGCATGCCCAGGTCGATGTTGAGGAATGAGCCGCCGATACGTCGACCATGGTTGATGC
Organism: Pseudomonas sp. CFBP13509; assembly: GCF_005233485.1. Taxonomy (NCBI): domain Bacteria; kingdom Pseudomonadati; phylum Pseudomonadota; class Gammaproteobacteria; order Pseudomonadales; family Pseudomonadaceae; genus Pseudomonas; species Pseudomonas sp. CFBP13509. The sequence continues at coordinate 78,538 of NZ_QGAA01000015.1, forward strand.
CGAACTGGGTTTCGCTGAGGCGGTTACTGCTCAACGCGAGCTTGCTGTCTTCGATGAAGTTGTTGGTGCGCAGGTACGCCACGCCGGTGCTGAGGGAGGTTTTGCTCAGGGCGTCGCGGTGAATCACCCGTTCCAGGCGCAGTTGATGGTTCTGGCTGTCGCCGGACTGCTTGAAGTTGAAACCGCTGGCCTGGGCCAGCGAGCGGTATTCGGTTTCGCTGTAGCTGTAATTGAGGTTCCACCAGCCAAATGGCAGGTTGTAATTGAGCATCGAATTGCGCGAGGTTTTTTGGTGGTCGCTGACGGCATCGTGGCCGCCACGCAGGGAGAGTTGGTCGGCCAGGCCCAGCGGGTTGTCCCAATCCAGGCTGGCGCCCCACTGCTGTTCGCCGGTGGCGCGCTGGCCACCGTTGTGGCGGGACAGGCCGACGCGCCAAGGTTTTTGCGGGGTGTTTTTGACCAGCACGTCGCTGCCGCCGACTTCCTTGCCGGGGGCCAATTCCATCTGGGCCTGGTTGGAGGGCAGACGGTTCAGTTGGTCGACCATCTGCTCGATTTCGCGCAGGTTGAGCAAATCGCCTGGTTTGCCTGGGAAGCTCATAAACAGCTGGCGGCCGGTGATGCCGCTGCCTTCGGCGCCCTTCAAGCTTTCCAGCCGGCCTTCCACCACTTGTACCTTGAGGTTTCCGCTGGCGAGGTTTTGCTGCGGCAGATAGGCGCGACTGGTGACCAGGCCTTTGGCGAGGTAGTGATCGGTGATGACTTTGAGCAGATCATTGAGCTGCGCCACGCCGAGGCATTGGCCGATATAGGGTTTGATCAGACTGGCGCGCTCGCCATCGGACAAGGCATCGGCGCCGGCAAGTTCGATGGTGTTGATCGCAAAGCAGCGCGTGTCGGCGGGCGCTGTCGGCTTGGTAGGCGTAGCAGCTTTGCCGGGCAGGTCCTTGAGTTCTTCGAGTCGGCGTTGTTGCTCTTCGAGCAGGCGATCCTGGCGGTCACGGATCAGATCAGTAACGCCGGGCGTGTTCTGCGGGGTAGCGCCTTGAGCTGTCCCAGCAAAGCCCAGGCAAAAAAAAGCGGACAGCAGACTGAGCCTGGTCCGGTGTGCCGAACGCCACATTTCTAGATCCCTCTACATGGCTTTGTGCCATCACTTGGCGGCGATCTTATGGTGGCGTTTTAGTGGCGTCAATTAAATGTACAACTTTGTTTCAGTGGTGACACACGATCACTTGTAGTCTGAAAAATTAAGGCCTTTAACATCAATTACTTAACAGAAATCGTGAACATGCAATTCAGGTCCGTACTTGGCAACGCAATTGGGAGGTAAATTCGCGCCTCTGGCTTAGCCGGCAGTTTTTTATGGGAGAAAACCGCTCAATGGTGGTGCTATTGGCTGATTGCCTTTTTTAGAGGAGTGCGGCCAGTGAGGTATACCCCATCATCGGCGCAGAACGCGCCCAGATTGACGCCAACCGCAGTTTTACCCGGCCCGCCTTTGGTTGAAACGACCGCAGTGACTTTCATGATATTGACCTCGGAATCGTAGGATTTGAGATGCATTCATGCGGGTCACGCTGCGCGCTTTGATCGCCCCGGAAAATCCAAGGCAAAAAAAAGCCTGCATCGCTGCAGGCTTTTCCCTATCTGGCTCCACGACCTGGACTCGAACCAGGGACCCAATGATTAACAGTCATTTGCTCTACCAACTGAGCTATCGCGGAATGCGCCGTATGTTACTGATTGAAAAGGAGAAGTCAAGCTTTCCCTGACGGCCTGGACGATTAATCCGGATGACCGGTTGAAAGCTGCTGCTCCTTGGCCAGGTCCAGCCAGGCGCGCACGGCGGGTGGCAGGTGGGCGCTGGCGCGCCAGGCCAGGGCGATGTGCCAGTCGGTGTGGGGTTCGTCGAGAGGGATCAGGGCGATGCCTGCGTGTTGATGCTTGTGCGCCAGCATGCGGGGCAGGAAGGCGACGCCGAGGCCGGCGGCGACCAGGTCGACGATGAAGTCGATCTGCCCGCTGCGCGCCGCCACGCGGGGTATCACGCCTTTGCGCTCGCAGGCGGCGAGGATCTTGGCGTTCAGGGCGAAGCCGGCTTCGAACAGGATGAACGGCGAGTCCGCCAGGTCGGCGAAGTCGATGCGTTGACGCTGGGCTAGGGGGTGGCCCTTGGGCAGTACGGCCATCAGCGGTTCGTTGCGCACGGGCTGATAATCGAAACCTGCATCCACCGGCAGCAGCAACGCAGCGAGGTCGACCTCCCCCGCTTCCAGGCACTCGCGCAATCTCTTGCTACCGTATTCGGTGAGTTCGATGTCGATGTCCGGATAACGACTGCGATAGGTGGCAAACATCGTCGCAAACAACACCCCGCACCCCACCGGTGGCAGGCCGATGCGCAACACGCCGCGCTTGAGGCCGCGCAGGTCGTTGATCTCGGCGACCAGGTCATGGTGTTCGGCGAGCAGTACCAGGGCGCGGCGGTAGGCGATCTCACCCGCAGCGGTGAGTTCGTTGCGGTGACCCAGGCGATCGAGCAGCGGCATGCCGAGTTCTTCCTCCAGGGTCTTGACCGCCTTGCTCACCGTGGATTGGGTCAAGGCCACCACGTCGGCGGCCTGGGAGAATCCGCCCTGGCGCACCACTTCGACGAACGTGCGCAACGTTCTCAAGTTCATGGGTATTCCTTTAGCGACTGGTATCTAGCGATAAAAGTTGTTTTTATCATGACAGATATTTGCCTATCCTGACCCGCCCAGCCTTGTGGAGACACGCTTAATGATCATCTCGTCCGCCTCCGACTACCGCGCAGCGGCCAAACGCAAGCTGCCGCGCTTCCTGTTCGACTACATCGACGGCGGTGCCTACGCCGAGCACACGATGCGCGCGAACAGTTCGGACCTGGCCGAGATCAGCCTGCGCCAACGCGTGCTGCGCAATGTCGATAACCTGAGCCTCAAGACCACGCTGTTCGGCCAGGCCCTGGACATGCCGGTCATCCTCAGCCCTGTCGGCTTGACCGGCATGTATGCGCGGCGCGGCGAAGTACAAGCGGCAAAGGCGGCGGCGAACAAGGGCATCCCCTTCTGCCTGTCGACAGTGTCGGTGTGTTCGATTGAAGAAGTGGCGTCGCAGAGCCCGCAGTCAATCTGGTTCCAGCTGTATGTGCTCAAGGACCGGGGCTTTATGCGCAATGCCCTGGAGCGGGCCCAGGCGGCGGGGGTCACCACCCTGGTGTTCACCGTGGACATGCCCACGCCCGGTGCGCGCTACCGCGATGCCCACTCGGGCATGTCCGGGCCGTTCGCGGCGCAGCGGCGCATGTTGCAAGCCGTCACCAAGCCGCAATGGGCGTTCGACGTAGGGCTCATGGGCCGCCCCCACGACCTGGGCAATATCTCCAGGTACCTCGGCAAACCCACTCACCTGGAAGATTACATCGGCTGGCTGGCCAATAACTTCGACCCCTCCATCAGTTGGAAAGACCTGGAGTGGATCCGCGACTTCTGGAAAGGCCCGATGATTATCAAGGGCATCCTCGATCCTCAGGACGCCAGGGACGCAGTGAGTTTCGGCGCCGATGGCATCGTGGTTTCCAACCATGGCGGCCGTCAGCTGGACGGTGTGCTGTCCACCGCCAAGGCTCTGCCACCAATTGCCGATGTCGTGGGCGATGACCTGACGGTGCTGGTGGACTCCGGCATCCGTTCCGGGCTGGACGTGGTGCGCATGCTCGCCCTCGGCGCCAAGGCGTGCCTGCTCGGACGCGCCACCGCCTATGCACTGGCCGCCGACGGGCAGCACGGGGTAGAGAATCTGCTGGACATCTTCGCCAAGGAAATGCGCGTGGCCATGACGTTGACCGGTGTCACGTCCATCGACCAGATTGACCACAACACGCTGGTGCAATCAGCCAAATAACTGACGTCAGTGCTTAACGACCGTTTTTTTACTGTAAAAACGGTCTTTGATTTGTAAGGTTTTTTATTTATTTAAACGAAATGGCACGAATCTCGCTCTAACACCTTCCAAGCAGGTCAAGCGATGACAAGACGTGCGGCAGTGCCCAGGGGTTATAAACCCCCAGTAAAGCGGTCTAAACTGTTTCCAATGTTTTACGGAACTGAAGGAACAGTAAGACGCCTGGCATTTGCCACTCTCATCCAGCCTGTAAGACAGCTAAGTGCTTAGAGGCCGTTTGCTTATGAAAACCCCCACCCAGACCAACGCAATTGACTTCGACAGTGCAAAATTGCAACGCCTGGGCTTTGGTCAGCCATCACTCGTACCTCGCCGCCCGACGACCGTCGCACAACTTCGCCAGCAACTGGGGATGCAATTGCAGACCAGCCTGGAACCGCAGCGTATCCTCGCGGTGTTTTTCCGTGAGATCCAGCGCCTGGTCCCCCTGGATGCCCTGCAATATCGCCACGAAACCAGTGACCTGCGCCTGGAGTTCGGCCACCGTGGCCACCACTCGGTGAGCTACAGCCTCAGCCACGAAGGCGAGCACCTCGGCGAGCTGGTCTTTCGCCGCAACCAGCGCCTGCTGGAAGAGGAACTCGGCCAGCTCGAATCACTGCTGTCGACCCTGCTCTACCCGATGCGCAACGCCCTGCTCTACCGCGTCGCCACCCGCAGCGCCCTGCGCGACCCGTTGACCGAAACGGGTAACCGCATTGCCATGGACCAGACCCTGCAACGGGAAATCGACATGGCGCGCCGGCACCTGAACCCGCTGTCCCTGCTGATGCTGGACATCGACCACTTCAAGACCATCAACGACACCCACGGCCATGCGGCCGGCGATAACGTATTGCGCGCCGTCGCCGGGGCAATCAAGAGCCAGTTGCGTAACGTGGACATGGTGTTTCGGTTTGGCGGGGAAGAGTTTCTGATCCTGCTGTCCAACACCGGCCGGGATGCGGCGGCCATGGTCGGTGAACGCCTGCGCCAGGCGGCACAGGCCCAGGATTATTGGGCGGAAGGAAGACGGATCGAATTGACGGTGAGCCTCGGTTGTTCGACCTTGCTGGCCGCCGAGTCGGCCGAGAGCCTGTTGCGTCGCGCCGACAGCGCCTTGTACGTGGCCAAGCGCGAAGGCCGCAATCGCCTGGCAATGGCGGGGTAAAACCCCGCCATCCCCGTTACATCACGCTTCGCTGGCGACGCGCAAAGGGCGCTCGCGCACAGCAGCGCTCGCCGGTTTTTCTTTCTCCAGGCGCATGCAACTTTCCAGGAACAGGTACATATAGTCGTAGCTCTTGCACACGGCCTGGCGCAGCTCTGCCTGCAGTTCCCTGGTCGGGTTCATCCCGGCCAGTGTGCAGATGATTTCCAGGGCTTCCCAAGGATGGGCGTCGTCGTACTGGGCGTGCATCTTCAACCACTTCATCGCACGCTTGCGCTCTTCCTCGGGAAAGGCTGCCGCATACACGCCGGTGGAGCACACCACCGCCGACCATTCCCCCGTCGCCCCCTCAATCGCATAGTTGGTCGCGGCAATGGCCACGATCAACGAATCGGCCGAGCTGGTGTGCCAGCACCAGTGGCTCAGCGCATGCAACTCCGGCGGCACGTCCTGGGCCTGCAGTTCTTCGAGGCTGACGCCATGGGCACGCGCCCAATGCACCCAATAGTCCGCGTGGTTCAGCTCCACACGGATATTGCGCATCAACCAACGGCGCGCCATGTCTTCCCCCGGATGGCGGGCAAACTTGGTCTTGGTGAGGTTCTGTGCCATGTACAAGGCAAACTGTTCCACCACGGGCCAGCCACCGATCAGGTAGTGACGCATGGTCTTGGCGCTGAGCGTGTTGTCACGCATGCGTTGGTACAGTTCGTGTTCGACAACCCGGCGCTTGCTCTCGCTGCAGTCCTGGATCAATTGCTGAGCCCAGGCGGGGTAGCTTGAGGCTTCCATAAGCGGGCCGGTTCTGCTGAATGTGTCGATCACTATTAAGGCTCCTTTTTAAGTGTGATTTACAGACCGGCAAATGTTTCAGCGGAATGTGCCGGGCGCCCTGAATAACAGAGGCTGCGGCCGCACGGGTCGACACTGCAAGCTATCGAAGGTAAACAATTGCGGTCGTTCAATCAGGTAGCCCTGAGCGTAATCCACACCAATATCGAGCAGGGCCTGTTCGATTTGCGGTGTTTCAACAAACTCGGCAATTGTGCGCTTACCCATGACATGGCCGATGTGATTGATCACTTCAACCATCGCGCGGTTAATCGGGTCGTCCAGCATATCCTTTACGAAACTTCCATCGATCTTCAGGAAGTCTACAGGTAAATGTTTGAGATAAGCGAATGAGGACATTCCGGCGCAAAAGTCATCCAGCGAAAAATGGCAACCTAAGGCCTTGAGTTCATTAATAAAGCGGATGGCACTGCCCAAGTTTGCAATGGCACTGGTTTCGGTAATTTCAAAACAGATCATGCTGGGCGGAATAGCGTAAGTATGAAATTTCTCTCGCAGGAATCCGAGAAAGTCATCATCGCCAATCGTTATACCTGACAGATTGATCGCACACAGGGCCATGGGACGGCCCGGACGCTCGTTAATGCAACGGGCAATAATCTCAAATACATTCTCCACCACCCAACGGTCCAGGGACGTCATCAAACCATAGCGTTCGGCGGCCGGGATAAAGCTGTCCGGCAGGATTACACGCCCCGCCTCATCGTGCAGGCGCAGCAGTATTTCGATATGCCCATTGCCGCCGTCGGTATGCCCGAGGGGGGAAATTTCCTGGGAGTACAGGCAAAAGCGGTTCTCCTCCAGCGCCATGTGCAGGCGCTGCACCCAGGCCATTTCGCCAAAGCGCAGGGACAGTTCGGAGTCGTCGGCGTGGTACACCTGCACGCGGTTGCGGCCTTTTTCCTTGGCCATGTAGCACGCCATGTCGGCGGCCCGCAGCGAGGCCTCCAGGGTGGTCGGGGTGCTGGCAATGTGTACCAGGCCGATACTCACGGTGGTCATGAACGGCCGCCCTTTCCATACGAAATGCAGACTTTGCACGGTATGACGCAGGCTTTCGGCGATTTTTTCCGCCACCGCCACCGGGCAGTTCTCCAGCAGGATGCCGAATTCATCGCCGCCCAGGCGCGCCAGGGTGTCACCTTCGCGCAGGTCCGACTGCAACAGCGCGCAGATGTGCCGCAACAGTTCGTCGCCCGCCGCATGGCCGCAGGTGTCGTTGACCAGCTTGAACTGGTCCAGGTCCAGGAACATCAACGCATGCCGCCCGGCCTGCGCCTGCCCTGCCGGGTGCAGCACCTGCTCCAGGCGATACTCGAATTCGCGGCGGTTGGCCAGGCCGGTCAGCGCATCGTGGGTCGCCTGCCATGACAGATTGGCGATGTACTGGCGCTCCTGGGTCATGTCATGCAGCACCAGCACCGCGCCCGAGACCTTGCCGGCGCTGCGGATCGGCGCGCCCACCAGGGTGACCGAGACCGTGCTGCCATCCAGGCGCTGGATCGTCTTCGAATGCTCGCTGCCGCCGCTGAGCTGGCCCTTGACGATGTGTTCGATCAAGGTGAAGCCGTCCGGCTGTGCGTGGTCTTCCAGCAACTTGAACAACGCTGCCAGGGGCTGGCCCTGGGCCTGCGCCGAGTGCCAGTGAGTCAGCGCCTCGGCCGCCGGGTTCATATAGGTAATGGCACCGTCGACGTCGGTGGTGATCACCCCGTCGCCAATCGACTCCAGGGTGATCTGCGCCCGCTCCTTTTCTTCCTGCAAGGCATCGGCGAAGGCATGGCGCTGGGCCAGCAGCTTATGGGTGCGCAACAGTGCCAATACGATCAGGCCCAGGGCCGTCGCCAGGTTCGTGATGACCAGCAACCGCAGAATCATGCGCGAACCTTCGCCGAGAGCATCGCTGAAGGCCTTGGCGGCGGGTGTCACGCCTTCGTTGATGGCGATGATATGCGCCTTCCACTGGCGCACATCGTTGGCGCCGATCTGGTCGTGAATGATCGCCTGGTGCATCTCGCGGGCCAGGTCATCCAGTTGAAGCAGGTAACCATCGCCTACGGTCCACAGTTGGATGGCTTTTTCCAGGTAGCTGAAATGGCGAAAGTTGAGGTACAGCCAGATCAGGCTGGAGACATCATCCGGATGGTTGCCCCCTTTGAGGATACCCAGGCGGGCTGCGGCAAGGTCGGGCACGGGACGGTCAAGGGCAACGCGCAGTTCGTGCCCGCCCTGGGGCACGGCAATGGCCTGCTGGTACTTGAGGTACGTGCCGGCGTCGCGATTATCGGCGTAGAGCGTCAGGTAATAGATGGCGTCCTTCTGGCCCTTGGACCACAGGCTCTCGCCGGCCACGTAACCACGCACGGCCGAAAGCACGTAGAGACTGACGCAGCCCAATAATGCCTGGAACAGCACCACGGCGATAAATGGCCAGACAATGCCCAACAACCGGGGCGTTCCTAAAGTCCGCTTTTGCTTCATGAAGTCCCTTGCACATGCACTGCTGGATACGCACGCGAAAACCCGCTTTCGATAGCTCAGCCTAGGCTAAATCAACGTACCTGTTGCAAGTGTCCATACAGTTTGGCGTACAGCCCGCCATCGGCAATCAGCTGCTGATGGTCACCATCCTCGGCAATGTGACCGCCGTCGAACACCAAGACTCGATCCGCTTGCTTAACAGCCGACAGACGGTGGGCGATGATCAGTGTAGTACGCCCGCTGAGGAACCGTGCCAGCGCCTGGTGCAGGTTGTACTCGGTGGCGGCGTCCAGGGCGGAGGTTGCTTCGTCGAGTATCACCACCTTGGGTTCGGCCAGGACCATGCGCGCAATCGCCAGGCGCTGGCGCTGCCCACCGGAAAAACGCACCCCGGAACGCCCCACCACACTGTCCAGGCCCAAGGGCAGTGCCTTGACGGTAGCATCCAACTGGGCGATTTCCAGTGCCTGCCAACAGGCCTGGTCGCTGCGCTCCCGGCCCATGGTCAAGTTGGCGCGCACGGTGTCGTTGAACAGCGCCGGGTGTTGCAGCACCACCGCAACGTGCTCGCGAAGGGTCTCCAGGCCAATCTCCTGCTGGGTGGCACCACCAAAACGGATACTGCCCGCCTGGGGCGTGTAGAGCCCGAGCAACAATTGCACCAGGGTGCTTTTGCCACCGCCGCTGGCGCCGACGATTGCCACCTTCTCACCGGGCGCGATGGTCAGGTTCAACTGGTCGAGTACCAGTTCTTCGCCGTAGCCGAAGTCCAGGCCGCGCACTTCGATGCCCACGGTGTCGCGCCCGGTGAACGGATCAGCACCGCCGGCATATTGCGGCTCATCGGCACGCGCCAGCAGTTCGTTGATCCGCGTCAGCGCCCCGCCTGCCGCGTAGTAGGCGTATTGCAGGTTAAGCAGTTGCTCCACCGGGCCGATCATGAACCACAGGTAGCTGAACACCGCGAGCATCTGGCCGATGGACAGGTCGGAAAACAGCACGGTGAGCATCGCCGCCGCACGGAAGATGTCGATACCGAACTGGAACAGCAACCCACTGGCGCGGCTCGAAGCGTCGGTTTTCCATTGCGAGTGAATGGCGTAGTCACGCACTTCCTGGGCCCGCTGGCCGAGGCGCCCGAGGAAAAAGCCCTGGCGGTTGCCGGCGCGCACTTCCTGGATGGCATCCAGGGTTTCGGTCAGGGCCTGGGTAAAGCGCGAGGTGCTGTCGTTTTCCAGCTTCTTCAGGTGCTTGACGCGCTTGCCCAACTGCACCGTGGCGTAGATCACCAACGGATTGAACAGCAGGATCAGCAGCGCCAGTTGCCAATGCATCCACACCAGGATCGCCGAGGTACCCACCAGGGTCAGCATGGCCACCAGGAAACGGCTGAGGGTTTCACCGACAAACTTGTCCAGCGTATCCAGGTCGGTGACCAGGTGGGTGGTGACGGTCCCGCTGCCCAGGCTTTCGTATTCGCCCAGGGAGATGCGCTTGAGCCGCTCGATCAGGCGCACGCGGATGCGGTACACGATGTCCTTGGCCAAGCGCGCAAACAACCGCGCCTGCACCACGTTGAACAGCAGCGCGCCACAACGCAGAAACAGCGTCACCAGCAGCATCAGGCCGATATAGCCGGCCGCCTTCTGCCACCCCAGGGGCAATGCGTGGTTCATGACCTTGAGCGCGGCATCGCCGTGTCCCAACAGCACTTCATCCACCAGCAACGGCAACAGCAGGGGAATCGGCACACTGCACAGGGTCGCCAGCACGGCGACGCCATTGGCGATCCACAGGGACTTCTTGTGCCGCAGGGCCAGGCGGCGAATTTCCGCCAAGGTCAGTCGGTCGGTGCGTGGTGACTGGTCATGCACAGGTTGCTCGCTCCAGCCATCGCCCCAACAACGGTGACAGCTCGGACAGCGGCTGGTAGCCGTTAGTCAGCAACGCCAACTGGCCATTACGCTCGGCAAGCAAGGTCGGAAACCCGGCGATCCCCAGGTCCTGGACCCAGGTGAAGTCAGCGGCCGTCGCGGCATGCTGCTCGGCACGGTCGAATGCGCCGGCAAACTCGATGCGCGGGATGCCCGCCTCTTCAGCCAGCTCCACCAGCACACTGGCGAGGGTCACGTCACGGCCCTCGACATAAAACGCGCGCTGGATCAGCCCTAACAACGTCCATGCGCAATCCGGTGCCAGGCTACGCGCGGTAACAATGGCGCGACACGCAGGCTCGGTGTCGTAGACAAAGCCGTCGGGCAACGCGCCATCGCGCTTGAACGGCTGGCCGGTGGCGTCGGTGACCGCCTGCCAGTGCTCGAGGATGTAGCGCCGCGTGGTCGGTTCCAGTGCCGCGCCGCTGCCGGTACGCAAGCCGCCCACCACCAGGTGCACGTCCACGCCGGCCGCCTGGGCCTGCTCGACCAGCGCCTGCGCCACCGGGGCAAAGCCCCAGCACCAGGAACACATTGGGTCCATCACATAGAGCAGGCGCGCGGGCATGGGTCAGGCCTCGGAAGGGGTTTGCTTGTAGTTGAAGCCAATCGGGTGCGGCATATTGCGGGCCTTGGCCAGCTCAATCTGCTTTTGCCGGTCGATCGCGCTGCGACGGGTTTTCTCCGGCAGCTTATCCCAGCAATGGGGGCAACTGATGCCAGCCACATAGTGTTCGGATGCGCGGTCGGAGGCGCTCACCGGTGTGCGGCAGGCATGGCATTGATCGTAGTCGCCTTCGCTCAGGTCGTGGCGCACAGTGACACGATTGTCGAACACAAAGCAGTCGCCCTGCCATTTGGTTTCTGCCTGCGGCACCTCTTCGAGGTACTTCAGGATGCCACCCTTGAGGTGGTAGACCTCATCGAAACCTTCGCTGAGCATGTAGCTCGACGCCTTCTCGCAACGAATGCCGCCGGTGCAGAACATGGCGACCTTCTTGTGCTTGGCCGGGTCGAAGTTGGCTTTGATATAGTCGGGAAATTCGCGAAAACTGGTGGTTTTCGGGTCGATTGCGCCTTCGAAGGTGCCGATCGACACTTCGTAGTCATTGCGGGTGTCGATCAACAGCACTTCGGGGTCGCTGATCAGCGCGTTCCAGTCCTGCGGGTCGACATAGGTGCCGACTTTCTTGTTCGGGTCGACGCCTTCGACGCCCAGGGTCACGATCTCTTTCTTGAGCTTGACCTTGGTGCGGTAGAACGGCTGCTCATCGCAGTACGACTCTTTGTGGTCGATGTCGTCCATGCGTGGGTCGTTCTTCAGCCAGGCCATCAGGCCATCAATGCCTTCGCGGCTGCCGGAAACGGTGCCGTTGATGCCTTCTTCGGCGATCAGCAAGGTGCCTTTGATGCCATTGTCGACCATCGCCTGCAGCAGTGGCTCGCGCAGGGCGACGTAATCTTCGAGGGTGACGAACTTATACAGTGCCGCCACGACAATCGGTTGAGTCATGGGTGTTCTCTCCAGGTGGCTACCCTCGTAAGGGGTGAACCGGATGCAAAAAAAACGCGCCGGCTGAGCGGCGCGCTGCGGATTCTAGCAAATGCAGGGTGTCAGAGACACCCGCGTATCAGCTATGCCCGCCGGCGCAGGTCGGCGAGGCCGGGGCTGCGTCGATTTTCGCCCATTCTTCGGGCGTGTAGGTATGCAGCGCCAGCGCATGAAATTCGCTCATCAGGTCACCCAGGGTGGCGTAGACCTTCTGGTGGCGCTTGACGCGGTTAAGCCCCTCGAACTGCTGGCTGACCAGCACGGCCTTGAAGTGGGTCTGCAACCCACGGCTGTGCATATGGCTTTCATCCAGCACGCTCAAGTGCTCCGGGGCCAGGGCGGCGAGCGCCGTTTCGATACGCTGTTGCATGGTCATTCCTGCTTACTTCTTCTTGGCCGGTGCGGCGGCTTTTGGCGTCAGCTCGTTGGTCATGTCTTCCAACAGCTTGTTCACCACCGGCACGGCGCTTTCCAGCTTGGCCTGGGTCATCTGGGCCGATTGCTGGGTCAGTTGCGGCATTTTTTCCAGGACTTTCTTGCCCAGTGGCGACTGGTAGAAGGCAACCAGGTCCTTGAGCTCGGATTCGCTGAAGTTGGTGGTGTAGAGCTTGACCATGTCCGGCTTCAGCTTCGGCCAGCCGATGGCCTGGTCCAGGGCGGCGTTGGCCTTGGCCTGGTAGCTGTCCAGTACGGACTGCTTGGCGGCAGGCGCCTTGGTCTGTTCGAAACGCTGGGCGAACATTTGCTGCACTTGCATGTACACCGGGGTACCCAGCTTGTCGGCATGGGCCAGGGTAAGGAAGGCTTCGGCACTGGCGTTGTGGCTGGCGGTATCGGCAAAAACCTGGCCGCTGGCGCAAACCAGAGCAACCGCGGTACAGATGGCACGAAGACGAGTCATCGAGTTTCCTTTTCTAGCAGGCGAGGTAAGACCCCAAGGGCGCCCATTCTGCGCCTAAAAAACGCTGCGGCTCAACCCCGGGCCTGACCGGGCGCGGATTGCAGTGAATGAATCCGATGAAAAGTCTTTTAGGGAACCCCCCAGGCCGATCAGGGCCTAAACTGCGCAAACGAACCTGAAGGAGAGTGCCCGATGAGCCGTATCGAAACCGACAGCCTGGGAGACGTGGAAGTCCCGGAAGACGCTTACTGGGGCGCCCAGACCCAACGCTCGCTGGTGAATTTCGCCATCGGCGAGCAGCGCATGCCCCTCGCGGTACTGCACGCACTGGCCCTGATCAAGAAGGCCGCCGCCCGGGTCAACGACCGCAACGGTGACCTGCCCGCCGACATTGCCCGCCTGATCGAACAGGCCGCCGACGAAGTGCTCGATGGCCAACATGATGACCAGTTCCCCCTGGTCGTCTGGCAAACCGGCAGCGGCACCCAGAGCAACATGAACGCCAACGAGGTCATCGCCGGCCGCGCCAACGAGCTGTCGGGCAAGCCCCGTGGCGGCAAGAGCCCGGTGCACCCCAACGATCATGTGAACCGCTCCCAAAGCTCCAACGACTGCTTCCCTACCGCCATGAGCATTGCGGCGGTGCAAGCGGTGCACCAGCAATTGTTGCCGGCGATCAATACACTGTCCGGCGGCCTCGCGGAACTGTCGGCGCGGCATGCAAAGCTGGTAAAGACGGGCCGCACCCACATGATGGATGCCACGCCGATCACCTTCGGCCAGGAACTCTCGGCGTTTATCGCCCAGCTCGACTACGCCGAACGGGCGATCCGCAGCGCCCTGCCCCAGGTATGCGAGCTGGCCCAAGGTGGCACGGCGGTGGGCACCGGGCTGAATGCGCCCCATGGCTTCAGCGAGGCGATCGCCTCGGAATTGGCGGCTTTGTCGGGCCTGCCCTTCGTCACCGCGCCGAACAAATTCGCCGCATTGGCCGGCCATGAACCGATCGTGACCCTGCACGGCGCCCTGAAAACCCTGGCCGTGGCCCTGATGAAAATCGCCAACGACCTGCGCCTGCTGGGCTCCGGCCCGCGTGCCGGCCTTGCGGAGGTGAAACTGCCGGCCAACGAGCCTGGCAGCTCGATCATGCCCGGCAAGGTCAACCCGACCCAGTGCGAGGCACTGTCGATGCTGGCCTGCCAGGTGCTGGGCAATGACGTGACCATCGGCATCGCAGCGAGCCAGGGGCATTTGCAGTTGAACGTGTACAAGCCGGTGATCATCCACAACCTGCTGGAATCGATCCGCCTGCTGGCCGATGGCTGCAATAACTTCCAGGAGCACTGCATCGCCGGCCTCGAACCCGACGCCGGGAAAATGGCCGAGCACCTGGAGCGCGGGCTGATGCTGGTCACGGCGCTCAACCCGCACATCGGCTATGACAAGTCGGCAGAGATCGCCAAGAAGGCCTACGCCGAAGGCTTGACCCTTCGGGAAGCGGCGTTGGACCTGGGCTACCTCACCGACGCTGAGTTCGACCAGTGGGTACGCCCGGAAAACATGCTGGGTGCCTAGGACGCCATGCGTAGCCGCCGGGCCTTGAGCCCGGCGAGCAACGACGGCGCCAGCGCCACCGCCGCCGACCCCAGCACCACCACCAGCGCGCCGAAATAGCCCAGGGCATTGATCTCTTCGGCCTGCACATAGTCCGGCCACAGCCACGCCGCCAACGCCACCGCGACAAAGGTCACCAACGGCGTCAGGGCCAGGGTCGCACTCACCCGTGAGGCTTCCCAGTGAGCCAGGGCTTCGGCAAATGCACCGTAGGCCACCAGGGTGTTCATGCAGCACGCCAGCAACAGCCAGCCTTGCAGCGGGCTCAGTTGCAGGGCCTCCAGCGGATGCGCCCACGGCGTCAGCAGCACGGCGCACGACAGGTAGATCACCATCATCACTTGCAGCGAATTCCACACGGTCAGCAACTGCTTCTGGCCCAGGGCATAGAACACCCAGACCGAAGTCGCGAGCAGGATCGTCAGCACGCCGGCGGTGTAGGCGCCAAGGGACGTCAGCAACTCTCCCAGGCGTTGGTTGAAGAACAGACCGAAGCCGACGATCAGCACCACCAGGCCCACGCACTGCCCGACGCTGAAACGCTCCTTGAACACAAACACGCTGGCGATCATCAGGAAGATCGGGCCCATCTGCACCACCAGTTGCGCAGTGCCGGGGCTGAGCAGTTTCAGGCCCACCAGGTACAACACGTAGTTGCCCACCAGGCCGCACACCGCCATCGCCACCAGCCAGCCGCCCCTGGGGCCGAGTACTTTACGACTGGGCAGGCGCCTGGTCGCGGCGAGGTACACGAACAGGCAACTGCCGGCCACCACCAGGCGAAACCAGGTGACCGTGATCGGGTCCATCACCTGCAACACTTGCTTGAGCTTGATCGGCAGAATGCCCCAGAGCAGCGCGGTCAGCAGGGTCAGGAGAAAACCGTAGACCCAGCGGCCGGAAGAGATGTGCATGAGTGCCCCAGAAGCCAGAGGAAGTGGAGCGGGCATTCTAGGGGGAAGTGAGCGAATTGGGATACGCTGCAGTTAAAATGTGGGAGGGGCAAGTCGAATCGTCGCACTGCCCCTCCCACACTTATCAGCGCACGGCTTCGAACAGCCCCGTGGCGCCCATGCCGCCACCCACGCACATGGTGACGATGCCATAACGCACATTGCGCCGTTGCAGCTCACGCACCAGGTGCCCCACCTGCCGCGAGCCGGTCATGCCGAACGGGTGGCCGATGGAAATCGAGCCGCCGTTGACGTTGTACCTGGCGTTATCGATGCCCAGGCGATTGCGCGCATACAGGCACTGCGACGCAAAGGCCTCGTTGAGTTCCCACAGGTCGATGTCCGCCACCTGCAAGCCCCGCGCCTTGAGCAGCTTGGGCACCGAGAAAACCGGGCCGATCCCCATCTCATCCGGCTCGCAACCGGCCACGGTGAAACCGCGGAAAAACGCCTTGGGCTTGAGCCCCAGTGCCAGGGCTTTCTCCAGGCTCATCACCAGGGTCATCGAGGCACCGTCGGAGAGCTGCGAGGAGTTACCCGCCGTCACCGAGCCGTCTTCGGCAAATACGGGCTTCAACCCAGAGAGACTGGCCAACGTGGTGTCCGGGCGGTTGCAGTCATCGCGGTCGACCACGCCGTCAAGGATCTGCACAGCGCCAGTGTTCTTGTCCTCGACCTTGTACTTGACCGCCATCGGCACGATTTCATCATCAAACAAGCCCTCCGCCTGGGCCTGGGCGGTGCGCTGCTGGCTTTGCAGGGCGTAGAGGTCCTGTTCTTCGCGGCTGACGTCATAGCGGCGGGCGACGATTTCCGCGGTCTGGCCCATGGGGAAGTAAATGCCCGGCACCTGCTCCTTGAGCAGCGGGTTGATCAGGTTATCGGTGTTGACGCTTTTCATGGTCAGGCTGATGGACTCGACGCCACCGGCCACGATGATGTCGCTGCAACCCGACGCGATCTGGTTGGCCGCAATCGCAATCGCCTGCAAGCCCGACGAGCAGAACCGGTTGAGGGTCATGCCCGCCGTACCTGTGCCCAATTGCGACAGCACGGCCACGTTGCGCCCGATGTTGTAGCCCTGGGCGCCTTCGTTGGAACCCGCGCCGACGATGCAATCCTCGACGCTGGCCGGGTCGATGCCGTTGCGGGTCAGCAGTGCGTTGACGCAATGGGCCGCCATGTCATCCGGGCGGGTCTGGTTGAACTTGCCGCGAAAGGATTTGGCCAAGCCGGTTCGCACGCTGTCGACGATCACTACTTCACGCATGGGCTACCTCGATCTTGTCGTTGTGGGGAGATGGATCGAGGATAGATCCAGGCCTGCCCCACCGCGACGATCATTCATCCGGCGTATACAAAAGCATGGTGACGGACATAAACCTGTGGCTGGCCGGCTAGTTGTGGCAAGCGGGCCGGTTGTGGTGAGCGAGCTTATCGTGGCAAGCAGGCTTGTAGTGGCAAATGAGCTTGTTGTGGTGAGCGGGCTTGTTGTGGTGAGCGGGCTTGCCCCGCGCTGGGCTGCGAAGCGGCCCTGACCAAGGCGCCGCGTTATTTCAGGCAGACCTTATTGGCTGGTTTTGGGGCCGCTTCGCAGCCCAGCGCGGGGCAAGCCCGCTCACCACAACAAGCCCGCTCACCACAACAGGCCCATTCACCAAAACAGGCCCGCTCACCACAACAAGCCTGCTCACCAAAACAGGCCCGCTCACCACAACCGGCCCACTCACCACAGCACGCCCGCTCACCACAGAGGGCTGCATCCTGAACAACACCAGGCCAGTGGTTATTTCTTTTTCTTCTTGTCGTGCTTGTCGGACTTGGCGAACGCTTCCTCCAGGGCAAGGTTGATGGTGCGCAACACCTTGACCCGCGCCCAGCGCTTGTCGTTGGCCTCCACCAGCGTCCACGGCGAAACCTCGGTGCTGGTGCGGTCGACCATATCGCCCACGGCGGCGCGGTAGTCGTCCCATTTGTCGCGGTTGCGCCAGTCGTCTTCGGTGATCTTGAAGCGCTTGAAAGGGATTTCCTCACGGGCCTGGAAGCGTTCCAGTTGGGTCTGCTTGTCGATGGCCAGCCAGAACTTGACCACGATCACACCGGCGTCGCGCAGTTGCTCCTCGAAGTCATTGATCTCGCCATAGGCGCGCATCCAGTCGGCCGTGGTGCAGAAGCCCTCGATACGTTCCACCAGCACGCGGCCGTACCACGAGCGGTCGAACACGGTGAATTTGCCCCGCGCCGGGATCTTCTGCCAGAACCGCCACAGGTACGGCTGGGCCCGTTCATCCTCGGTGGGCGCGGCAATCGGCACGATGTGGTACTGGCGCGGGTCGAGCGCGGCCGCCACCCGACGGATCGCCCCGCCCTTGCCCGCCGCGTCGTTACCTTCGAAGACCGTCACCAGCGCGTGCTTGCGCATGCGTTTGTCGCGCATCAGGCCGGAGAAGCGCGCCTGCTCGGTAATCAGCTGTTCTTCGTAATCGTCCTTGTCCAGGCTCAGGGTCATGTCGAGGCTGTTGAGCAGGCTCATCTGGTCGATGGCCGAGGGCAACGGCGCCGGGTTCATCCCGCTGGCCTTGCCCTTGGGCAGCTTCAGGGCATTCTGCAGGCCTTCGAGCAGGATCTTGCCCACGGTGAGGCTGCGGTAGTTGGCGTCGACGCCTTCAATCACATGCCAGGGCGCGTAATCGCGGCTGGTACGGCGCAGGATGCGCTCGCCGAAATGCACGAACTTGTCGTAGGTCTCGGATTGCTGCCAGTCCAGCGGGCTGATGCGCCAACTGTGCAACGGGTCGTCGGCCAGGGCCTTGAGCCGTGCCTTCATTTGCTTCTTGGACAGGTGGAACCAGAACTTGAAGATCAGCGCGCCTTCATCGCAGAGCATCTTCTCCAGGCGCTCGGCGCCGGCGATGGCCTGGTCGAGCCGCGCATCCTTGATCTCGCCGTGCACCCGGCCTTGCAGCATCTGGCTGTACCAGTTGCCGAAAAAAATGCCCATGCGGCCTTTGGCAGGCAGTTGGCGCCAGTAGCGCCAGGCCGGGGGGCGGGCCAGTTCTTCGTCGGTCTGCTGGTCGAAGGTGCGCACCTCGATCAGGCGCGGGTCCATCCATTCATTCAGCAGTTTGACCGTCTCACCTTTACCGGCGCCTTCGATGCCGTTGATCAGGATGATCACCGGGAAGCGCTTTTGCTGTTGCAACTCGTACTGCACCTCCAGCAAAGCCTCGCGCAGGGCGGGCACTTCGGCCTCAAAGGTGTCTTTGTCGATGGCGTGACCGATTTCGGCAGATTCGAACATGGGCGGCTCCGTTCCAGAAGTGAGCAAGACTAGCGGATTGGGCAACAACGCGCGGGAGGAAATTCCACCGGGGCTTGCCGTGGGTCAATTCAAAGCCTGTTGATCGGCTAGAATGGCCGCCTTGCCTTTACCGAGCCGCCCATGAACCCCGTAACCCACGCCCAGCTCGACTGGGATGATCAAGGTCGCCCGCACTCGCGGGTGTTCGACGACGTGTATTTCTCCGACCAATCGGGCCTGGCCGAAACCCGCTATGTGTTCCTGCAACAGAACCGCTTGCAGGAGCGCTTCGCCGCCCTGCCGGCGGGCGGGCGTCTGGTGATTGGCGAAACCGGCTTCGGCACCGGCCTGAATTTCCTCTGCGCCTGGCAGTTGTTCGAGCAACACGCCGTGGCCGGTGCGCGCCTGCATTTTGTCAGCGTGGAAAAGTACCCCCTGAGCCACGCCGACCTGCAACGCGCCCTCGCCCTCTGGCCCGAGCTGGCGCCGTTCGCCGAGCAACTGCTGGCGCACTACATCGCCATCCACCAAGGCTTCCAGCGCCTGGTGCTGGACAACGGCCGCGTCACCCTCACGCTGCTGATCGGCGATGCCCTGGAACAGTTGCCGCAACTGGATGCGCAGATCGACGCGTGGTTTCTCGACGGCTTCGCCCCGGCAAAAAACCCCGAGATGTGGAGCGCCGAACTGTTTGCCGAGCTGGCACGCATGGCGGCCCCGGGCTCGACCATCAGCACCTTCACCAGCACCGGCTGGGTGCGCCGGCTGATCAACGCCGCCGGTTTCAAGATGAAGCGTACGCCGGGCATCGGCCACAAGTGGGAAATCCTGCGCGGGGAGTTTCTCGGCTGGCCGACCGACACGCCGGCACCGGCCGCCGCCAAACCCTGGTTCGCCCGCCCGACCATGCCCACTGGCGAGCGCCACGCCCTGGTGATCGGCGGCGGCCTGGCCGGCTGCGCCAGCGCGGCCAGCCTGGCGGCGCGGGGCTGGCAGGTCAGCCTGTTGGAGCGCCATGGCGGCCTCGCCCAGGAGGCCTCCGGCAATCCGCAAGGGGTGCTTTATCTCAAGCTGTCGGCACACGGCACGGCGTTGTCGCAGATGATCGTCAGCGGGTTCGGGTACACCCGGCGCCTGCTGGAGCACCTGCAACGCGGGGTGGATTGGGACGGCTGCGGCGTGCTGCAACTGGCCTTCAATGCCAAGGAGGCCGAACGCCAGGCGCAACTGGCCCAGGCATTCGCCCCGCAGCTGCTGCATCTGCTGGATAAGGCTCAAGCCCAGGCTCGCGCCGGGGTGGGCCTGGAACAGGGCGGGCTGTTTTTCCCCGAAGGCGGCTGGGTGCATCCACCCGCGCTGTGCCAATGGCAGGCGCGCCAGCCAGGTATCGAGGTGCTGGCCCATCATGAGGTGCTGGACCTGCGCAAAGTCGGCGGCCACTGGCAGGCCTGGGACGGTGATCGGCTGCTGGCCAGCGCCCCCGTGGTGGTGCTGGCCGGGGCCGCTGAGGTCAAACGATTTGCCGCCGGCGCCGAGTTGCCCCTCAAGCGGATTCGCGGGCAGATCACCCGCCTGCCCCAGACCGCCGCCAGCCAGGCCCTGGCCACGGTGGTGTGTGCCGAGGGCTACGTGGCGCCGGCTCGCCTGGGCGAACACACCCTGGGGGCCAGCTTTGATTTCAACAACGATGACCTCACCCCTACCGCCGCCGAGCACGCCGGTAACCTTGAGCTGCTGCAAGAGATTTCCCCGGACCTGGCCCAGCGCCTGCACGCCGCCGACCTTGCCGCAGAGACCCTGGAGGGCCGCGCCGCCTTCCGCTGCACCAGCCCGGACTACTTGCCGATTGTCGGGCCGCTGGCCGACAGCCTGGCATTCGCCCAGGCCTACGACGTGCTGCGCAAAGATGCCCGCCACACGCCACAGGCCACTTGCCCGTGGCTGGACGGCCTGTACATCAACAGCGGCCACGGCTCCCGGGGCCTGATCACCGCGCCGCTGTCCGGCGAGTTGCTGGCGGCATGGCTGGACAACGAACCGCTGCCCCTGCCCCGCAGCGTGGCCGAGGCCTGTCACCCGAATCGCTTTGCGGTGCGCGGGTTGATTCGCAGCAACGCTGCAAAAACGACCCCGTAGGCGGCGCTTCAACCCGCCGGGGATAATTCGCAGGTGCCCAGCGCATCGAACCTCAACGCCTCCTGGGTCAGGCGTTTGAGCTCGACGAGCTCGGCGCTTTCCCGCGCGCGCTGGATCACGCCCATCTGGGTGTGATAGTCAGCGTCACCCAAGCTTTCCCTTTGCGCCCACACCGCTTCCATGCGCTCGCCAAAGGGCTGGGTCAGGGTGTCGAACGAACCGCCATGGGTGCGCCTCAGGTAACTGCTCCAGAATGGCAGCTTCACCATATAGTTCAGCAGTTGCGGGGAAAGCTCGGCCTCCTTCAACTGCGCTTCGGCAACCTCCAGCATATGCTCGGTTACCCCAGCCAGGCTGGCGAAGCGCATATGCCGGGGCTGCCCGGGCAAATGAAAGCGCTCCACCAGCCCGGTGCGATAAGCCAGGCTGACCTCCAGCGGATCGAGCGTCGGATGCTCGGCGCTGTGCCGGCTGGCCATGGACTCCAGGCGGTCGAGGCGAAACAAGCCCCTGGCCAACCTGAGCAGCGGCTTGGCCGTGACCCTGCCGCCCTCCACCCGCTGCGCGGCCTCGTGGATTTCAACCAGCACCTCCAGGCTACTGAAGCTCACGGCAGCGGCGTCATCACAGTTCAACGGCGTGGCCGCGCGCTCGAAAATCTCGGCACGCAGTCGGGTATCGCCTGCGGCGGCATCCAGCACGCGCCAGATGCGGCGGTTCATGTCCTCGCGCACGTGGCTGGTGTCGGCGGCTCCGCCCAGGCCGGCCAATAATTTGAACAGGCCGTCGGAGCCGGGTTCATCCTTGAGCCCCAGCCAGGTCTCGGCCTTTTCGGCGAAGTGCGTCGCGCGCTCATCGCCCAGCCACAGCTCACGTGCGGTCTGCTCGTTGAGTCGCGCAATGTCATCCTCCACGAAGCCCATGCCCACGCCGATGGTGTCCCGGTAACGGTTCAAGGCCTGACGAGTGCTGGCGTCCAAAGGGTTATGCCGCACATTGATGACTTCGGTGTGCTCGCGCGGCGCATTGAACAACCATGCCGGCAAACTGGCGATGTCATTGTCCCGCAGGTCGAGTTGCTCCAGGTACGGAACGCGGGTAAAGCCGGTGGGCAGACTGGTCAGCCGGCAGTTGCGCAGCATCAGGTTGCGCAACTCGAACATCTTGTTGACGACCGGCGGGTCCACCAGGGGATTGTTGCTCAGGTCGAGCACGACCAGGCTCTTCAGGTCCGCAAGTTTGGTGCGGGTGTACTCGGTCAGTTGCAGGTGGTTATCGGCCATGTACAGCTGCCTGAGCCACGGCATGTGCTGGAGCACTTCCGGCAGCCGCGTCAGCCGATTACCGTTCAACTCCAGGCTGCGCAGCCCCTTGAAGTGCTTGAGGAAATACGCGACGTCATCGTTGAGCCCCATGCGTTTCAACGACAATTGCCGGACATGCTCGAACTGCACGTGCGCCGGCAAGGTCGGCAACGCCCCGATGGCCATGCCGTCCAGGGACAGGCTCGGCACTTGCCGATGGTGTTCATCCGGCGCCAGCGACGCATATTGCCAACTGCGCTCGATGGCCCGTGCGGCCTGGTGTCGAGCCAGGCGGTAGTCTTGCAGCGCGACGTCCGAGTGTGGCTGCGCCGGTTTGCCCTTGGCCCACAGCCTCAGCGCCCGCTGCAGTGCCTCATATTGCTGCTCAAGGGTGCGCACGGCTTTGGCCCGGGACAGGTGATCGGTGCCCAAGTCCTGCAGGAAGGTCGACAGGCGCCGGTCATCGAATAACGGGAAGAGTTTGCGAGCTTTGCGCATCAGGCCCGCAGGCTGTGGAGGCAGCGCAGGCGGCGAGCCTTGCACACACGACAGGGCCGGCTCCTCGGGTACCGCGCGCTCGGGCCATAAGTAACGGCCGATGCGATTGCGTTCATCCTGGGCCTTGCCAATCAATGCATGCCGCAACTGGCTGGCCCTGCCGCTCGCGGTCAGGCGCAGCGCGTCGAGTTGGGCGGCAGACAAACTGTTGAGCAACGCCTCGTAGAAACCTTCCGGCCCGCCGGCCAGCGCGCCCAAGGCCTTACCTTGCCCATCGTAGGCGCGAAAGCCCTTGGCCGACTGCACCACGAAACGACTGATATCAGCGCCTGGGTCGCCCACCTGTCCCAGGACAGCGCCCTGTACGCTTTCGCGGCGCACCTGCAAGAACAGATCCTCGGGCCAGCCTGGAACCCGTTGCAGCAAGCCGGTGGCCACGCGCCGTGTCACATCGGTGGCCAGCTCCGGCAAATACAGGCCGGCCAGCGCGTCGTCTTCCTCCAACGCTTCCAGGGCTTCCCGGGCCCACTGGCTGACCCGCAGCGGCACACGCCCGGTATGGCGCAAGTGCCAGCGCTCGGCCGTGGAGGCCTGGGTCATGACCTCCCAGGCCACCCGGATCGGCAATTGCGGCAAGCGCTGCTTGAGCTGGCCGTGATCGGTCTGATCGATGAAATCGGCATCCATGCGCAGCCGCTCATAGACCGCCTGATGCGTGGTCTTGAGCGAGGCGGTGAGACGCCGCGCCAGTACCGCTTGCGCTTCATCGGCGTGGAAGGTGCCGCCGAGCAATTGCGCGGTTTCTTCGGAATCGAGTGCGGCCAGCAGGGTAGGCAGGATCTGTCCGTTCCGCAGTTGTTGCGTGGTGAGGTGGATGCTCAAGTCCTCGTAATCGAACGGCGCGGTGTCTGGATGGCGCTCAAGCAGGTAGCCCTCGTCGTCGAGCAGTTCGAAAAAACGCCCACGGGGCCACCCGTCCATCAGTGGCAGGGCCAGCATCTGCACACGGGTGGTGGCCGCATCGAGCGGTGCTTGATGCTCCATTTGCCAGATCAGGTCGCGAACCCCCTGGTTCAGCTTGAACCGCAGCGCACAGTCGCGCAGCCGCTCCGGCAGCGGCAGGTTCTGCCTGGCCAGTTGCTGCAAGCGCGGTAAGGTCGAGCCGGTGATAGCGGCGATCTCCTGCAGGTGTCCGGCCGGTAAGGCGCTGAGACTGGGGTCCAGCCGCCTCAGGATATAGTCAGGGCTGCGCCATTCATCCGCCTGCTCGAACGAGAACTGCCAGCCGCCCTGGTAGTTGTGGGTCAAGGGTGGCCGATAGGCCGAATCCCGCTGCGGATGCCGGGCTCGCCAGCGCCCGGTGCGGGCGTCAAAGACAATCGAATACAGCGCCCCGTCGACATTCACATAGGACTGGCCATTGAGCTGATAGACCCCACGCGGGCTGGCCACTGTGCCTTCGAGCGAGACGGTGTGACGATACGGCTCGGTACGACTGCGCCACAAGCGCGTGGACGTGTCGGGCAGCCGCACGGCTTCGAGGCTGTCGTAGAACCCCGCCGCCGACGGTGTGGTTCGCCACAGCCGGCCCACCACTTTCGTACCCGCGGCGAACAATGCCATGGCAGCGAGGTTTTCCGCGATGTTCGTCAGGTGCCTGAGGGCGCCGAGCTTGTCATGGTGCAGCCAGTCATCCACCCCCTCGAACATCTCGCCAAGCAATTGCCCAATGGCCACACCGGTCATCAGTTGGCCCACCACCGGCACCACGAACCCGGCGACGTTGAGCACCGTCAAGCCGACATCCAGATAATCCTGGATACGCTTGCGACGCGCGTCGTCATCGGCCTGGGCATTGGGAACCGCCAATACCTGCGCATCCAGCTGGATCTTGCCAACGCAGGCATTGAAAAAGAATGTCGACAACTTGTCTGTGACCGGGAGCGGCGCCACCCGCACGACGATGGCCTCCTGGTCAAAACGCTCGAAAAAACCGAAACGCTCGGACTCGTCCAGGTAACCCTTGAAGAAATCACGATAGGTACTGACGTGAAGCTTGAGGGTGAGGTAGAGCTTGAAATGCTCCAGTGATTCATAGCGGTACCACGGCCGCACGGGCTCGTTGGGCATATACACCACGATCGGGCCGCTGGAGAACCCTTCGGCCGATGCACTGGAAAACACCAATACCCCCCACAGGCAGGCGCCGTCGATGTTCAGGCCTTGCCAGGTCAGCGGCTGCTGGTTGAACCACAATTGCCGGATGTCACCGGCGGGCATATCCGCCTTGGCCAGGCCCAGCAGCAACGCGCGGGTCGGTGCATCGATATCGCCCTTGGCATGGGCCAGATGCAGGTCGATCTGCATGTCCACGCAACGGGATTGGCCGACCTGCGTCACCGAAGGATTGAAGTCCTGGTCGGGCGCCACCAGGTTGAACACTTCGCGCACATGGGTCTGATAGGCCTCTCCCAGGTTCAGCTCGCGGCAGTAGCCGATAAAGGCCTGAGCGCTGAGGGTTTGCGCAATTCGGCGCCTGGGGCCGATGCGCACCACGGCAGTGGTCGGCGAGCCGCCAGGCTCGGCAGCCGCCTGGGAGAAATTCTGCATGGCCGCTTGCAGCAGGCTGTGCTTCTCCAGGGTAACGGTCTCGACCACCTGGCCGCCCAGGTCCTGGCTGACACCGCTGAACGAGCGCCGGGGGATTTCCAGGGTGTCGTTTTCGATGTCGAGGCCCCCATGCCCCTTGCCGTCCAGGAAAGCCTTGAGCCGTTCGGCACAGAATTTATCCAGCGGTTGCAGACGGTTCAGCACCCGGTGCAGGGTTTCACGGGGGCGCTCGCTGTCGGCATACGCCTGCTCGATGGCCTGCAATATGTGGGAGTCAGCCTTGACCAACCAGGCCGGCAGCGTGTCATGCAAGACCTGCGCTTTATCCAGGTCGCCGGTGATATTCAGCAGCGCCGCCATCAATTGGTCGTGGGGCACCGGCTCGAGCGCCTGGGTCAAATCAGTGGTTTGCGTCATTCGCAATGTTCCTTTATCGCGTTGAACAATGACGCCAGACGATAAGCGCTGCGACCGCGCAAAAGGGTTCAAATAGCTGCAGGTTCAGCCCGCGCAAGCGTCGATTTTTTGCATCTCGCCTCGACTTAATTACCGCCCCTTTCACCCACGCCGCACAGGCTGCAGGGGTGTTCCGAATGGGGGGCGGCGGTTTGCCATATAACTTATTGATCTAAAACTCCGCGTATAGCCTCGGGTCAGTCCCTAGGTACCCGCCATTTTGGTGCGGGTCTTTCTATCCCTCCCCAACGGAAAAACCGGTAAGGAACCTATGTGCGGATTAGCTGGCGAGTTACGTTTCGATCACCAACCTGCGGACCTCGCAGCGGTGGAGCGAATTACCCATCACTTGGCACCCCGCGGCCCTGACGCGTGGGGCTTCCATGCCCAAGGGCCGATTGCCCTGGGCCATCGACGCCTGAAAATCATGGACCTGTCGGACGGCTCCGCCCAACCGATGGTCGACGCCCAACTGGGCCTGTCCCTGGCATTCAACGGCGCGATCTACAACTTCCCGGAATTGCGCCAGGAGCTTGAAGCCCTGGGTTACGCCTTCTATTCCGGCGGCGACACCGAAGTGCTGCTCAAGGGTTACCACGCCTGGGGCGAAGCACTGCTGCCCAAGCTCAACGGCATGTTTGCCTTTGCCGTCTGGGAGCGCGATGCCCAGCGCCTGTTCATCGCCCGTGACCGTCTCGGCGTGAAGCCGTTGTACCTGTCGCGCACCGGTCAGCGCCTGCGCTTTGCCTCGGCCCTGCCGGCGCTGCTCAAGGGCGGTGATATCAACCCGATCCTCGATCCGGTGGCGCTCAATCACTACTTGAATTTCCATGCCGTCGTGCCCGCTCCGCGCACGCTGCTGGCGGGCATTGAAAAACTGCCGCCGGCCTCCTGGATGCGCATCGATGCCGAAGGCAACACCGAGCAGAAAACCTGGTGGACGCTGCCCTACGGCCCCCATGAAGATGAAAAAAACCTGAGCCTGGAAGACTGGACCGACCGCGTGTTGGACAGCACCCGCGAAGCCGTGGCCATTCGTCAACGGGCTGCCGTGGATGTCGGTGTGCTGCTTTCCGGCGGCGTCGACTCGAGCATGCTCGTCGGCCTGCTGCGTGAAGTCGGCGTGCAGGACCTGTCGACTTTCTCCATCGGCTTTGAAGACGCCGGCGGCGAGCGTGGCGACGAGTTCCAGTATTCGGACCTGATCGCCAAGCACTACGGCACCCGTCACCACCAACTGCGCATTGCCGAAAGCGAGATCATCGAACAACTGCCGGCGGCGTTCCGCGCCATGAGCGAACCGATGGTCAGCCATGACTGCATCGCCTTCTACCTGCTGTCGCGGGAAGTGGCCAAGCATTGCAAGGTGGTGCAGAGCGGCCAGGGCGCCGATGAGCTGTTCGCCGGTTACCACTGGTACCCGCAGGTGGATGGCGCCAGCGACCCGTATGCCGCCTACCGCGAGGCGTTCTTCGACCGCAGCTACGATGACTACGCCGCCACCGTCGCACCGAAATGGCTGACCGCCAACGACGCCGCCGGCGACTTCGTGCGCGAGCATTTTGCGATGCCCGGCGCGGACGCCGCCGTGGACAAGGCCCTGCGCCTGGACAGCACGGTGATGCTGGTGGATGACCCGGTCAAACGCGTCGACAACATGACCATGGCCTGGGGCCTGGAAGCGCGCACGCCGTTCCTCGACTACCGCCTGGTGGAACTGTCGGCGCGCGTGCCGGGCAAATTCAAATTGCCCGACGGTGGCAAGCAAGTGTTGAAAGAGGCCGCGCGCCGGGTGATTCCGAGCGAAGTCATCGACCGCAAGAAAGGCTACTTCCCGGTGCCGGGCCTCAAGCATTTGCAGGGCGACACCCTGAATTGGGTGCGCGAACTGCTGCTGGACCCAAGCCAGGATCGCGGCCTGTTCAACCCGGCCATGCTCGACCGCCTGCTCACCGACCCGCAAGGTCAATTGACCCCGTTGCGCGGCTCGAAGCTGTGGCAACTGGCCGCGTTGAACCTGTGGCTCAGCGAACAAGGAATCTGATTGATGAAACCCCATGCAGCGGCTTACAGCCAACGCTTGTTAAAGGGCCAGGCGCCGACCTACGAGCGCCTGCAAGCGCGCCTGGCCGAAGATGGTAGCCCGCTGGCCGCCGAGCCGATTGCGGTGCATTGCGGCTGGGGCCGGCTATTGATCGGCCATACCTTCCCGGACCCGGCCAGCCTGGCCCAGGAGCTGCTCAACGAACAGCCCGGCGAGCGCGATATCGCGCTGTATGTGGCCGCGCCCCAGCAGATCCTCGGGATTGATCCGCAGCAGTTGTTCCTCGACCCATCCGACACCCTGCGCCTGTGGTTCAGCGACTATCGCCCGTCCACCCGCGTGTTTCGCGGTTTCCGCATTCGCCGGGTGCAGAGCGAGGCCGATTGGCTGGCGGTCAACCAGTTGTATCAAGGCCGCGGCATGCTGCCGGTCGACGCCGAACGCCTGACACCGCGCCATGAAGGCGGCCCGGTGTACTGGCTGGCCGAGGACGAAGACAGTGGCGCGGTGATCGGCAGCGTGATGGGCCTCAATCACCAGAAAGCCTTCCACGACCCGGAAAACGGTTGCAGCCTGTGGTGCCTGGCGGTCGACCCGCTGTGCACACGCCCCGGCGTGGGCGAAGTGTTGGTACGCCACTTGGTGGAGCACTTTATGAGCCGTGGCCTGAGCTATCTCGACCTGTCGGTGCTGCACGATAATCGCCAGGCCAAGAACCTCTACGCCAAGCTCGGCTTCCGTGCGCTGACCACCTTTGCGATCAAGCGCAAGAACGGTATCAACCAACCGCTGTTCCTCGGCCCCGGCCCGCAGGCGGGGTTCAACCCGTATGCGCGGATCATTGTCGAAGAGGCCCATCGACGCGGCATCGATGTGCAGGTGGATGACGCCGATGCCGGTTTGTTCACCCTCAGCCATGGTGGCCGCCGCGTGCGCTGCCGCGAGTCGCTGAGCGACCTGACCAGCGCGATCAGCATGACCCTGTGCCAGGACAAGAGCCTCACCCACAAGGTGTTGAAAGCGGCGGGCTTGAAACTGCCTGCGCAACAACTGGCGGGCAGCGCCGATGACAATCTGGAGTTCCTCGACGAACACCAGCGCGTCGTGGTCAAGCCGCTCGATGGCGAGCAAGGCCAGGGCGTGGCGGTGGATCTGCAGAGCATCGAAGAGGTGCAGCAGGCGATCGAAGCGGCGCGGCAGTTCGACAGCCGCGTATTGCTCGAAAGCTTTCACGAAGGCCTGGACCTGCGCATCCTGGTGATCGGTTTCGAGGTGGTCGCCGCCGCGATCCGCCGCCCCGCCGAAGTGACCGGTGACGGCCAGCATTCCATCGGCGCGCTGATCGAAGCCCAGAGCCGACGCCGTCAGGCGGCCACCGATGGCGAAAGCAAAATCCCGGTCGATGCCGAAACCGAGCGCACCCTGGCCGCCGCTGGCTACGACTACAGCAGCATCCTGCCCCGTGGCAAGACGCTCGCCGTGCGCCGTACCGCCAACCTGCACACCGGCGGTTGCCTGGAAGACGTCACGGCGATCCTCCACCCCACGCTGGTGGACGCCGCCGTGCGCGCCGCACGCGCCCTGGATATCCCCATGGTCGGCCTGGACCTGATGGTGGCCGCTGCCGATCAGCCCGAGTACGTGTTTATCGAAGCCAACGAACGGGCCGGCCTGGCCAACCATGAACCGCAGCCGACGGCGGAGAAGTTTGTGGACCTGCTATTCCCCCACAGTGGATAGCCTCAAGTTACAAGCTGCAAGCCTCAAGCCTAGAGCAATGCCGGCAAGCCTCAGATACCGCTTTTAACTTGAAGCTTGCAGCTCAAAGCTTGCAACTAAAGGAAACCTTTATGACCCGAACCATCCCCGAACCGGATCTCAACTACCTGCAAAAAGTCCTGCTGGAAATGCTCGCCATTCCCAGCCCCACCGGGTTTACCGACACCATCGTGCGCTACGTCGCCGAGCGCCTGGAAGAGCTGGGCATCCCGTTTGAAATGACCCGGCGCGGGACCATTCGCGCCACCCTCAAGGGCCAGAAAAACAGCCCCGACCGCGCGGTGTCCGCGCACCTGGACACCATTGGCGCCGCCGTGCGTGCGATCAAGGACAATGGCCGCCTGACCCTCGCCCCGGTTGGCTGCTGGTCAAGCCGCTTTGCCGAAGGCAGCCGCGTCAGTCTGTTTACCGACAACGGGGTGATCCGTGGCAGCGTGTTGCCGTTGATGGCTTCCGGGCACGCGTTCAACACCGCCGTGGATGAAATGCCGGTGAGCTGGGACCATGTAGAATTGCGCCTGGATGCCTACTGCGCCACCCGCGCCGATTGCGACTCCCTGGGGATCGGCATCGGTGACTATGTGGCGTTCGACCCGTTGCCCGAGTTCACCGAAAGCGGGCATATCAGTGCCCGCCACCTGGACGACAAAGCCGGCGTCGCCGCACTGTTGGCCGCACTCAAGGCCATCGTCGACAGCGGCGAACCGCTGCTGATCGACTGCCACCCGCTGTTCACCATCACCGAGGAAACCGGCAGCGGCGCTGCGGCGGCCCTGCCCTGGGATGTGAGTGAATTTGTCGGTATCGATATCGCCCCGGTCGCTCCCGGCCAGCACTCCAGCGAGCACGCGGTCAGTGTGGCCATGCAGGATTCCGGCGGGCCGTATGACTATCACCTCTCCCGCCACCTGCTGCGCCTGGCTTCGGATAACGACTTGCCCGTGCGCCGCGACCTGTTCCGCTATTACTTCAGCGATGCCCACTCGGCGGTGACGGCCGGCCACGACATCCGCACGGCGCTGCTGGCGTTCGGTTGCGATGCGACCCATGGTTATGAGCGCACCCATATCGACAGCCTGGCAGCACTGAGCCGGCTGTTGGGCGCGTATATCCTCAGCCCGCCGGTGTTCGCCAGTGACGCACAACCGGCCCAGGGCTCACTGGATCGGTTCAGCCATCAGATCGAGCACGAAACGCAGATGGAGAGCGACACGCGTGTGCCATCGGTGGACAGCCTGGTCGGCCAGAAGTCCTGACGCTGGCAACTGCGGTCCCGGCGCAGTAGGATCGCCGGGATCCATCATCTGAGGCTTGTATGCTGATTCCCTACGACGCACTTGAAGTCGACACCCTGACCCGCCTTATCGAAGACTTCGTGACCCGCGACGGCACCGACAATGGTGACGACACGCCCCTGGAAACCCGCGTGCTGCGGGTGCGCCAGGCGCTGACCAAGGGCCAGGCGCTGATTGTGTTCGACCCGGACAGCGAGCAGTGCCAGTTGATGCTCAAGCACGATGTGCCCAAGCATCTGTTCGACTGACTCAGGGGTTGGTGGCGGGCTGGGATTGCGGGGTTTGACGCTTGAGGATCTTTTGGTACACCTCGGCGCGATGGACATGCACCCCGACGGGCGCAACAACACCAAATTTCACCTGATTACCGTTCAGCTCGAGAATGCGCACGGTGATGTCATCACCGATGGCGATGATTTCGCCTACGGCGCGGCTTAAGACCAGCATGGCGGTTGTCCTTATTGAATGACAGGACCCCGACCATGCGCGCTGGGTGTGGGCGCAGCAATGCCTCGCGGCAAAATCAGGCAATGCCTACCCATGCAGGTAAATTGCCTGACAGACTACTGCCTGATCAGCCCTTAACAGCCTGTGCCTTGGCGCGCATCCTGTCGGCCATGGTGGTCATTTCGTCATAGAGCAACTGCGGGTTCTTCTGCTTCAGGGCCCAGGCCATCCGCCCCTGCTCATGGGGCAGGATCATGAATTCGCCCTGCGCCACACGCTGGTAGATGTAGTCGGCAATGTCCGCCGCCGAGATCGGCGAACTCTCCAACAGCTTGCCTACCTGCGCCTTCATCGCCGGTGTGGGCCCACGGAACGAGTCCAACAGGTTGGTCTGGAAGAACGACGGGCACACCACATGCACGCCGACTTCCTGCTGCTTGAGTTCCACCAGCAAACTCTCCGACAGCGCCACCACACCGGCCTTGGCCACGTTGTAGTTGCTCATGGCCGGCCCCTGCATCAGGGCCGCCATCGAGGCGATGTTGATGATGCGGCCCTTGCTCTTTTCCAGCAGCGGCAGGAACGCCTTGCAGCCCTTGACCACGCCCATCAGGTTGATTGCGATCTGCCAGTCCCAGTCCTCCAGCGATAGCTCGGCAAAGAAGCCGCCCGAGGCTACGCCGGCGTTGTTGACGATCACATCGATGCCGCCCAGCTTCACTTCGCAGGCCTGGGCAAACGCCGTGAGCTGGCTGTAGTCGCGCACGTCGCAGCGCTGGATAAAGCCATCGCCACCGGCTTCACGCACTCCCTTCAGGGTGTCCTGCAAGCCTGGCTCGCTGACGTCCGACAAGGCCAACTGCCAACCCTCACGGGCCCAGCGCAGAGCGATTTCACGACCCAGGCCGGACCCGGCGCCAGTGATCATCATGCGATTTTGCATAGGAAGTAGCCTTGTGGTTCACAGAAGAAGTGATCGGCAGTGTAGCGAAGGTTTTTCCTGCACCCACGCACCATCAGAGTGATGAATGCCCCAGGCAAACCGTGGGCCGGGTCGGATGCCTGCCGTCCGCCTAAGTTCAATGTTTTTCAACTAATAAGTGCTGGATGAGCGCAAATTAAAAGAAATAAACGAGTGATCGAAATGCTTTAAAAAAACATGGAATTTTCTGCGAAGCACCAGAGTCGGAGTAGTTAAGGCGTCTGTAATTAACTCTGCAGGCCTATCGTTAAACAACCGGTCTTTGCAGAAAGACAATAAGGAAAAAACCATGAGCCTCATTCTGATCATTATCTTGATCCTCCTGCTGGTCGGCGGCCTGCCGGTATTCCCGCACTCGCGTAATTGGGGTTATGGCCCGTCGGGTATCCTCGGTGTAGTGCTGGTGGTGCTGCTGGTCCTGTTGTTGCTGGGCCGGATATAACCGCCCCGCGATAATAACGAAGCAAAAAAAAGAGGCCTTGAAAAAGGCCTCTTTTTTATTGCCGGTTAATTAGTCCGGCTTACCGTTTACAACACCTGCGGTGTTATCCAGCAAACTCTTGGTCGCGGTTTGCAGGAACGCTTCGAGTTTCTGCTTGAGTGCAGCCTCGTCCGGCGATTCGGCAATCACCTTACCGCTCGGGTTGGCGCCCAGTTCGTATTGCCACAGCTTCGGTGGCATTTCCTTGGGCAGTACCAGAATGCGGTCTGCGGTGACCAAGGCCACGGTCTGGTCGCTGCCCGATGGCTTGATCACGCCAAAGCCCTTGTCGCCTTCCGGCAGGTTCAGCAGGTCGCGGCCCCAGCATTGGTGCAGGGTGTCGCCACCCAGGCGGCCCATGATGGTCGGCACGATGTCGATCTGGGTGCCCACGGTGTGGTCACGCTCGCCGAACTTCTCCTGCACGCCCGGTGCAATCATCAGCATCGGTACGTTGAAGCGACCCAGGTCCATCTCGGTGATCTGCTGTTCGTTGCCGAAGCCATGGTCGCCCACGATCACGAACAGGGTTTCCTTGAAGTACGGCTCCTTGCGGGCCTTTTCAAAGAACTGGCCCAGGGCCCAGTCGGAGTAACGCATGGCCGTCAAATGCTCGTTGAGACTGCCACGGTCAGTGACTTTCTCCACCGGCAACGGCGTCGGCAATGCGTACGGCGTGTGGTTGGACAGGGTTTGCAGGAGTGCGTAGAACGGCTTGCCGCCTTCACGGGCCTTCAACTCTTCCAGGCCACGGTTGAACATGTCCTGGTCGGACACGCCCCACGTCGGGTCGGAGAACACCGGGTCGACGAAGTCGTTGCGGCCGATGAAGTTGGTCATGCCCTGGTTGCTGAAGAAGCCCGACTGGTTGTCCCAGGCGAAGTCGCCGTTATAGACATACACGTCGTTGAAATCACGGGCGCTGAGCAACTGCGGCAGGCCCGACAGCTTGTGGCTGCCTTCCGGGGTCTGCATCAGGTATTCAAAGCCTGGCAGGTTCGGGAAGCAGGCCATGGTGGCGAACATACCCTGGTGGGTATGGGTGCCGTTGGAGAAGAAACGGTCGAACAGCAGGCCTTCCTTGGAGAGTTTGTCGAAGTACGGCGTGATATTGCCGGGACGCCCCAAGGCGCCTACCGAGTGACCGGCGAAGCTTTCCATCAGGATCACGACCACGTTCTTGATCGGCAGGGTCTTCTCGGCCGGCGGCGTGTAGTCGCGGCGCACGGCGGCGATGTCGGTATCGACCAGTTTTTCCTGTGGCAGCACCAGCATGTCACGCACGGTCTGGGTGGCCAGCGGCTGGTCCAGGGTCGCCTTCCAGACATTGGAGCGGTCTTCACCGAACCGGGCCTTGGCCGCCGCGATCAGCGACAAGGTGCCATTGAGGCCCAACTGGTTGGCGAAGTTCGAATCGGTGGTGTACACATCGCCCCAACGCAGCGGCGGGCCCTGGCGCAGGGTGCCACGGGCGGCAACCACGGCGATCAGCAGGCATACCACGAACACCGCGATGCGGCTGTACCACGGCGCCACCTGGCGCGTGCCGATGCTGCCACCACTGAACGGACCACGTGGGCGCGTGGCGCGGTCGGCACCTTTGAACGCGATGCTCAGGATCAGCGTGCCCACG
Organism: Pseudomonas sp. CFBP13509; assembly: GCF_005233485.1. NCBI lineage: Bacteria > Pseudomonadati > Pseudomonadota > Gammaproteobacteria > Pseudomonadales > Pseudomonadaceae > Pseudomonas > Pseudomonas sp. CFBP13509. The sequence continues at coordinate 112,928 of NZ_QGAA01000015.1, forward strand.
GCCCAGGCCAGCAGGTAGCGCACCACCGGGAAACCGTACCAGAGCATGCTCATCACGGTTTTCGGGTCTTCCTTCACATACTGGAAGACCAGGCCGTTGAGGCGCTGGTGGAACTCGCGGTAGAAGTCCATCTCCATCAAGCCCAGGAACAGGGCGATGCTGGACGCAAGGGTCAGCCAGAAGCGGAAGAACCCACGCGCGGCCATGGCCCGTACGCTGAACAGTGCCAGCAGCAGCGGGATCAGCAGGTAGACCACCAGGCGGATGTCAAAACGCAGGCCGTTGGCGAACGCTTCAAGGAAGGTCGAGGCCGGCGTGTCGAGGATCATCTCGCGGTTGTAGACCAGCAGCGCCAGGCGCAGCAGGGAGAGCATCACCATCATGACCAGTGCGCAGAGCAGCGTGTACGCCAGATGGGATTTGACGGTCGGTTGCAGCAGGCGATTAGAAGCTCGCTGCTGACTCAGGGCGTCCGGGTTTGCCATGTCGTTTCAGGACCCATTGGAAGTTTAGTGACGAAGTAGTGCAGTGGCGCGAATGGTGCCCGATCAACGGCATCAAGGCTATTAATTACTGAACGAGCACCGCTGCGCCGCCTTTAAAAGCACCTCAGGCAGGGCCTTGGCAGGGAAAGATAGAGCCGGCGGATTGTCTTGGATAAGATGTGAAAATTGTGTGCAGCGAATATTTCGATACACAAAATGCAGCGAAGAAACGAGCAAGTACCGTAGCAGCTGCCGAGCCTTGGCGAGGCTGCGTGTGCGGTGTGTCTGATACACCGCTGACGCAGCCTCGCCAAGGCTCGGCAGCTGCTACAAGGAGGGAGCGAGGGTCAGATCCGCACGTTGCCGCGCGGCCCGGCGATAGCCCAGATGATCAGGCCCAGTACCGGCAGCAGCAGGATCAACAGGATCCACAACACCTTGGCCCCGGTGCTTGCGCCGCTTTTGAACACATTGATGATCGCCCAGATATCCAGCGCCAGGATGATCAGCCCGATCAGACCGTTGAAAGTGGAACCCATGGTGTCGCTCCTAAGTGAGGGCATGCCCTTGTAGGATAGCCAGCCCTGGCCGGGGTTCCGTTTTATTTCAGACGTGCACGGCAACCTTCAGCGCTTCCAGGGACGGCTCGGCCTGGATGCCGACTTCGGCGCACAACGCCAGCACGCGCGGCAGGTCATTGCCGAACACCAGCACCGCCTGGATCTCGTCGTCCAGCAACTGGCTGAAGTTGAGCAGCACATAACCGCCGTCTTCCGGGCTCAGGGCGCTCATCTGGATCTGGATACGGTTCAGGGCGGTGAGGCCGTCAGTCTTGGCCAATTGCTTGGGCTTGAGGTTGAACGACACACCCGGGCCGAACGACGCGACGATCTGCGCAAACAGGTCGCCATAGGTATCGGCCTGGAACAGCACGGTATCCGGCAGGCTGCCGACCACCACCCACTCCCCCAGCGGGATCGGAAAGCTGTCGTCGTAGTTGATATCCGGGTTGGCGGCCAGGAAGGCCGCCGGGTCGGCGTAGGCCTGGGCGGCCTCTTCGGCGATGCGCGCCACCTCATCCTCGCCCATGACCCCGGCGCTGATTTTGCTGATAAGTTCGACGAGGGCGGTTTTCATGGGGTGATCCTGTAGCGGGCTGGTTTTTGAGGGCGCACAGCCTACACCAGTTTCTCCAGCTGCGCCGCCGTGTCCTTCGCCCCCATGGTCTGCGCCGCCGCCAGCGCAGTCGCGCCCTGGGCATCGGTGGCCTTGGGGTTGGCGCCTTGGCTGAGCAGGTAGTCGACCATGTCGACGCGGTTGAACATGGCGGCCATCATCAACGCAGTACGACCGTCGGACGAGGCGGCCTCGATCGGCGTGCCCCCTTCAATCAGCGCCTTGACCACCGGCAAGTGGCCCTTGAACGCCGCGCCGGCGATGGGCAGCTGGTTCTTGTCATTGGCGATCAGCGGGTCGGCCTTGAACTCCAGCAGCACTTTTACCGCTTCGGCATGGCCGTGGTAGGCAGACAGCATCAGCAAGGTATCGCCATTGTGATTGCGAAAGTTGGCCGGCAAGCCTTTGGCCAGGAGCGCGGCGAGCATGGCGGCGTCGCCTTTGCGGGCGACGTCGAAGACCTGCTCGGCAAATTCGGCGGCTTCGTCTTCAGTCATTTGTTTGGCGTGGTCTGACATGTGGGGGCTCCTTGTCTGGTGCTTTATAGGCCGCCAGTGTCGCGAGGGAGTTCCCCACTGTCATGCCCTTTTTACCAAAAGCGGCCATAGACAGAATCAATAGCGGAACTGACCACCCTGGATCTGCGCCAACAGTTGCCCGGTGACCGGCACATAGCAGTCCGACCCCGGCAACCAGGCATACACCGGGTCATTGCCGGCCTTGTCCGGATCAAAGGCCTCTTCCTTGAGCTTGACCTTCTGGTACTTAAAGGTACCGGTGGTTTCCATCTTGACCTTGATCCGCAGGAAGAGCGGCACTGCATAGTGCGGCAACTGGCCGTGGGCGAATTGCAGCAACTCGCGCATGTCCAGCGAGGCCAGGGACTCACTCGGGGTGATGGCGACCATGCCCGCACGGCCATTGGTGTTTTCGATCTCGACGCCATAAGCCACCACTTCGGCGATCTGCGGGTGTTGCAGCAGGACGTTCTCGACCTCGGTGGTGGACACGTTTTCACCTTTCCAGCGATAGGTATCCCCCAGGCGATCCACAAATTGCGCATGGCCAAAGCCGATGCTGCGCAACAAATCGCCGGTATTGAAGTAGCGATCACCTTTTTCAAACACGTCGGTGAGTACCACCCGGCGATTCTTTTCCGGGTCGGTGTAGCCGTCGAAGGGCGATTTTTCATCGATCCTGGCCAGTAACAGGCCCTGCCCGCCCGTGGGGACTTTACGCATAAAACCGTCGCTGCCACGCAGCGGCTCGCCGTTGTCATGGGCGTAGTCCACCAGCGCCCAGTGCTGGAGACAGAAACCGATGGTGTTGTCGAAATTCAGCACGTTGGTAAAACCGATATTGCCGTCACTGGCCGCGTACAGCTCGCAGATATGCTCCACGCCATAGCGTGCCTTGAACTGCGCCCACACGCCGGGGCGCAAGCCATTGCCAACCATCTTGGTCACGCGGTTATCAAGGTCGTTTTCACCGGGTGGCTGGTCGAGCAGGTAACGACACAACTCACCGACGTAGCCGAGGGTGGTCGCCTTGAATCGACGCGCATCGTCCCAGAACTGGCTGGCGCTGAACTTGCGGCGAATGGCGAAGCCCGATGCCCCGACAATCGCCGAGCCCCAACACACGCAAAGGCCGGTGGCGTGGTACAGCGGCAAAGTGCAATACAGGACGTCGTCAGGGCCCATGTCCAGCGCGATGCTGCCGAAGCTGACGGCAGTTTTGGTCCAGCGGCCATGTTTCATGATGCCGGCCTTGGGCAGGCCGGTGGTGCCGGAGGTGTAGATATAGAAGCAAGGGTCGTTAAAGAAGATCTGCGCAGTGCTGGCAGGGTTGTCCACCGGGCACTCGGCGCTCGCAGCCACCAGGTCGATATAACCCTGCGGTACCAGGCTGGACGGTTGATCGGCGACGAACCAGGTTCGATCAGCCGCGATGGCCACCTGATCGCGCACCGCGTCATAGGGGGCCACCAGTTCCGCGCCGACAATAATGGCTGCCGGGCTCACCAGGGTCAGGCTGTGCACCAGCGTCGCCTGGGTTTGCGCGGTATTGAGCATCGCGCAGATGCCACCCAGCTTGGCCACGGCCAGCACGTTCAAGAGTAATTCGGGGCGGTTTTCGATAAACAGCGCCACCACGTCACCCTTGCCGATGCCCTGGGCTTGCAGGTGATGGGCAATACAGTTGGCACGCTGGTTGGCGTCGGTGTAGCTGAGCACACGGTCGCCGTACAGCAACGCGTTGCCGTCGGGGTTGCGCAGGGTGGCTTGCTCAAAGTGCCAGCCCAGCCCGCAAGGCTGCGCGGGGTCGGTGACATTGGCGGCACGCATGCCCCGCACTACGCGCGGCAAGGCACGGACGATGGCCGGCACCTTACTCAGCAGCTTGCCCCAGGTGATCATGTCGTTGTGCGGGTGACTCATGGAGGAACGTCCTTTTTCTTATTCTTCGTCTGATCCAAAAGCACCGATACCTCCGTAAGCGGAAGGCCGAATGCATTGCAGGAAAATACGTCAGCCGTTCTTCGGCTGTACACGCGGGATTTGAAAAGTTTTGTATCCCAACCGGCATGCCCTCAAAAAAGGGAATTTAGCTGCGCAGAAACAGTCTTTACGAGTATCGACGCGCCCATCCCACCCTATCGAGTAGCGCAAAATGCAGGATGCATGATGGCCATTCATGCAAATTGCACGAAATCGAAAATCCAAGATATTTTCAATCTATTGATTTATAACGATATTTTTATAAATCATGAGCTGGCACAATCACTGCACCTATCACTCCATGCTTGCCAACTTGAGCCAACGGAGCTGATAGACATGAGCCTGATCCAAGATAAATTCGCTTCAGTATTCTCCAACTACGATGTCACCACCCAGCCACGTCCCGACGGCGGCATTCTGTTGACCCTGCGCAACAGTGACGGCAAGCAGGTCAAGCGTTCGATCTCTTACCAGCAGTTGCACACCGCCGATCAATTGACCTGGGTGATCAGCGCGATTCGTCGCGACTTGGCCGAACAAGCCAGTGAATTGCCGCAAATTTCCATGCTGCAAAGCCAGAACCGCTTTGCCCTGCCGACCTACCACTCGGCGTAAATACCGCAGTCATGAAAAGGCCGCGACGCTATTGAGCGTCGCGGCCTTTTTATTGATGTGTGTCAGCACAGGCCTTGGCGAGCCGCCTCATTCATCGCCTGCACGCGGTTAGTGACTTCCAGCTTGCCGTAGATATTGCGCAGGTGGAATTTGACGGTGGCTTCGGACGTGGCACGAATCTGGCTGATTTCCCAGACAGTCTTGCCCTCCGAGGCCCAGCGTAAGATCTCCAATTCCGCTGGAGTCAGGGGCTTACCGGACAGGCTCAGGCGTCTCCTGACAGCATTGGTTACGACACACGGCGGCGGACACGACTCCTCTGGGCCATTCATTACATCTCTCCTTTTATTGGCTGATGCCCTACCACCATTCGGATTCCTCCTATTGACAGGTGGCACAAACACTGGCGACGCAGAGAGTTACATAACGAATGGTTTCAGTGCGCATTGCCCTGGATAAACAGCCAAACCCTACGCGTAACTAAGCTTATTCCCACAACAACTTCCAACTCGCCGGGGTTGAAGATTCCAATTACCTGAGTTCAATCGTCCAAACCTGGGAAATGGCTGGCAACATCGTCGCCGGTGAACGTCGGTACACACCCCTGCGCGGTGTTGAACAAGTGCAGCATGACCAAGTGGGGGTTCTCGCCCATATCAAACCAGTGCGCCATGCCAGCCGGGATCACCAGCAGGTCGTTTTTCTCACAACGCACGGCATACACGTAGTCGCCAACATGCAGGTTGAACAAGCCCTGGCCGGCGATGAAAAAACGCACTTCGTCTTCGCTGTAGCGGCGTTCATCCAGGAACCGGGCACGCCATTCGGCTTTTTGCGGGTGGTCGCTGGTGACACTGAGCACCGCCACCGCACCGTAGCCGAGGGCATCGATCTGCGGCTGATAGGCGGCAATCATCTCAGCGTCGCTGGCGCCCCTCTCGATCAGGGCAGGCTGCCAGCGCTCGAACCGCACACCGTGCTCGGCCAGGGTAGCGGCGATGTCGTCGACATGGGTCAGGACCTTGTTCGGGGTATCCGGTGAAGCGACGGGGTAGACGGCGACATAACTCATTGAAGGGTTCCTTGGTTCTGCTCTTGCAATCGAAAACCGATGATAGCGGCCGCGGCCAGGGCGGCGACGCTGGCAATACTAAAGGTGAAGGTCGGCCCCAGCAGGTTCCAGCTGTAGCCGGAATACAGCGCACCCAGCGCACCGCCGGTGCCGGCCAGGGCGGCGTACAGCGCCTGGCCCTGGCCTTGTTGCTTATCGCCAAAACTGCGCTGCACAAAGGCAATCGCCGCCGCGTGAAAACTGCCGAACGTGGCAGCGTGCATCACCTGCGCCAGCAACAGTACCCACAGCAGTTCGGCAAACGAGCCCAGCAGCAGCCAGCGCAGGGCCGCCAGGAGGAAACTGGCCAGCAGCACCCGGCGTACCGAAAAACGCGTGAGGATGCGGCTCATGCCCAGGAACATCAGCACTTCCGCCACCACCCCCAGGGCCCACAGCATGCCGATCATGCCACGGCTATAGCCAAGGTGTTCCAGGTGCAGGGTCAGGAAGGTGTAATACGGGCCATGGCTCATTTGCATCAGCGCCACGCAGGCGTAAAACGCCAGTACGCCGGGGCTGCGCAGCTGTTTGAGGAAACCATCAGCGGCCAGGCGATTGCCGTGGCTGGCGGGCTGCGCATTCGGCACCCACAGGCTGGCACCGATGATGCCGGCCATGATCACCACGACCACCACCGGGTAGATATCCAGGCTCAGCCAGTCGAACAGGCGGCCCATGATCACCACGGTGAGGATAAAACCGATGGAGCCCCACAGGCGCACCTGGCTATAGCGCGCGGTCTGTTTTTGCAGGTGGGCCAGGGTGATCACTTCAAACTGCGGCAGCACCGCGTGCCAGAAGAACGCATGCAGGGCCATCACCAGGGCCAGCCAGGCGTAGGTGTGACTGACGAAGATCAGGGAAAAACTCAGCAGGGTGCACACCGCGCCGAAGCGCACGATAGCCAGGCGTCGGCCGCTGTAGTCGCCCAGCCAGCCCCACAGGTTGGGCGCCACGCAGCGCATCAGCATGGGGATGGCCACCAGCTCGCCGATGCGCGCGCTGGAGAACCCCAGGTGGTCGAAGTACAGCGCCAGGAACGGCGCCGTCGCCCCGAGCAGGGCGAAGTAGAACAGGTAGAAGCTGGAGAGGCGCCAGTACGGGAGGGCTGTCACCGCCGCGCCGTCACAGCTGGCCCAGCACCGGGGTACTCACGCGCACATCGGCATTTTGCCCGCGATTGCGCAACAGATGGTCCATCAACACGATGGCCATCATCGCTTCGGCAATCGGCGTGGCCCGGATGCCCACGCACGGGTCGTGACGGCCCTTGGTGATCACGTCCACCGGGTTGCCGTGTACATCGATCGAACGGCCCGGGGTGGTGATGCTCGAGGTGGCCTTGAGTGCCAGGTGCGCAACAATCGGCTGGCCGGAGGAAATACCGCCGAGGATGCCGCCCGCGTTGTTGCTGAGGAAACCTTCCGGCGTCAGTTCATCGCGGTGCTCGGTGCCACGCTGGGACACGCAGGCGAACCCGGCGCCGATTTCCACGCCTTTCACCGCATTGATGCTCATCAGCGCATGGGCCAGTTCGGCGTCGAGGCGATCGAAAATCGGCTCGCCCAGGCCCGGCTTGACGCCTTCGGCGACCACGGTGATCTTGGCGCCGACCGAATCCTGGTCGCGGCGCAGCTGGTCCATGTAGGCTTCCAGCTCCGGCACTTTGTCCGGGTCAGGGCAGAAAAAGGCGTTGTCTTCAACGCTGTCCCAGGTCTTGAACGGGATTTCAATCGGGCCCAACTGGCTCATGTAGCCACGGATGACGATGCCCTGGGTCGCCAGGTATTTCTTGGCGATGGCCCCGGCTGCCACGCGCATGGCCGTTTCGCGCGCCGAGCTGCGGCCGCCGCCACGGTAGTCGCGTTCGCCGTATTTATGGTGGTAGGTGTAGTCGGCATGGGCCGGGCGGAACAGATCCTTGATCGCCGAGTAGTCCTTGGACTTCTGGTCGGTGTTGCGAATCAGCAGGCCGATGGCGCACCCGGTGGTACGGCCTTCGAACACCCCGGAAAGGATCTCGACTTCATCGGGCTCCTGGCGCTGGGTGGTGTGGCGGCTGGTGCCGGGCTTGCGGCGGTCGAGGTCACGCTGCAGGTCTTCCAGGGACAGCTCGAGGCCGGGCGGGCAGCCGTCGACAATGGCGACCAACGCCGGGCCATGGCTTTCGCCCGCGGTGGTGACAGTGAACAGCTTGCCGAAGGTATTGCCGGACATGCAGGGCGCTCCGTGAAATCAGTTGAATCAAGTCAACCGTAATAACTTAAGGCGGCCAGTATACGCAGGCTAACCGACTAGTTCATCCTCGAAACCTTACCGGTAGACCTTGGTCCAACCGGCACCTTCCTCATGATGGCGCGATGATGCTGCGAGTTCTTCTGTTTACCCTGACCCTGTTTACCGCCGTGGCCGACGCCGCCTCCCCTGTCGTACTGCAACGCCCGATCAGCCTGGACACCGGCAGCGGCGAACTGTTTGGCTCGCTGCTGCTGCCGCAGTCCGATAAACCGGTGCCGGTGGTGTTGATCATCGCCGGCTCCGGCCCCACCGACCGCAACGGCAACAGCGCCGACGGCGCTCGCAATGACAGCCTCAAGCGCCTGGCCTGGGTGCTGGCCCGGCACAACATCGCCAGCGTGCGCTACGACAAGCGCGGTGTGGCCGCCAGCCTCGCCGCCACGCCCGACGAACGCAACCTGACCCTGGAGGCCTACGTGGCCGACGCGGTGGCCTGGGGCAAATTGCTCAAGGCCGACACACGCATGGGCCCGCTGATTGTGCTGGGTCACAGCGAAGGCGCGCTGGTGGCTGCACTGGCCGCACCGCAACTCGACCCGGCCGGGGTGATATCCCTGTCCGGCAGCGCCCGCCCGGTCGACCAGGTGATCCGCCAGCAACTGGCCGATCACCTGCCCCCTGCCCTGCTGCTGCGCAGCAATGAAATCCTCGATCACCTCAAGGCCGGCCAGGTGGATGCCGATGTGCCAGGCCCGCTGGAGGGCATTTTCCGACCCAGCGTGCAGCCGTATCTGATCAGCCTGTTTCGCGCCGACCCTTCAGCGGCGTTTGCAAAACTGCGCATGCCGGCATTGATCATCCAGGGCACCAACGATATTCAGGTCGGTGTGGGCGACGCCGAGCAACTCAAAAGGGCCAAGCCCGATGCCGAACTGGCGGTGATCGAAGGCATGAACCACGTGATGCGCATCGTGCCCAACGACGTAAAGCAACAATTGGCCTCCTACAATGACCCGCAATTGCCGCTCGCCGCTGAGCTGGGCACCCGCTTGGCAGGCTTTATCGACGGACTTCAACCCCGTTAAGCGACAATTTGCCTCCAGTCCTGCAAAAAGCGGCCGATAAGCCCAGAGTCGACAGCAAAAAGACTGTCGACTGGCAGGGCTTGGACAGGATCGCACCGCATGACAACCACTGAAGCAACACCGGAACCGACCGCCGACACCCCGGCTGAAAAAACCGAGGCTATCGACACGGCGGCGCCCCTGCCGTGGGCGGATGTTCAGGCCGAGCATTTCAAGATGCTGCGCCTGGCACCGCTGGCCACCGACCGCGCCACCGGCCTGCGGCCGCTGCGGTTCGTACAGTTCGGCTATGCCGAGCGCCATGACAAACACCACAGCCTGTTGCGCATGGTGATCCAATTACCGGGGCAGCGGGTGCGCCGCGAGCAGAACCATCTGGATATCTGGGTGGATCACGATAAACACCGCGTGCACTTCGGCCCGGGCAACAGCCTGGAAATCGAACCGGCCAACCGCGGCATCGGTCGCTTCCTGGTGGCCCAGGGCGCCGCGTGGGCGAAGAAAAAATGGTCAAGCTACCGCGTCGACGGCGTGGACCTGGCCAACAAGGACGCACTCAACGAAGCCACACGCCTGCGCCGCGATCACTTCCTGCGCGTCCAGGGTTTCGATGTGGCCTACGCCGATGTGCAGCACCTCAAAGGCAACGTGCAGCCGGGCAAGGTCAGCGATGTACTGGACAGTTGGAACACCGAGAAGGTGCAGTTCGTGGAGATCCTTGAAGCCGCGCAGATGCTGCAACAGGCCGAGCACAACCTGTTGGAGCAGGAAGTGAAACTGCGCAAGGAAGAAGAAAAGGTCACCAAGTTCAAGCGTGAGGACAGCGGGTTGCGCTTTACCATCACCTGCCTGGTGGCGTTCACCGTGTTTCAGGCGGGGCTGTTGATCTGGATTGCCACGCACCGCTAGCCGGCTGGAAAGCCATCGAAATGCGGGAGGGGCCTGCCCCTAATGCCAGTCAGTTAAGGCTTTTTGTAGGAGCGAGCTTGCTCGCGAAAAACTCACAGGCGCCGCGCTCATTCAGGAAGCACGCGTTATCGTTGACGTTTTTCGCGAGCAAGCTCGCTCCTACAGGAGGCGATGTACGCTTAACTGACTGGCATTAGGGCTTGCCCCCTCCCACATTTTCTACCCTAAGGTTGGTTAAACCCGAGCGGCGAAGATTGCCTGGTGTTCCCGGCACTGTTCGGCCGTGAGCATGAACACCCCATGCCCACCCCGCTGGAAATCCAGCCAGGCGAAGTCCACTTCCGGGTACAGCGCGTCAACATGCACTTGGCTGTTGCCCACCTCGACAATCAGCAAACCCTTCTCGGTCAGGTGGTCCGCCGCCTCGGCCAGCATGCGTCGCACCAGGTTCAGGCCATCGTCGCCGCAGGCCAGGCCCAGCTCCGGCTCGTGCTGGTATTCGTCCGGCATGTCGGCAAAGTCTTCGGCATCCACATACGGCGGGTTCGACACGATCAGGTCAAAGCGCTGGCCCGGCAGGCCGTCGAAACCGTCGCCCTGCACGGTGTACACGCGCTCGTCGACACCATGGCGCTCGATATTCTGGTTGGCCACCTCCAGGGCTTCGAAGGACAGGTCGCCGAGTACCACTTCGGCGTCCTGGAACTCGTAGGCGCAGGCAATGCCGATGCAACCGGAGCCGGTGCACAGGTCGAGGATGCGCGCCGGCGGTTGGGCCAACCAAGGCTCGAAGCGGTTTTCGATCAACTCGCCGATGGGTGAACGCGGGATCAGCACGCGCTCGTCAACGATAAACGACATGCCACAGAACCACGCCTCTTTCAACAGGTAGGCCGTGGGCACCCGCTCATGAATACGGCGATGCAACAAACGCTGTACGTGAGAGATTTCCTCTTCTTCCAGGTTGCAATCGAGGTAGCTGTCGGCAATTTCCCATGGCAGGTGCAAAGCGCCGAGCACCAACTGCCGGGCTTCGTCCCAGGCATTGTCGGTGCCATGGCCAAAAAACAGGTCTTCCCCATGGAAACGGCTGACGGCCCAACGGATGTGGTCGCGCAAGGTGCGCAGGCGAGATGTGATCACGGGGGGCAGACTCCTGGAAAAAACGACTGGCGATTCTAACAGCCTTCGCCTGTACCGACGATGTACGAAAAGCTGTTGCCATACGTCGGATTTCATCCAAATCGCCATCATTCGGTTAAACATCGCCGCCACTTGACATGGCTGCACGCCAGCAACGGCGTACCTTACGATAGTAGCGATTCACAGAACCGCTCAGCCAGTGGACAATGACGCAAAAGCCCCCCTCACAGGAGCCCCAGAATGTCCGTTCCAAAGACGATGTTTCAACTCAGCGGTCGTGGTTACGCAGCTGCCAACCTTGGCCATGCGACCCTCGTGATCATCGACGCTCAAAAGGAATACCTCAGTGGCCCGCTCGCCCTCTCCGGCATGGACGCGGCGGTCGGCAATATCAAGCAACTGGTCGCCGCCGCGCGCAACGCCGGGCGCCCGATCGTGCACGTGCGCCACCTGGGTACCGTGGGCGGCCTGTTTGACCCCCAGGGCGAGCGCGGTGAGTTCATCCCCGGCCTCGAACCTCAAGGTGACGAAACCATCATCGGCAAGCTGCTGCCCAGCGCCTTCCACGGCACCGGCCTGGAAAAACACCTGCAGGACCTCGGTTCCCTGGACCTGATCGTCTGCGGCTTCATGAGCCACTCCAGCGTCAGCACCACCGTGCGTGCCGCGAAGAACCTGGGCTTTCGCTGCACCCTGGTGGAAGACGCCTGCGCCACCCGCGACCTGCCTTACAAAGGTGGCATCCTGAGCGCCGAGCATGTGCAGCAGACCGAGATGGCCATCATGGCTGACAATTTTGCCACTCTCGCACTGACTAAAGACCTGATCTGATCGCCCTTCGGGTGAGCGGTGCGGCCTGTTGAAGGTCCCGCTCATCCGCAAAGCCCTCTCATTTGGCGCATTTACCTCGGGTACAGGAACAACCTGTGTATCTTCCGGTCGAAGGGCCGATACCCTGGAGGAAAGGTCGGAATGAAGATATCCGATGGTTTTGACGCTCGTCGCTTGCGCCCCAAGGGCCCGAGCAACTGGCGTCTGCGCCTGGTGGCCGGCATTGCCGCGCTGCTGGCGGTAGTAGGTTTGCTGTTGACCGGCGCTGGTGGCGCCGGTTTGTTTGGCCACTCGCCGGCCCTTGGCGAACTGAATGCCAGCCCTGGCGGCTCGGCGATTCTGTTGGGGATCGGGCTGCTGGTGCTGTGGCTGGGCGTGTGGCTGTGGCGCCGCAGCCGTCGGAAGATGCGCCAGCCGTTGTCACTGAACATCGCCTCGCACCTGATGAAAAAGCACGACTGATGGCGCTTGGATAGCGTTTCCTGCGCCCCGGCCGCCGCGATTTAGGTAAACTGCCCGCCCTTCGCGGAGGCTGACATGCAAGACGACGATTTTTCCCTGTTCAAAAACGAGCTGCGCGGCGTCAAGCCGATCAAGCACGACCGCGCCGACACCGGCAAACCCAAGGCCGACCGCGCACAGATCGCCAAGCTGCGCCAGGCTGCTACCGTGCGCACCGATGCCACCACCGTGGATGGCCTGTCAGACCAGTTCGTGATCGACGTCGGCCCCGAAGACGAGCTGATGTGGGCCCGCGACGGCGTACAGGAAAGCCAGATGCGCAAGCTCAAGGCCGGTCAGATCCCGTTCGAAGGCAGCCTCGACCTGCACGGCATGAACGTGGAAAAAGCCCGGGAAACCCTGTGGGCCTTCCTCGCCGAAGCCACCAAGTTCGAAATTCGCTGCGTGCGCGTCACCCATGGCAAGGCGGTGCGCTTGGACGGCAAGCGGCCGATGATCAAGAGCCACGTCAACACCTGGCTGCGCCAGCATGCCCAGGTGCTCGGCTTTACCTCGTGCCAGGCCCGTCATGGGGGCGCGGGTGCGGTGTATGTGATGCTCAAGCGCACGATGATGGAAGGGCGCGACGAGTAAGTAATAAAAAGCCCAGCAATTGAGCTGGGCTATTGTGGTATTGCCAGTAACGTCAGTTGTCGAGAAGCTCTTTCGCTTTTTTCTCTTTCGCCAGCGAGATCACTGCCTTTTGCATGGTGATCGCAGTATCGGCTGCGCTTCTGTAAACAGCACGTTTTTCTTCTACCGAACCACTTCGAAAAAAATCTGACATGGTGGTGGATGAATATTTTTCTACAACTTCCGTAATTTCGCCTTTCACAAGGCTACTCCGGTCAAAATTTGCTCAAGTTGATCAGGATGGTAGGGCTGTATAACGAGTTCGTCAATTTCCTCAGCCGATAGGTCGATGCCGATGTATGACTCCCCGCCATCAGTGTCCTTGATGAGCACATCGACTTGAAGACGCCCCAGAAACTCACGCCAGCTCAGGCTTCTGGTAGACGTAGATAACCTGTGCAGACCGGTTTTCCTTATCAAGGGCGCGCTGGATATTTTTCCGAGCCACGGCAAAGTTGGCCAGCGTTCCGTCCAACAGGAAAGACTGGCGCTGCTGATAAACGAGGTCGACAGTCCTCTCCACCATAGCAGTTACGCCACGTTGAAAAAGACTGGAGTTTGCGCCTGTGTAATCAGGAAAGTATTCCCTGAAGTCATCGGGGTCGATTCGCAATGCACTGGATCCCCCTCCTCCATCAAGCGAATAAATGATTTGGACACTTCTGTCTTGCCGGCGCCAGGCGAGCCCGCCATAAACACTGAAACCGGATAATTTTCACCTGGGTACTTAGTCAGGCAGGCAAGTTCACGGGCAATGCGGGTCCGATTTGCTTTGGCAAAGATCAGGGCGCGCTCAGAAATACTTCGCTCCAGCGGGGTCATCACGTCCTCCTCGACGGAGGCCGACTCTAACATCGGTATCGTCCGGGAATACAACTGTCGGCGCACCTACGCTACTATGTGCGCCACATCACCCGCCGCTGTCGCGCGCCGGGCAGCGCTTCACATTGGTACAGGCATACACCGTACCGTTCTGAAACCCATACGGAAACAGTCCTGTGACATTGGAACAAAACTACACCGCGATCCTCGGCCAACTCGGCGAGGACGTCTCCCGCGAGGGCCTGCTCGACACGCCCAAGCGTGCCGCCAAGGCGATGCAGTACCTTTGCCGCGGCTATGAACAGACACTCGAAGAAGTCACCAACGGTGCCTTGTTCAGCTCCGACAACAGCGAAATGGTGCTGGTCAAGGACATCGAGCTGTACTCGCTGTGCGAACACCACCTGCTGCCGTTTATCGGCAAGGCGCATGTGGCGTATATCCCAAGCGGCAAAGTGCTGGGCCTGTCGAAGGTCGCGCGGATTGTCGACATGTATGCGCGCCGCCTGCAGATCCAGGAAAACCTCAGCCGCCAGATCGCCGACGCGGTGATGCAAGTGACCGGCGCCTTGGGCGTGGCCGTGGTGATCGAAGCCAAGCACATGTGCATGATGATGCGCGGAGTGGAGAAACAGAATTCGTCGATGATCACGTCGGTGATGCTGGGTGAGTTCCGCGAAAACGCGGCCACCCGCAGTGAATTCCTCAGCCTGATCAAGTAACAGGCTGCGTAGGAAAAGACCGGCGTTCATCGCCGGTTTTTTTTCGCCTGCAGAATTAAGGTAAGCTGCGGCCCCTTCTTCATGGGCAAGAGGTTTCAGCCATGTTCGTCAAAGCACTTCGAGTGGGCCTCGGCCACGTCATCATCGCCGGCGACTTACTTACCCGTCCGCGCAAAAAGCAGCGCCCTGCCGAACAACAGGCACAGGTGAACGCAGCGGCCAAGGACCTGACCCTGTATCAATTCCACGCCTGCCCGTTCTGCGTGAAGACCCGCCGCACCCTGCACCGCCTGAATGTGCCGGTGGCGCTGAAGGATGCGAAGAACAACGAGCAGGACCGCCAGACCCTGCTGGAGCAAGGCGGCAAGATCAAAGTGCCGTGCCTGCGTATCGAAGAGAATGGCCAGACCACCTGGATGTATGACTCCAAGGTGATCATCGATTACCTGGACAAGCGTTTCGCTGCGGTCTGACAGACCTGCTGAGATCCAATGTGGGAGGGAGTTTGCCCCCCCCACATTCAGTTCGGTGTTGGCAAATCCAGGTCCAGCTCCAGCAACGCCGAGCCGAGGCACTTGCCATGGGCATCCAGTGCCAGCGAGCGGGTTACGCCGCCGCGCAATATCCCCGGCAGTACGAAGTTCAGCGCCTGCACATTCGGCAGTTCATAGCGCCGCACCGGGGCAGCGTAAGGCTCCAGCAGGCCGGCAAAAAAGTCGGCCACGCGCTCGGCGGTAAGCTGTTCACACAACAGCAGATAATCCTCGGCTCGGTAAGCAATGATCGAAATGTTCGAGGTGTCGCCCTTATCGCCGGTACGGGAATGGGCCAGCGTGTGCAGTTTCATGCTTCGATCCTCGGGTTGACCGCGTCACGGGGCAGCAGCAATGACGCCACCGCCACCACCTGCCGTACGCTCTTGCTGGCACCGCCGCCGCCGGACGGGCCGTTGGTGTAGAGGGTTTCCACTTCATTGCCGACCCGCACCGCTTCACTGCGGTCTTCACAGCGGGCCGCCACGCGCAGGCGCACTTCCCAGGGCTCTACGCTGCTGCGCGGACCGTGCAGCGAGTCCATGCCGATCAGTTCGGCGCGTACGTCCTGCATCTTCACACCCATCAGTTGCAAACGCTTGAGTACGACATCCCGCGCCAACTGCGCCCGTGCTACCGCGCCGGGGCCGCCGTAGGACATCTGCCCTTCGCCAATCCAGCCATCCAGGTAACCGACGCTCACCTTCAACTGCTCGGGCCGTGCGCGGCCAGCAGCACCGTGGGCACGCACCCGATCAACGCCCTCCTCGTCAAACCCCACCTGGGAAAAATCGGCGGTCACGTCCGGGGTGAGATACGCCGCAGGATCATGCACTTCGTAGATCAATTGCTCGGTGCAGGTGGCGCGACTGACCCGCCCACCGGAGCCTGCAACCTTGGTGATCACGGCCTCACCCTCAGCATCGATTTCAGCCAACGGGAAACCCAGGCGTGCGAGGTCATCCACATCCTTGAAACCGGGATCGGCAAAATAGCCGCCGCTGACCTGCCCGGCACACTCCAGCAGATGCCCGACCAACGTGCCGCGCCCCAGGCGCTGCCAGTCGTCCATCGCCCAGCCGAATTCAAACACCTGCGGGGCGAGGAACAGCGACGGGTCGGCCACCCGCCCGGTGATCACCACATCGGCGTCGGCGCGCAAGGCATCAAGAATGCCGTCGACGCCCAGGTAGGCATTCGCGGAAATCAGTCGCGCGCCCAGTGAACCCAGGGTTCGGCCGTTATCCAGTACCTGCTCGGGGCGCAAGACGTCCAGCACGTCATCGCCGACCACCGCCACCACCTTGAGGCCCAGGCCCAGCTCATGGGCAATCCGCCGCACTTCGAGCGCCGCCGACACCGGGTTGGCCGCGCCCATATTGGTGATCACCCGCAGGCGACGGCGCCCCTCATGCTGGCCGACAAAGGGCAACACCCGGCGCATGCGCTCGCTGAGCAGCGGGTCATACCCCCCCTGCGGGTCACTGATTCGCGCCTGTTGCGCCAAAGCGATGGTGCGTTCGGCCAGGCACTCGAACACCAGGTAATCCAGGTCGCCCAGCTCGGCCAGTTCCACGGCAGGTTCGATGCGGTCGCCGGAGTAGCCGGCGCCGGAACCGATGCGCAAGGTTTTCATTTCAAATCACTCCCAAGAGCAACGCCGTCAGGGTCATCAACACCGACGCGGCAAACAGAAAAGGGATGGTGAAGCGCTGGTGATCGGCCAATTCGATCTTGCACAGGCCCACCAACAGGAAGGTCGCCGGGGTCAGCGGGCTGACCGGGAAACCGGTGGTGTGCACGCCCAGTAACGACGCCTGGGCCACTTGCAGCGGGTCGACGCCCAGGGCCTTGCCGACTTCGGCGATCACCGGCATCACGCCGAAATAATAGGAATCGGGGTCGAACAGCATGCTCAGCGGCATGGACAAAAAGCCCACCACCGCCGGAATCAACTTGCCGTGGCCCGCCGGAATCTGCGCCACCGCCACTTCAGCGATGGCCTTGAGCATGCCGGTGCCTTGCATGATGCCGGTGAACACCCCGGCGGCGAGCAGGATACTGGCCATGGTCAGGGCGGTTTTCGCATGGGCATCAATGCGTGCGCGTTGGGCGTCCACGTTCGGGTAGTTGATGCACAGCGCTACCACGGTGCCGAGCATGAACATCACCACCGGGTCGACCCAGCCGGCGATCATCACCACCATGACCAGCACGGTCAGGATCAGGTTGACCCAGAACAGGCGGGGGCGGCGCAGCTTGATGTCGTCGTCGCTGAGCACCCGTTGCGGCACGGCGTCCACGCTGGAGCCGGCGCCCAGGCCGAGGCGTTTTTCTTCTCGCCGGCCGAGCCACCAGGCGCAGGCGAAGACGAACATCAGGCCGACGATCTGCACCGGGATCAGTGGCTGGAACAGGTCCGCCACCGGCACGTGCAAGGCCGCCGAAGAGCGCAACACCGGGCCGGTCCACGGCAGGAAATTGACCCCGGCGGCCATCGCGCAGACACAGGCGAGGATGCGTTTGTCGATGCCCAGCCGCGTATATAACGGCAGCATCGCCGGCACCGTCACCAGAAAGGTCACGGCACCGGAACCGTCCAGGTGCACCAACAGGGCGAGGGTCGCAGTCCCAACGACAATCCGTGTAGGACGTGTCCCTACCGTGCGCAGGATGCGATCAATGATGGGATCGAGCATACCGGCATCGGTCATGATCCCGAAAAACAGGATCGCGAACACGAACATGCCCACCACGGGGGCGACGTTCTTGATGCCGGTAATGATGAAGGCGCTGGTTTGCAGGCCGAATCCACCGAGCAGCGCGGCGATGATCGGCAAGGCGATCAGAGCCACCAGTGGCGAAAGGCGTTTGCTCATGACGGCAGCGAGCAGGCACAGGATGGTAATGACACCCAGGGTTGCGAGCATGGGTTACTCCAGAGCGGCCTTGGTGGCCGGTTATTGTTTTCCCTGAAGTATTGGAAGCGCGTTACTCTTTGTAAATTGGAATGTTCAGCCAGTCATGTTCGTAAAAACAAAACGCTAGAGAACAACAACAATGAAAAATTCGATCCAGCACATTCAGGCGTTCCTTGCGGTGGCCCGCACCGGCAGCTTTATCAAGGCCGCCCATGAGCTGCATCTTTCGCCTTCGGCACTCACCGTGCAGGTGCAACAACTGGAAGACTGGCTCGGCGTCGCCCTGCTCGACCGCAGCCCCCGGCATGTGAGCATCACCGCTGCCGGCCAGGACGCGCGCGGGCCGATGGAAAAACTGCTGCTGGACCTGGACAACATCGTCACCGGCTCCCGCGACCTCGCGGCCTTGCGCCGTGGTGTGGTCACCCTCGCGGCCCTGCCGTCGGTCTGCGCCGGCGCCCTGCCCCCGGCCTTGCGCCTGTTTCGCGAGCGTTTTGCCGGGATCGAAGTGCGCCTGCAGGACCTGGTGGCCCATCGCATTCATGCCCAGGTCCGCGCAGGCGAAGTGGATTTCGGTATTGGCGTACGGGCGCGGCTAAGCCATGGCCTGGAGTTCGTGCCGGTGCTGAATGATCGATTGTGTGCGTTCGTCCCCCTGGATCACCCCCTCGCCCACCATCGCCAATTGACCCTGGAGCAACTGGCGGACCAGCCGATCATCCTCACCGGCCGCGACAGCAGCGTACGCGAGCAAGTGGATGCGCTGTTCGATGAGACGCGGCTGACGATGAACGCCGGGATGGAGGCCAACTACATGTCGACGGTGCTGGCGCTGGTGCGTCAGGGCCTGGGGATCAGCGTACTGCCGGAGTCGGCTGCGGACAGTCTGGAGGGGTTGAAGCGCATCCACATCGATCATCCCGGGGTGAACCGCGAGATCGGCTTGATCAGTCGTAGCGGGATGGGATTGAGCCCGGCGGCACAGCGCTGTTTCGACCTGCTGAACGATGAATTATCTGGCACGGCATCGAGCTGAATGTGGGAGGGGGCAAGTCGAATCGTCGCACCGCCCTCCCACATTTTTTCACCGCGGTGATCAGTCGAGCATGCCCACATGCCTGGGATGGCTGGCCACGCGCTTCAACCAGGCCTGCACGGCCGGGTAAGGCGTCAGGTCAAACCCACCTTCATGGGCCACATGGGTGTAGGCATACAGCGCAATATCGGCAATCGAATACTGCTCGCCCACCAGGTATGGCGTGGTTTGCAGCTGACGCTCCATGACCTTCAGGGCCTTGTAACCGCGCTTGTGGGTGGTCTTGTATTCCTCCAGGCGATCTTCCGGCATGTTCAGGTAGAACTGGATAAACCGCGCCACCGCAATGTAAGGCTCGTGGCTGTACTGCTCGAAGAACTGCCACTGCAGCACTTGTGTGCGCAGGCGCGGTTCGGTGGGCAGGAATTCGCTGCCATCGGCAAGGAAGTTGAGGATCGCGTTGGACTCCCACAGGCAGGTGCCGTCTTCCAGTTCCAGCACCGGGATCTTGCCGTTGGGGTTCTTGGCCAGGAATTCAGGGGTCTCGGTATCGCCGTTGAGGATGTCGATATCCACCCATTGATACGGGATGCCCAGCAGGTTGAGCATCAATTTGACCTTGTAGCAGTTGCCCGACTTGTAATCGCCATAAACCTTGTACATGGGGCTCCCCTTATGCCGCTTGCGCGTGCTGTGCTTGACGGACCACCGCGGCCAGGCGTTTGAGCCCTTCGTCCAGGCGGGCCGGGTCGATATGGCTGAAATTGAGTCGCAGTGAGCCTAAATGCTGGTCCGGCTCGGAAAAGAACGGTTCACCGGGCATGAACGCGACGTCCTGATCGAGCGCAGGTGCCAACAAGGTGCGGGTATCGAGCGGCTGTTTCAAGGTCAGCCAGAAGAATAATCCGCCCTGGGGCACTTGCCAGTCGGCCAGATCGGCGAAGTGACGCGCCAGCGCAGCCTGGAATGCGTCGCGGCGCTCACGGTAGAAACCGCGCAGTTCCACCAGGTGCTGCTGGTATTTCTGCGTGCCGATCCACTGCATGGCCTGCCACTGGCCGACGCGATTGGTGTGCAGGTCCGCCGATTGCTTGAGCTTGAGCAGGTGCGGGAACAGGTCCGGGCTGGCGATCAGGTAACCCACGCGCAGGCCGGGCAGCAGGGTCTTGGAGACCGTGCCGGTGTAGATCCAGCTGGCTTTTTTCAAGCGGCCGACGATGGGCTGCGCACTGCCGCCGTCGAAGGTCAGCTCGCGATAGGGTTCGTCTTCGATCAGGGTCACGCCGAACTCATCGAGCAAGGCGGCGACGGCCTCGCGCTTGGCTTCGCTGTAACGCACGGCCGAAGGGTTCTGGAACGTCGGGATCAGGTAGACGAATGCTGGGCGATGGCGCTCGAGGTTGGCGCGCAGGCTGGTCAGGTCGGGACCATCGACTTCCAGTTGCACGGTAAGGCAGTCGGCGCCGAACAGCTGGAAGATCTGTAGGGCGGCCAGGTAGGTCGGCCCCTCCAGCAGGATCCTGGTGCCTTTGTCGATATACAGCTTGGCCGCCAGGTCCAGGGTTTGCTGGGAACCGCTGACCACCAGCACCTGGCTGGCCTGGCACGGCACACCCAACGCACGTGCCTCGGCGGCGAGCAGTTCACGCAACTGCGGCTCGCCTTCGCTCATGCCGTATTGGCCGATGTTCAGCGGCATATCATCCCAGTCCAGCGCCGGCAGCATGGCTTCGGCCGGCAGGCCACCGGCAAACGACATCACTTCCGGGCGCTGGGCGGCCGCGAGGATTTCACGGATCAAGGAGCTTTTGAGGCGAGTAACACGTTCAGAGAAGGCCATAAGGTCACCGCTAGCGAAGCCTGTTGGAAATACGTCAAACTGGTTGACCGAAATTACGACAGCTTGAGTGGATACGTCAATATGCTTGACCTTAAAAACCAAAGCAGCCAGCAACAAGCCATGGAAGCGTTCTTCTTCGGTTACCAGGCGTTCACTGCCAAGGCCGATGAAATGCTTGAGCGCCGTGGGCTGAGCCGGGTGCATCAGCGCATCGTGTTTTTTATCGCACGCTACCCGGCGTTGAGCGTCAAGGAACTGCTGGAATTGCTCGGTGTGAGCAAGCAGGCGCTGAACATGCCCTTGCGCCAATTGCAGGAGATGCACCTGGTGGACAGCGTTGCGTCCGAGACCGACAAGCGCAAACGCCTGTTGGAATTGACCGAAGAAGGCCAGCGTTTCGAGCAATCGCTGCGCCGTGAACAGGTGAAGTTGTTGCAGCGCGCCTTCGCCGAAGCGGGCGAAGAAGCGGTAAACGGTTGGCTCGCAGTCAACCAGGCACTTGCAGGCCAGCCTTGATCCTCGGTGGCGCCCTGGCTTTGCCTTTCATCCTTTTCACGCAGAAAATAGAAAACATTATTTGCTTTCTTTGTATACAAAAGCATAATTCGCTTCGTGCGAGTTCCTGACCTATTGGTCAACAAAACCCGCCAGTACCTCACAGCGCCCCGCGCTGGACATAACAATAAAATGCTTGAGGAGTACTCGCTGTGGATAGCCGCAAATCCGAAGCCTCGCCGCTGGACCTTGCCCCCTCACAGAACGGCTGGCTCGAACGCCTGTTCAAACTGCGCCTACATGGCACCACAGTGAAGACCGAGCTGATCGCCGGGCTCACCACCTTCATCACCATGGCCTACATCATCTTCGTCAACCCCAACATCATGGCCGACGCCGGTATCGATCACGGCGCGGCGTTTGTCGCCACCTGCATCGCCGCCGCGCTGGGGTGCCTGTTGATGGGGCTGTACGCCAACTGGCCGGTGGGCCTGGCGCCGGGCATGGGCCTGAATGCGTTTTTCACCTACACCGTGGTCGGCACCATGGGCTACCACTGGGAAACCGCGCTGGGTGCGGTGTTTATTTCCGGCGTGCTGTTCATGGGCCTGACCCTTTCGAGGGTGCGCGAATGGCTGCTCAACAGCATTCCGGTGAGCCTGCGCCACGCCATGGGCGCCGGCGTCGGACTGTTCCTCGGGGTGATCGGCCTGAAAACCGCCGGCATCATCGTCGACAGCCCGGCCACGCTGATCAAGCTCGGTTCACTGCACGAGCCAGCGCCACTGCTGGCGGCGGTGTGTTTCCTGCTGATCGCCATCCTCAGCTACCACCGGGTGTTCGGCGCGATCCTCATCAGCATCATCGCCGTGACCCTGGCCGGCTGGTCCCTCGACCTGGTGCACTACAACGGCATTCTCTCCACGCCACCGAGCCTGGCGCCGACCTGGATGGCCATGGACATAAAAGGTGTATTCAATGTCAGCATGATCAGCGTGGTATTTGCTTTCCTGTTTGTGCACATGTTTGACACTGCGGGTACACTGATGGGCGTTGCGCAACGCGCCGGGCTGGTCAACGCCGACGGCAAGATCGATAACCTGTCCCGCGCCCTCAAGGCCGACAGCGCTTCCAGTGTGTTCGGTGCCATGGTGGGCGTGCCGCCGGTGACCAGCTACGTGGAAAGCGCTGCCGGTGTGGCCGCAGGCGGCCGTACCGGGTTGACGGCGGTGACGGTCGGCGTGTTGTTTGTGGCGGCCATGTTCTTCGCACCGTTGGCGGGCATGATCCCGGCGTATGCCACCGCCGGCGCGCTGATCTATGTGGCGATGCTGATGATGGCGAGCATGGCCCATATCAACTGGGATGAGGCCACCGACAGCATCCCGGCGATTGTCACCGCGATCATGATGCCGTTGACCTTCTCGGTCGCCGACGGTATCGCCCTGGGCTTTATCACTTATGTGGCGCTCAAGGCCGGCACCGGTAAGTACCGCGAGATTTCCGTAAGCCTGTGGGTGTTGTGCGCGATCTTTATCGCCAAGTTCGTCTTTCTATAGAAAAGGAGCATGCAATGAGTCTGGAAACCTGGCTGCTGTTCAGCGGCGCTGCGCTGGTGGTGATCCTGATCCCGGGGCCGCTGTCGTTGCTGATGATCAGCAACAGCCTGAACTACGGCCTGCGCCGCTCGTACCCGGCATTTCTCGGCGGGGTGATTGCCTCGATCTGCCTGTTGAGCGCGTCGGCCCTGGGTCTGGGCGCATTGCTGCTCGCTTCGGAACAACTCTTCAGCGCGTTGAAGATCGTCGGCGCGCTCTATTTGTTCTACCTCGCCTGGCAGAGCTGGCAGCAATCGCGCCAGCCGTCCCACGGCGCGACCGTCCCGGAGGCGGCGCCGGTGCCGCGTTTTCGCGCGCTGTTCGGCCGCGCCTTCGTGCTGGGCGCCAGCAACCCCAAGGACATCCTGTTTTTTGCCGCGTTCCTGCCGCAGTTCCTCAGCAGCCAGCAGCCGTTCCTGCCGCAGTTGCTGATAATGATCGCCACCTGGACCGTGCTCGACCTGTTGTGCAAGCTGGCCTACGGCCTGGGTGCCCACGGTGCCGCGCGCTACCTGCGCAGCGGCAAAGGCCAGAGCTGGTTCAACCGCATCAGCGCCGGGCTGTTCAGTGGTGCGGGCGCGGCCTCGCTATTGAGCCGCTGAGCCTGCCAGCCCCGGCGCGGGTGCGTCGGGGTCAGTCCAACCCGGCCACGCGGCTGAAAAACACCGTGAACGTCGACCCGCGCGTGTCCTGCTGAATGCCCCCCACCAGCCGGACCAGGCGACGTTCTTTGATGGCCTTCTTGACGGTTTCGTATTGCACACTGCGTTGGCTGCCCCGGCTGGCGAGCTTGCGGTCGAACCACACGTCAGATAACTGCAAGATCCTATTGGACGACAACGGAATGCTGCTCGAATCCGTCCAACGCGTAAGGATGAAATATACGTTGTTGGATTTAGGGTGCGTGACGATAAAGTTGTTCAAGTCGCCGCGATTGCCCTTGGGCACCGTTTCCAGGTGAAACCCCTGACGCTCCAACACCTGCCTGACTGCATTCTGAGCAACGATGATCTTGCTTGAGGCCGGCGCTGTGCGCTTGTCCAGCAGACGCGGCTCCAGCCTAAAAGGCACCAGGAAGTCCACCCGCTCAAACCCAGGCCCTAAGCCATCTACGCTGATATTCACACTGAACTTGCCCTCTAACTCGATCGGCCGGAGCATTTTCAGCAAGTCATCGGTGTACCCCGCCGCTCGCGGCACGGCGGGCAGCCAATCGTCGAGCGTGGTGCGCAGGTTCAACAACCGCGTCGCTGTCATCGAGCGGCTGCTGTCGGCCACTTCCACCAGACGCTGCACGGCGAAACGCCGACTCCCCTGGGTCAGGCCTGGAAAAACAGCCCCGACCGACTCCGCCAAGGGGCGATTGAACAGGGGTTGATGAGGCGTCCAGCGGCCGTCTGCGCCATAGACGAAGGGAATGGGCTGTTCACCCAGACTGACGCCCAACCAGCGGTCAAGGTCATCCATTGCGTTATGGGCCAGGGCCCTGGGGCTTTTTACAAAGATCACATCATGGGGCGCGTGCAGGCCACCGGGCACTATCTCGAAGTAGTTCTCCCCCAGCTTCACGGCATCGAAAGGCGCCTCGCCATACACCCGGTACAAGCGTTTGGACGCCGACAACACCTGCGGCGAGACTCCGGGCACCTCGTGCCCCCAGGCCTGCCAATAGCTCTCGGTCAACACCGGCTGGCTGCGTACGCGCTCCGCCGTCGGGCGTGAGCGAACAGCCCAGAACGTGCCGGGTGCAGGCCGCTCCCAGGGCCGGAACAACGCCGTACTGGGCCCCGGCTGCGGTTCGGGAGCATCGGCGCCCAGCAGCCACTGTCGAGGTTCGTCGATCTGCAGCAGCCATTCATTTTCTCCTGGGCGTTGTCGGTTTTTCAGACGCAAAGCAGACTCACCCGGCCGACGATAAACGGGATAGTGGTCCCTGCCGTCCACCACAAATTGTTCGCCATCCTTGAGGTAGCTGCCTTTGTTGCGCCCGCCTAGCGCGATGCCATCGCCTGCTGCGCTCGGACTGCGGTAGCCTTCCAAGCCCTTGAACCGTTTGGCGGGCAATGAGGTACGCATGAAAAAACTGCCGCCGGCCGCCAAGTGCTGCTGACGATGCAGCCTTTGCAAGACCCGGCTCATATTGGGCGCCTGCGGCTTGGCGCCGGCTCGGGAACCCCGCACGGGGAGCAACGTCATGGCCACTTCGAGCACGAACATATGCACGCTGGTCACCAACTCGAAAATTCCTTCAGGTGAATGCTGCTGATGAAGCCGCCGCGCAGCCAATAACACTTCATACAGCTTGATCCCCAACCCCAGCACCGGCACGAATGACAACAGCCCTCGCCACCGTGCATCGGCCTGCTCGCCGAGACGCCACGCGCGGTACACCTTCAATTCGTCATCGGAGTTGCACTGGCTATAAGCCTGGCGTTGCGCCGTCAATACGCGGGAGTGGGCGAGTAGCTCAAGCAGGTGATTGCCCTCGGTGGGAGTGATGCCTAACCAATTGTCTGGGGAATGAGTGCGCTGCTCGTCAATTTCCGCCTCAATCGCACTCAAGTCTTTGGCCGGAAACACTCGACTGCGGTTAAACCAGCGCGCCAGATGAAACACGTCGGAACCCAGGGCATAACGGAGCAGCCCTTCCATCCAACCGACCTCAACACGCAGGTCGTTCGGGTACCCCGCGAGGCCATCAGCCTCCCACCCCGGGGCAACCCCTTGGGCCAGCGCAGCCTTTGCGCCCGGCGTCGAGGCCAGCCCAATCAACGCCGTGCGGGCCTCTGCCAGGCCGCTGTATTCGGTAATGCTCGGTTGTTCAGGGCTGTCAGGCCAATAGAGCACGCAGCGATCATCCACCTCGTCAATGATCACCACCACGCCGGCGATATGCCGTGGCGCCGGCAGTGTCAGCGCCTCCAGCCTGACCGTGCACAACTGCACGCTGTGGCCGTCACGCTCAAGATCGGCACGGCTCTGCGCCGCCAATGCCAGCGCGAACAAACGCTGGCCGGGCGCGCTCAGGCCACTGTTGGCGGCGCTGAACAGATGCCACTGCGCCGCCTGCTTGAACGCACGCAGCAATGCTGGTCGCAGGGTCTGTGGATCGTCGCTGTGGGGGTCGCCATAAAACGCCTGGCGAATCTGTTGGGCATAGCGCTGTGCGAGGTCCAGCCTCGATAGCGTGGCCAGCAAGTAGTCGGGGCTGAGGCGATCCTTCCAGGCTGGCTGCAGATAATGGGCCTTCTGCAGCCGCCAACGTGCCCAGGGCGCTTTCGCATCAAGGTTATGCAACGCCAATTGCAACAGGCTGTAGGTCTGCCGCTCCTGGCTGACCACGATTTTCGCGCCGGACTCCCCCACCGCCCGCTCTGGATGCCCCACCCAATGGGCGCTGACATCATCGGGCATGTCCAACAGCGGCTGGTCAATATCCAACCCAGGGTAAAAACCGTCATCTTGCAGCCGCTTGATCAACGCGTCGCGGGCAAACACCGTCAGTGCCGGCAAACGCTCGAATACGCCTGACTCCAGCGCCTGCCAACTGCGCAGGGATGACGCCTGTAGGCGCCGATAACGCTTGCGCGGCCAAGCCTGCGCGGTCTCCAGCCAGGCTGGAAGCCGCTTGCGCTCGGCAGCGGCAAGCCGCAGTAGTTGCACGCTGGCGAGGGCCTGTTCAAACGCCTCGCAAGGTGGCACCTGCAGACTGTTGACCGCCTCATCCGCCAGCGCCAGCCTGGCGAACGACGGATCACTGACTTCGCTGAACACGGGCTCGCCGGCTGCCAACAGATGGTCGAGCTGATTGAAACCCTTAATCTGCTCTTTGATCGCCAGCAGCAAGCCGTCGCCGTCGATCTGCGGATACTCGACGCTCACCGGCTCGTCGACCTTCAACGCTCGGACCTTGGCCAGGACGGCACTGCGCTGGGTGCGATGCAGACAATCCCACAGCGGCGAACGGTCGATCGCCTTGAAGCTGGCGCTGAGTGCTTCGGACAACCTTGCCAGCGATGCAAACGCCTGAAGCCCTCCCTGCCGTCCAGGCACATACAACATCACCGGTTGCTGGACGGCCTCAGCCGTGCAGATAACCAGCGCGCCCAGCAGGCGCTGGTGTTCAATCACAACCCCCGTTACCCACGTGGCGCCGGGCTTGACCATGCCCTGCGCGACCTGTTGCTGCTGGCCCTCGCTGATCAATTTAAGGTGGCACTGCAACCGTGCCTCGCTCTCGAGCGCGCCGCGCCGGGCCCGCAATAACAGGACGCCCCTGGGCGGTTGCCCCGCGACTTTTCGACTCCAGAAATCCAGGTCGCCAAGGCTTGCTTCATGCGCCTCCAGCATCGCCAATGCCTGGGATTGATGGGTTTGCCATTGCTGATGCAGCACCTGCATCTGCGCCCAGGCTGGGGTCTCTTGGCTGGCATCGGCAGGGTCCAGCAGCGCCAACAAGCCTTGCTCATAACGCGCCACCGTCTGTTCACAGGCACCCTTGGGCAGCTCGCGGGCCAGGCTGGCAAAGTGGATGTGATCACGACATCGGTGTGCGTCCCAGCCCAGCAAAGTCTCCAGCGCTCGATGCAAGGACGGACGCAGCGGGATCAACTGCCGCCGCTGCCGCTCAACCGTGCGTAAGCGCTCGACGAGGCTGCCGTGGGTACCGCGGATGGCGTCCCGGGGAAACAACAAGGCCAGGTTGACCTGCGCCACGGTGTCCCATTCGTTTTGCCATTGGGTGGCGAGTAAAGCGTCGGCGGCCTGTTGCAGTGCATCGTCTTCAATGGGGTCTGCCGGCTGCAGGCTGAACCCGGGAAATTCAGCAACGAACAGGTCCGGCACCGCGTGTCGTTGACGCAGCGGCAAACGCTGCCACCAGCCGTCCAGGTAGCGACTGACCAATGCCGGCAACGCCTCCTGCAATTGGACCAAGGAGCCGAATTCGTGAAATCCCTGGGCCAACCCCGGTAGAAAAATCACTTGGCGCTGATGACGCTGGCCCGCACGGTACAGGTGCAACCCGCCGCTCAAGGCCACGGGCGTCGCGCCTTTCAGTGGCCAGTACAGCGACGATACGTTCAAGCTCGCCCAGTCGCCGCCCGCCCGTTGGCGCGCTTCGGCCGTCGGCGCGTCGAGCAGGCTTTGCACCATGTCCAGGCCATGATCCGACAACTCGAACACGCCATGGGCGAGTACGGCCTGGCTCGCAAGAAAGGCCTGATACAACTCATGCCAGCGGGCTCGCCTTGATCGCCATGAGTCTGCGGCCAGGCCGTCCCAGTAGCGGGCCATTACGGTGTCGAAGCGACCGGGCCAGTCCGGCCCTAAGGCTTGGCTCAGCGCCTGCCCGGCCCGATCATCCGGGACGGGGGCCGGGGGCGTCTGCTGCCGCGCCGCCAGTAGCCCAAGGCTGGCCTCAACCAAGTCCCGCGTGTGGGGCATGCCCTCAAGCGCCAGGGGCACCTTGAGCAACTGGGTGTCGGGGTCGACACCGAATGCGTCGCGCAAGGCCTGGCGAATGATCGAGCCAATCCGTGGCGCACGGTCGAGCAACTGCCCAAGGCCCTTGGCCGTGACCTCGCAGCGCAGGCCCGCATTGTGCAGTTCATTGATGACCCGGCTCGGTTGCGCCGTTGCGTTGATACGCCGGGTCAACCCGGCTCTGATGGGGTCCAACTGATTGTCCGTTACCGTGCTCATATCGCCTCCCTGTATATGGAAGGAAAAGGCTAGGCAACGGACGGACCACTGCGGCGCTACATAGTTGAGCGCAAAACCGGCAGGCAAAAAAAAGCCCGCAGTGTGCGCGGGCGAAACCAACGAAGAGCTTTGGGGGTGTGAAGCGAGGTGACGACTCAGCTACCGCGATAGGTGGAGTAGCTGTAGGGCGAAATCAGCAGGGGCACATGGTAGTGATCCTGTTCGGCGCTGATGCCGAAGCGCAATACCACCACATCCAGGAAGGCCGGCTCCGGCAATTGCACGCCACGGGCGCGGTAGTAGTCGCCGGCGCTGAATTGCAATTGGTAAACACCGCTGCGGTAGTCATCACCTTGCAGTAACGGCGCGTCGCAGCGGCCATCGCTGTTGGTCAGCGCAGTGGCGACCAGTTCCAGCTGCGCGCCGTCGACGCGGTACAGCTCAACCTGGATGGCGCTGCCGGGGCAGCCGTGGGCTGCGTCGAGTACGTGTGTCGTCAGTCGTCCCATGGGGCGGGCTCCCTTGCATGAAGTGAAATAGGCTGCACCTTTACGGGGCATCAAAAAGCCGCTGATGGGCCGATTAAGACACTTTTAATAAAAATTGTACACAATAAAAATCACAAAGTTTCGCACACGCTGCGACGTCTCGATCCTCAACGGAATTTCCCAGCAAGCCTTGCTTTTAAAAGACCTTTTGTCCGTTTACTGACCAATCGGGCAAGTTTCTTGCAGCGCTGAACGGCGGCAACTCCACGGAAAAAATGCGGAAATACAGGCTTACAAAGTGACCATTAAGTTGTATACAATCAGCCCATCGCTGTGACGCCACCCAGTCTTTCCGCTGGCCGCCACACACTTGCTACCACGAACAAGAAGGAAGACTGCAGTGAGCGCTGACTACCCACGCGACCTGATCGGTTACGGCAGTAACCCTCCTCACCCCCACTGGCCGGGCAAGGCACGCATCGCCTTGTCGTTCGTACTCAACTACGAAGAAGGCGGCGAGCGCAACATCCTGCACGGTGACAAAGAGTCCGAAGCCTTCCTTTCAGAAATGGTCTCGGCCCAGCCGCTGCAGGGCGAGCGCAACATGAGCATGGAGTCGCTGTACGAATACGGCAGCCGTGCCGGCGTGTGGCGCATCCTCAAGCTGTTCAAGGCATTCGACATTCCGCTGACCATCTTCGCCGTGGCCATGGCTGCCCAGCGCCACCCGGATGTGATCCGCGCCATGGTCGACGCCGGCCACGAGATCTGCAGCCACGGCTACCGCTGGATCGACTACCAATACATGGACGAGGCCCAGGAGCGCGAGCATATGCTCGAAGCCATCCGCATCCTCACCGAACTGACCGGCGAGCGTCCGTTGGGCTGGTACACCGGGCGCACCGGCCCCAACACGCGACGGCTGGTGATGGAGGAAGGCGGCTTCCTCTACGACTGCGACACCTACGACGACGACCTGCCCTACTGGGAACCCAACACCCCCACCGGCAAGCCGCACCTGGTGATCCCCTACACCCTGGACACCAACGATATGCGCTTCACCCAGGTGCAGGGCTTCAACAAGGGCGATGACTTTTTCGAGTACCTCAAGGACGCTTTCGACGTGCTGTATGCCGAAGGCAGCGAGGCACCGAAAATGTTGTCCATCGGCCTGCACTGCCGCCTGATCGGCCGCCCGGCGCGCCTGGCCTCGTTGAAGCGTTTTATCGAATACGCCAAGGGCCATGACCAGGTGTGGTTCACCCGCCGCGTCGACATCGCCCGCCACTGGCACGCCACCCACCCGTTCCCGGGAGCGGCCAAATGAGCACCTTCCAGACGCTGAAACCCTCGACCTTGAGCCGTGACGCTTTCGTCCACGCCTTCGCCGACATCTACGAACACTCGCCATGGGTGGCCGAAAAGGCCTTCGACCTGGGCCAGGACGCCTCGATCGACCAGATCGAAACCCTGCACCAGCGCATGAGCGACATCCTGTTGAGTGCTGATCATCAAAGCCAACTGGCCCTGATCAACGCTCACCCGGACCTGGCCGGCAAAGCTGCCGTCCAGGGCCAACTCACCCAAGCCAGCACCGATGAGCAAGCTGGCGCGGGGATTCACCACTGCACGGCCGAAGAGTTCTCACGCTTCACCGAGCTGAACGATGCCTACAAGGCCAAGTTCAAGTTTCCCTTCATCATGGCGGTAAAAGGCAGCAACCGGCACCAGATTCTCGCCGCGTTCGAAACGCGCATTCACAACTCGGTGGATGCCGAGTTCAAGTGCGCGTTGGACGAGATCAACAAGATCGCGTTGTTCCGTTTACTGACCCTCTAAACCACCATCCCCAGCCACTCTATTTAAGGCAGACAAGAAGAATGAAAGCGCAACCCGTACCTTTCGAGAAGTTCGTCAACCTGGCCGACGCCCGCCTGGGCACCAAGATCATCTCCGTGACGGATGACTGGTTCGCCGACGCCAACCGCCTGTTCCAGCCGACCCCGGCCGTGTGGAAGGAGGGCGTTTTCGATGACAACGGCAAGTGGATGGACGGCTGGGAGTCACGCCGCAAGCGCTTCGAAGGCTACGACAGCGCCGTGATCCGCCTGGGCGTACCGGGTTCGATCAAGGGCGTGGACATCGACACCTCATTCTTCACCGGCAACTACCCGCCGTCGGCGTCCCTGGAAGCCTGCTTCCTGGCCTCGGGCGAGCCTGACGACAACACCCAGTGGGTAGAAGTCCTGTCGGCCGTCGAGTTGCAAGGCAACAGCCACCACTACCACGAGATCAGCAACGACCAGGCGTTCAGCCACCTGCGTTTCAACATCTACCCGGATGGCGGCGTGGCCCGTCTGCGTGTGTACGGCGTGCCGTTCCGCGACTGGTCGGCAGTGGGCGACAACGAACAGATCGACCTCGCCGCAGCCTTGAACGGCGGTCGCGCACTGGCGTGTTCCGATGAACACTTCGGGCGCATGAGCAACATCCTCAACCCAGGCCGTGGCGTCAACATGGGCGATGGCTGGGAAACCGCCCGCCGTCGCACGCCAGGCAATGACTGGGTGATCGTCGCCCTGGGCCACCCCGGCGAAATCGAGAAAATCATCGTCGACACCCTGCACTTCAAGGGCAACTACCCGGACACCTGCTCGATCCAGGGCGCCTTCGTGAAGGGCGGCACCGACAGCCAGATCGAAACCCAGTCGCTGTTCTGGCGCGAGCTGCTGCCGGCGCAGAAACTGGAAATGCACGCCGAACACACCTTCGCCGAGCAGATCAAGGCACTGGGCCCGATCACCCACATCCGCCTGAACGTGTTCCCGGATGGCGGTGTGAGCCGCCTGCGGGTTTTGGGCAAAGTAGCCAAGTAAGCGGTGAACCCTGTGGTGAGCGGGCTTGCCCCGCGCTGGGGCGCGAAGCGGCCCTGTCTTTTGGGGCGGCTACGCAGCCCAGCGCGGGGCAAGCCCGCTCACTACAAAAACAAGCAGATCAAACAACACAGCATTCGGAAAAGAAGACAGCCATGCGCACACTGATGATCGAACCCCTGACCAAAGAAGCCTTCGCCCCTTTCGGAGACGTTATCGAAACCGACGGCAGCGATCACTTCATGATCAACAACGGGTCGACCATGCGCTTTCACAAGCTGGCAACGGTAGAAACCGCACAGCCTGAAGACAACGCGATCATCAGCATCTTCCGCGCCGACGCGCTGGATATGCCGCTGACCGTGTGCATGCTGGAGAGACACCCGCTGGGCAGCCAGGCCTTCATTCCGCTGCTCGGCAACCCCTTTCTGATCGTGGTCGCGCCACTTGGCGATGCACCTGTATCAGGCTTGGTCCGCGCCTTCGTCACCAACGGCAGGCAGGGCATCAATTACCATCGCGGCGTCTGGCACCACCCGGTGCTGACGATCGAAAAGCGGGATGACTTCCTGGTGGTTGATCGCAGTGGCACAGGCAATAACTGCGATGAGCATTTTTTCAAAG
The DNA here is from genome assembly GCF_005233485.1 of Pseudomonas sp. CFBP13509. NCBI lineage: Bacteria > Pseudomonadati > Pseudomonadota > Gammaproteobacteria > Pseudomonadales > Pseudomonadaceae > Pseudomonas > Pseudomonas sp. CFBP13509. The sequence goes on from NZ_QGAA01000015.1 coordinate 145,814, forward strand.
AGGATGAGCGGTTGATCCTCGCCCCCCACCAATAAGAGAAGGCCGGATCACCCGACAACAAGGGTGACAGGCGAGAGGTAAAGACTGTGGAAGCACATCTGTTGGAATGGCTGAACCTCAGCGTGCGCTGGGTTCATATGATCACTGGCGTCGCCTGGATCGGCGCTTCGTTCTACTTCGTCTGGCTGGAAAACAACCTCAACCGCGTCAACCCCAAGGACGGCCTGTCCGGTGACTTGTGGGCGATCCACGGTGGCGGTATCTACCACCTGGAAAAATACAAACTGGCCCCGCCGACCATGCCGGACAACCTGCACTGGTTCAAATGGGAAGCCTATTTCACCTGGATGTCGGGCGTCGCGCTGCTGTGCGTGGTGTTCTACCTCAACCCGACGCTGTACCTGCTCGCCCCCGGCAGCAGCCTCAGTGGCAGCGAAGGCGTCTTGCTGGGCATCGGCTCACTGTTCGCCGGCTGGTTCATCTACTCCTTCCTCTGCGACTCGGCCCTGGGCAAACGCCCTGCCCTGCTCGGCGTGATCCTGTTCGTGCTGTTGATTGCCGCCGCGTACGGCTTCAGCAAAGTGTTCAGCGGCCGGGGTGCGTATCTGCACGTGGGCGCGGTGATCGGCACCATCATGGTCGGTAACGTGTTCCGCATCATCATGCCGGCGCAGCGCGCGCTGGTGGCGGCGATCGCCGAGCACCGCACGCCCGATCCGGCCCTGCCGGCCAAGGGTCTGCTGCGCTCACGGCACAACAACTACTTCACCCTGCCCGTGCTGTTCATCATGATCAGCAACCACTTCCCGAGCACCTACGGCAGCCAATACAACTGGCTGATCCTGGCCGGGATCGCGGTGGCGGCGGTGTTGGTACGGCACTACTTCAACACTCGGCATAACAGCCAGAAGTATGCGTGGACCTTGCCGGTGGGCGCACTGGCGATGATTTGCCTGGCGTATGTGACCGGGCCCAAGCCGGCCGAACCGATTGCCAAGGCACCTGCGGCCATCGAGTACCAACCGTTGCCGGAAACCGCATTGGGGGGTGGCGTGAAACCCGCCGCGCCTGCGGCGACCGAACCCGCGGCTGCACCTGCGCCTGCCCAGGCGACGGTTGATTTCGACAAGGTCCACGGGGTGATACAGGAGCGTTGCGCCGTGTGCCATTCGGCCAAACCCACCAGCCCGCTGTTCAGCACCGCACCGGCCGGGGTGATGTTCGATACCCCGGCGCAGATCCAGCAACAGGCGGCGCGCATCCAGGCGCAGGCGGTGGCGAGCCAGATCATGCCGTTGGGCAACATCACCCAGATGACCCAGCAGGAGCGGGATTTGATTGGCACATGGATCAATCAGGGGGCGCGTACCCACTAACAGATTCACATAGTTCCAATGTGGGAGGGGCTTGCCCCCTCCCACATTTGGACCTGCAGTGTTTTGAAGATTGCGTTCCACACAACACAAAAATAAAAAAGATCCGAGGTGTTGCATGACCGAGTTAGTCGAACCGCAGATTCCTGCCGCGCCCGCCATGGTGCGGCTGCCCCTCTTGCAACTGATTCTGGTAGGCCTGCAACACGTCTTGCTGATGTACGGCGGCGCCGTCGCCGTCCCCCTGATCATTGGCCAGGCCGCCGGCCTGAGCCGTGAAGAAATCGCCTTTCTGATCAACGCCGACCTGCTGGTAGCCGGCATCGCCACCCTGGTGCAGTCATTCGGCATCGGCCCGGTGGGCATCCGTATGCCGGTGATGATGGGCGCCAGTTTCGCCGCTGTCGGCAGCATGGTCGCCATGGCCGGCATGCCCGGTATCGGCCTGCAGGGAATCTTCGGCGCCACCATCGCCGCCGGGTTCTTCGGCATGCTGATCGCACCGTTCATGTCCAGGATCGTGCGCTTTTTTCCGCCGCTGGTGACCGGCACCGTGATCACCGCCATCGGCCTGTCGCTATTCCCCGTGGCCGTGAACTGGGCCGGCGGCGGCAGCGCAGCCGCCACCTTCGGCTCACCGATTTACCTGGCAATTGCCGCCCTGGTACTGACCACCATCCTGCTGATCAACCGTTTCATGCGCGGCTTCTGGGTGAATATCTCGGTGCTGATCGGCATGGGCCTGGGTTACGCCTTGTGCGGGGCCATCGGCATGGTCGACCTCAGCGGCCTGGCCCGGGCGCCGTGGGTGCAAGTGGTGACGCCGCTGCACTTCGGCATGCCCAGGTTCGAGCTGGCGCCGATCCTGTCGATGTGCCTGGTGGTGGTGATCATCTTTGTCGAATCCACCGGAATGTTCCTGGCGCTGGGCAAGATCACCGGCCAGGACGTCACGCCGAAAATGCTGCGCCGTGGCTTGCTGTGTGATGCCGGTGCGTCGTTCTTCGCCGGTTTCTTCAACACCTTCACCCACTCCTCCTTCGCGCAGAACATCGGCCTGGTGCAGATGACCGGCGTGCGTTGCCGTTCGGTGACAATGATGGCCGGTGCCTTCCTGATTGTGCTCAGCCTGTTGCCCAAGGCCGCGTACCTGGTGGCGTCGATTCCCCCGGCGGTGCTCGGCGGGGCGGCGATCGCCATGTTCGGCATGGTGGCGGCCACCGGCATCAAGATCCTCCAGGAGGCCGATATCGCCGACCGTCGCAACCAGTTGCTGGTGGCGGTGAGCATCGGCATGGGCCTGATCCCCGTGGTGCGCCCGGAGTTCTTCGCACAGTTGCCCGTGTGGATGAGCCCGATCACCCACAGCGGCATCGCCATGGCGACCCTCAGCGCACTGTCGCTGAATATCCTGTTCAACATTCTCGGCGGGGCCGAACGCCCCGTAGTCGACCCCGCCCACACCTGACACATGCCCCATTGTCGCCCTGTGCGCGCTGTAACGGCGCACTTGAGCCCTGACGTGGGAGCCAGTATTCTCCGCGCCCGCTTGAATCGACGGTTGTTTGCCGCCTTGGCGCGGGTCTTGCTGTAGCAATAAAGCTGACCATTCAGACCACTTTTGTAACCACCAAAGGCGCCGCACCAGAGCGCTTGTGTAGAAGAAAAACCATAAAACTTTAACTCGGGAGCAACCGAATGAAACCTCTGTTCAAAGGCCTGATGCTGGCGGGATCCCTGCTGGCCGGCGGCCAGGCCGTGGCCGGTGACTTGTTGCAGTGGCAGAACAACAGCCTGACGTATCTGTGGGGCAAGAGCTTTACCGTCAACCCACAGATCCAGCAAACCGTCACGTTCGAACATGCCGATGCCTGGAAGTACGGCGACAACTTCGTCTTCGTCGACCGCATCTTTTACAACGGCAAGGAAGACGGCAACGTCGGCCCAAGCACGTACTACGGTGAGATCAGCCCGCGACTGTCGTTCGGTAAGATTTTCGACCAGGACCTGTCCTTCGGCCCGATCAAGGATGTGTTGCTGGCCTTCACGTATGAGTTCGGCGAAGGCGACAACGAGTCGTACCTGCTCGGCCCTGGCTTCGACCTGAACATCCCGGGCTTCGACTACTTCCAGCTGAACTTCTACCAGCGCCAGACCGAAGGCAATCGCCCAGGCGACGGTGTATGGCAGATCACCCCGGTATGGTCGTACACCCTGCCGGTGGGCAACTCCGACATCCTGATCGACGGCTTTATGGATTGGGTGGTGGACAACGACAAGAACGCCCGTGGCACTTACCACGCCAACCTGCACTTCAACCCGCAGGTCAAATACGACTTGGGCAAGGCACTGCATTGGGGCGACAAGCAGTTGTACGTGGGCTTTGAATACGACTACTGGAAGAACAAGTACGGGATCGAGGATTCCGGCGCGTTCAAGACGACCCAGGACACGGCGAGCTTCCTGGTCAAGTACCACTTCTGACCCCCTGTAGGAGCGAGCTTGCTCGCGAAAAACCAGAGATCACCGCGTTTATTCAGAACAAAAGCGGTGCCTATGGGTTCTTCGCGAGCAAGCTCGCTCCTACAAGGGTTCATGCCAAGCCCAGGAACCGCATGATCTCTTCACGCTTGGCCAGCGCATCCTTCCTGCCCAACTCAATCAACTCGCTGCAATACCCCGCCTCGAACAGCAAGTAACTCAGCACCCCTGCCCCGCTCGTCTTGGTCGCCCCCGGCCCACGCAGGAACAGACGCAATGCCGCCGGCAATTCCTGCCGATGCCTTGCGGCGATTTCGTCGATCGGCTGGCTTGGCGCAATCACCAGTACTTCCACCGGCGCCAGGCCACGGGCCGCACTGTCGGCTGGCTGGTGATGGCTGAACTGGTTCAGACGCTCCAGCAGTTCGATATCGCTTTCCAGGCTGTCGATGAACGTGCTGTTGAGCATATGCCCGCCGATCTGGGCCAACGTCGGCTCCTGGCCGGTATAGGTGCGTTGCGCCATCGGTTCATTGCCCCGCGGGTTACCGCTGACACCCACCACCAGCACCCGGGTCGCCCCCAGGTGCAGCGCCGGGCTGATGGGCGCCGACTGGCGCACCGCGCCGTCGCCGAAGTATTCCTGGTCGAGCTTCACCGGGGCAAACAGCAAGGGGATCGCCGAACTGGCCAGCAGGTGTTCAACCGTGAGTTGCGTCGGCACACCGATACGCCGATGGCGCAACCAGGCGTCGATGGTGCCGCCGCCCTGATAGAAGGTCACCGCCTGCCCGGATTCATAGCCGAAGGCCGTGACGGCGACCGCATGCAGGTGCTGTTGGCGGATGGCCTCGTCGATACCTGCCAAATGCAGTTTGTCCTGCAACAAGTCCCGCAGCGGCGAGCTGTTGAGCAGCGCCACCGGTAACTGCCGGCCCAGGCCCAGCAAGCTGTGGGTAAAGAAGCGACTCGCCTGGCGCACCACCCCCGGCCAATCGCTGCGCAATACCAGGTGGCTGCGAAACCCCTGCCAGAACGCGGTCAGGCGCTGGATGGCCGCCGTGAAGTCCATCGCACCGCTGGCCAGGCTCACCGCATTGATCGCACCGGCCGACGTGCCGACGATCACCGGAAACGGATTGGGCGCCCCCGGCGGCAACAGCTCGGCAATCGCCGCCAATACCCCCACCTGATACGCCGCTCGTGCCCCGCCGCCGGAAAGAATCAAGCCTGTAACCGGTTCAGCTGCGCGCATTGCATCACTCCACGTGGGGGGAAAGTCGGTCTTAGCGACGACGTTTTTCGTACAGCTTGGGTTCGCCCGGTGGCCGGCTCTTGAAGCGGCGATGGGTCCACAGGTATTGCTCGGGACATTCACGCACCGAGGCTTCGACCCACTGGTTGATGCGCAGGCAGTCGACTTCATCGCTTTCGCCGGGGAAGTCGGTCAACGGCGGGTGGATGACCAGGCGGTAACCGCTGCCATCCGCCAGGCGCTCCTGGGTGAACGGCACCACCAGCGCCTTGCCCAGCTTGGCGAACTTGCTGGTGGCAGGCACGGTGGCGGCCTGGATGCCGAACAGCGGCACGAAGAGACTTTGCTTGGCGCCGTAGTCCTGGTCCGGTGCATACCAGATGGCGCGACCGGCACGCAGCAGCTTGAGCATGCCGCGCACGTCTTCGCGCTCGACCGCCAGGGAGTCGAGGTTATGCCGCTCGCGGCCACGGCGCTGGATATAGTCGAACAGCGGGTTGCCGTGCTCGCGGTACATGCCGTCGATGGTGTGCTTCTGCCCCAGCAGGGCCGCACCGATTTCCAGGGTGGTGAAGTGCAGGGCCATGAGGATCACGCCCTTGCCATCCAGTTGGGCCTGCTTGAGGTGTTCCAGGCCTTCGACATGGGCCAGGCGCGCCAGGCGCTGGCGCGACCACCACCAGCTCATGGCCATTTCAAAGAAGGCAATGCCGGTGGAGGCAAAGTTTTCCTTGAGCAGCTTCTTGCGCTCTGCGGCGGTTTTTTCCGGGAAGCACAGTTCCAGGTTGCGTGCGGCGATGCGGCGACGTTCGCCGGCCACACGGTACATGCCTGCACCCAGCAGGCGACCAATGGTCAGCAGCGCACGGTACGGCAGTTGGGTCACCAGCCAGAGCAGGCCGAGTCCCAGCCATAACAGCCAAAAGCGCGGGTGAAAAAATACAGCTCGAAAACGCGGGCGATCCATTACAGATTCCGGGAAAGACAGGGCCGCGCATTCTACAACGGTTCGACTCGGCTTGCGGCCAGTGAGTGTTCTCGTTATAAGTCTCGACACTTTTCGTGACAAGCCGCTTTTTGCCGACCATGAGCCAAACCGAACCGCTAGACCAAGATCCCGTGTTCCAGCTGAAAGGCAGCATGCTCGCCATCACCGTGCTGGAACTGGCCCGCAACGACCTCGACGCCCTGGACCGCCAGCTCGCCGCCAAGGTTGCCCTGGCGCCGAACTTCTTCAACAACGCCCCGCTGGTACTGGCCCTGGACAAACTGCCGGCCGGCCAGGGCAGCATCGACCTGCCCGGCCTGATGCGCGTGTGCCGCTCCCATGGCCTGCGAACCCTGGCGATTCGTGCCAGCCGCATCGAAGACATTGCCGCAGCCATCGCCATTGAACTGCCAGTACTGCCACCCTCCGGCGCGCGTGAGCGTCCACTGGAACCTTTGGTCGGCGAAGTGCAGAAAAAACCGGAAAAACCAGCGGAACCGACGATCAAGCCTACAAAGATAATCACCACGCCCGTACGCGGCGGACAGCAGATTTACGCCCAGGGCGGCGACCTGGTGGTGATCTCTTCGGTCAGTCCCGGCGCGGAACTTCTCGCCGATGGCAATATCCATGTATACGGCCCGATGCGCGGACGTGCCCTCGCCGGCATCAAGGGGGATACCAAGGCGCGCATTTTTTGCCAGCAATTGACCGCTGAGCTGGTGTCCATCGCGGGCCAGTACAAGGTTTCGGAAGATTTGCGCCGCGATCCACTGTGGGGAGCCGCGGTGCAGGTCAGCCTGTCGGGCGATGTGTTGAACATCATCCGTCTTTAACGGATACTGCCGCATTTTCCAAGCATCTCTAGACTCTGATAGCACAGCGAAATTGGCATTACTTGCGTAGGAACATTTGAAGGTTGGCGTTTTTCCTGCGAAAACCCGTCTTTTTCCTACAAAGGCTGTCCGCCTGCGGCGAGTTCCAAGAGATGTTTTTCAGGGGCTGAAAAGTCCTTTTTCCTTAGGGGTGAAACACCTTGGCCAAGATTCTCGTGGTTACATCCGGCAAGGGTGGTGTGGGTAAGACCACCACCAGCGCCGCTATCGGTACCGGCCTCGCTCTGCGCGGCCACAAGACAGTCATCGTCGACTTCGACGTCGGTTTGCGTAACCTCGACCTGATCATGGGCTGCGAACGCCGCGTGGTGTACGACTTCGTCAACGTGGTCAACGGTGAAGCCAACCTGCAACAGGCCCTGATCAAGGACAAGCGCCTTGAGAACCTGTACGTACTGGCCGCCAGCCAGACCCGCGACAAAGATGCGCTGACCAAGGAAGGCGTAGGCAAGGTTCTCGCCGAGCTGAAGGAAACCTTCGAATTCGTGGTATGCGATTCCCCGGCCGGTATCGAAACCGGTGCTCACCTGGCGATGTACTTCGCCGATGAAGCCATCGTGGTGACCAACCCGGAAGTGTCTTCGGTACGTGACTCGGACCGCATGCTGGGCCTGTTGGCCAGCAAGTCCAAGCGCGCCGAGGAAGGCCAGGACCCGATCAAGGAACACCTGCTGCTCACCCGCTACAACCCTGAGCGCGTCAGTAACGGCGAAATGCTCGGTGTTGAAGACGTCAAGGACATCCTGGCCGTGACCCTGCTGGGCGTGATCCCGGAATCCCAGGCCGTGCTGAAGGCGTCCAACCAGGGCGTCCCGGTGATTCTCGACGACCAGAGCGACGCCGGCCAGGCGTACAGCGATGCGGTTGATCGCTTGCTGGGCAAGACCGTGGAACATCGCTTCCTCGATGTTAAGAAGAAGGGATTCTTCGAGCGTATCTTTGGAGGCAACTAAACAATGAAATTTCTCGACTTCTTTCGCGCCAACAAAAAGCCAAGCACCGCGTCGGTCGCGAAAGAGCGTCTACAGATCATCGTGGCGCACGAACGCGGCCAACGCAGTACCCCGGATTACCTGCCGGCCTTGCAGAAGGAACTGGTGGAGGTGATCCGCAAGTACGTCAATATCGGCAACGATGACGTGCATGTCGCCCTGGAAAATGACGGCAGCTGCTCGATTCTGGAACTCAATATCACCCTGCCTGATCGTTGATCGAACAGGCGGCCGCCACGGCGGCTCGGTCACCTTGATCCCTTTGCGGGAACCGGGTGGTCGAGCCGCCGTTGGCGTTTGTTACGAGGCTGTTTAATGCCGCTGTCCACTATTCATATCCTGCATCAGGACGACGCTGTCCTGGTGGTGAACAAGCCGACCCTGTTGCTCTCGGTGCCTGGCCGCGCCGATGACAACAAGGACTGCCTGATCACCCGCCTGCAGGAAAACGGCTACCCCGAAGCCCGCATCGTCCATCGCCTGGACTGGGAAACCTCGGGGATCATCCTGCTGGCCCGGGACGCCGATACCCATCGCGAACTGTCCCGCCAGTTTCACGACCGCGAAACCGAAAAGGCCTACACCGCTTTGGCCTGGGGCCAGCCGGAACTGGACAGCGGCAGCATCGACCTGCCCTTGCGCTATGACCCGCCGACCAAACCCCGCCATGTGGTGGACCACGAGTTCGGCAAGCACGCGCTGACCTTCTGGAAAGTGCTGGAACGGTGTGGCGACTGGTGCCGCGTCGAGCTGACGCCGATTACCGGAAGGTCGCACCAGTTGCGCGTGCATATGCTGTCCATCGGGCATCCGTTGCTCGGTGACGGTCTGTATGCCCATGAACAGGCCCTGGCTGCGTGGCCGCGCCTGTGCCTGCATGCAAGCATGCTGAGCTTCACTCACCCGCAAAGCGGCGAGCGCTTGCGCTTTGAGTGCCCGGCTCCCTTCTAAAGCTGTAAATACAGTACATGTGGGACGGGCGGTGCGACTTGCCCCCTCCCACATTTGTTCTGTGCACTTCTCGCCCTCGAACGGTAAACTCCGCGCATTGCTGTCTGGAGCTATTTATGCGCGAAGCGTTGAATCAAGGCCTGATCGACTTCCTCAAGGCCTCCCCTACTCCTTTTCATGCCACCGCCGCCCTGGCCCAGCGCCTGGAAGCGGCCGGTTTCCAGCGCCTCGACGAGCGCGAGACCTGGGCCACCGAAGCCAACGGTCGCTACTACGTGACCCGCAACGATTCCTCGATCATCGCCTTCAAGCTCGGCCGCCATTCGCCGTTGCAAGGCGGGATTCGCCTGGTCGGCGCCCATACCGACAGCCCGTGCCTGCGGGTCAAGCCCCAGCCTGAGCTGCAACGCCAGGGCTTCTGGCAACTCGGCGTGGAAGTCTACGGCGGCGCGCTGCTGGCGCCGTGGTTCGACCGCGACCTGTCCCTGGCCGGCCGCGTCACCTTCCGCCGTGACGGCAAGGTCGAAAGCCAGCTGATCGACTTTAAGCTGCCCATCGCCATCATCCCCAACCTGGCCATTCACCTGAACCGTGAAGCCAACCAGGGCTGGGCGATCAATGCCCAGACCGAATTGCCGCCGATCCTCGCGCAATTTGCCGGTGATGAACGCGTGGACTTCCGTGCCGTGCTCACCGAGCAGTTGGCACGGGAGCATGGGCTGAACGCCGATGTGGTGCTCGACTACGAGTTGAGCTTCTATGACACCCAGAGCGCCGCCGTCATCGGCCTCAATGGCGACTTCATCGCCGGCGCGCGCCTCGACAACCTGCTGTCGTGCTACGCCGGCCTGCAAGCCTTGCTCACCAGCGAGAGCGACGAAACCTGCGTGCTGGTGTGCAACGACCACGAGGAAGTCGGTTCCTGCTCGGCCTGCGGTGCCGACGGCCCGATGCTGGAACAGACCCTGCGTCGCCTGTTGCCTGAAGGTGATGAATTCGTACGCACCATTCAGAAATCCCTGCTGGTGTCGGCCGACAATGCCCACGGCGTACACCCGAACTACGCCGACAAGCACGACGCCAACCACGGCCCCAAGCTCAATGCCGGCCCGGTGATCAAGGTCAACAGCAACCAGCGCTACGCCACCAACAGCGAAACCGCCGGGTTCTTCCGTCACCTGTGCATGGCCCAGGAAGTGCCGGTGCAGAGCTTTGTGGTGCGCAGCGACATGGGCTGCGGCTCGACCATCGGCCCGATCACCGCCAGCCACCTGGGTGTGCGTACGGTGGATATCGGTTTGCCGACGTTTGCCATGCACTCCATTCGTGAACTGTGCGGCAGCCATGACCTGGCGCATCTGGTGAAGGTGTTGGGCGCGTTCTACGCCAGCCACGACCTGCCCTAAGACCAGGACTGGATGTCGTCAACATGTGGGAGGGGCGGTGCGACGATTCGCACTTGCCCCCCACATTTGGTTTACGTCCACCTGATCTGCATCACCTGCATTTCCTGCAATCCGACCTAGACTTGTCAGTATTCCCACTCCGACAAGGCCGTCGCCCCATGATCTCCATGTCCTCTTTCCACGCCATGCTTATCCCTATCCTGATCGGCATGATCATGCTCGCCGTTGGCTTCAACTTCCGCGACAAGCCCCTCGGCGTATTCGGCATGTGGGTCGGCATGCTGCTGATCCTGGGCACCGTTGTGTACAAGATCCTCGCCAAACTGGCCGAATGACGCTTGCACTCGTACACTCGCTCAACCCGTCGTTTCCAAGGTTGACCGCCTCGTGCTTTCCCGTCTGTTTGCGCTGCCCTGCTGTTTCCTGATCGCCCTGCTCACGCTGCTGCCGCTCTCGTCTGCCCAAGCGGTGGGCCTGCCCGGGCTGCTCGGCACCACCAAGACCCAACCCCAGGCCGACGTGCCGTTGGGGCAGTCGTTGGACGAGGTGATCAAGACCCTGGAAAACGACCAGCAACGCACCCAGTTGCTGAGCGACTTGAAGAAGCTGCGCGCCGCTACCCAGAAGGCCCAGCCCGCCGCCGAGCAAGGCGTGCTCGGGCTGATCGGCAGTACGCTGTCGGGCCTGGAGCAGCAGTTCTCCGGCGCCGACAGCCCGCTGGGGCGCTGGTCGAATGAAATCGACCTGGCCAAGGACGAACTCAGCGCACTGATGCTGCCGGCCAGCGAATGGCTGCCGATCATTTTCGGCTTTGCAGTGATTCTCGCGGTATGGAGCCTGCTGGCAGCCGCGTTGATCTGGCTGAGCCACCGGGTACGCGAGCGCTTCGGCCTGCCCGAGGAGTTGCCGCAACACCCGCGTACCTGGGACATGCTGCGCTTCGCCCTGCGCAAATTGGGGCCCTGGCTGATCGCACTGGTGATCACCGTGTACCTGAGCTACGCCCTGCCCTCGTCCCTGGGCAAATCCCTGGCAATGGTGCTGGCTTATGCGCTGGTGGTCGGTACCTGTTTCTCGGCGATCTGTGTGATTGCCTTCTCCCTGCTCGACGGCCCGCACCGCCACCGCGCGCTGTATATCCTGCGCCACCAGGCGTTCCGCCCGTTGTGGTGGATCGGCAGCTTTGCCGCCTTTGGTGAAGCCTTGAGCGACCCGCGGCTGGTGGCTGCGCTCGGCCAACACCTGGCCCACACGGCGGCCACGGTCGCCAATGCGATGGCCGCGCTGTCCACCGGCGTGTTCATCCTGCGTTTCCGGCGGCCGATCGCCCACCTGATCCGCAACCAGCCCCTGTCGCGCCGCCTGACCCGCCGGGCCCTCAGCGACACCATCGAGATCATCGGCACCTTCTGGTACATCCCCGCCTTGCTGTTGGTGGGCATCTCGCTGTTCGCCACGTTCGTCTCCGCCGGCGACACCAGCACCGCCCTGCGCCAGTCGCTGTTGTGCACGGTGTTGCTGGTGTTGTGCATGGTGATCAACGGCCTGGTGCGGCGCCATGCGCTCAAGCCGCAGCGTGGGCACAAGCGCCATGCGCTGTACTCCGAACGCCTGAAAAGCTTCGTCTACACCCTCGCCCACCTGGTGGTGTGGCTGGTGTTTATCGAACTGGGGCTGCGGGTGTGGGGCCTGTCGCTGATCCGCTTTACCGAAGGCGACGGCCATGAAATCAGCGTCAAGCTGTTCGGCCTGGGCGGCACGCTGCTATTTGCCTGGTTGATCTGGATCCTCAGCGACACCGCCATCCATCACGCCCTCACCCGCTCGCGCAAAGGCCTGGCCAATGCCCGCGCGCAGACCATGATGCCGTTGATCCGCAACGTGCTGTTCGTGACCATCTTTATCATCGCCGCCATCGTCGCCCTGGCGAACATGGGCATGAACGTCACGCCGCTGCTGGCCGGTGCCGGTGTGATCGGCCTGGCCATCGGTTTTGGTGCGCAGTCACTGGTGGCCGACTTGATCACCGGCCTGTTCATCATCATCGAAGACTCCCTGGCCATCGATGACTACGTGGACGTCGGCGGCCACCTCGGCACCGTCGAAGGTCTGACCATCCGTACCGTACGCCTGCGCGACATTGACGGCATCGTGCACACCATCCCGTTCAGCGAGATCAAGAGCATCAAGAACTACTCGCGGGAGTTCGGCTACGCGATCTTCCGGGTGGCGATCCCCTACAACATGGAAATCGACGATGCGATCAAGCTGATGCGCGATGTCGGCCAGAAAATGCGTAACGATCCGCTGCAACGCCGCAATATCTGGTCGCCGCTGGAGATCCAGGGGGTGGAAAGCTTCGAGTCGGGCAGTGCGATCCTGCGCGCGCGGTTCAAGACGGCGCCGATCAAGCAGTGGGAAGTGTCGCGGGCGTTCAACCTGTCACTGAAGCGGCATCTGGATGACGCCGGTCTGGACCTGGCCACGCCGCGCTTGAGTGTGCAGGTGGTGACGGGGGCTGCGGGGGGGTTGGAGAAGGACAAGAACGCGTAAGGTCATGGCGAATGTGATGAGCTTATTGTGGTTTGTGGTGAGCTTATTGTGGTTTGTGGTGAGCTTATTGTGGTGAGCGGGCTTGCCCCGCGCTGGGCTGCGAAGCAGCCCCACTCAAGAAGCACTCGGTGTATCAGACATAACTCAGCGGCTGGTTTTGG